>CACLNT010000001.1 GCA_902608385.1 uncultured Pelagibacteraceae bacterium
TCCATTGACAAAAATAATTTTGTTATGATTAAAATTATTAACAATAGTTGATTGATCAAATTCATCAGGTTTTGTTATATTGTTAAAAAATTTTAATTCCTTTATGTTAGATGAAATTATTTGATTTAAATCTGAAAATTTCCAATCTTCTATCCGTTTGTTGGGAAAACCATTTTTGATAAATTCATTAAGATTTTTTTTTCTTAATTCAATATCTTTTTTTGAAGATTTTAAGTTTTCAATAACTTTATCAAAATCTGTTTTTAATTGTTTTTCCATTTAATGAAAACTTTCATACCCTTTCTTCTCTAAATCTAGCGCTAATTCTGAGCCCCCAGACTTGACAATTTTTCCATTAATTAAAACATGAACAAAATCTGGTTTGATATAATTTAATAGCCTTTGATAATGGGTAATAATCAAAAAAGAATTTTTTTTATTTCTTAAGGCATTAACTCCTTTTGAAACTACTTTAAGAGCATCTATATCAAGACCTGAATCTGTTTCATCTAAAATTGACAATTTTGGGTTTAATACCGACATCTGAAGAATTTCATTTTTCTTTTTTTCTCCGCCAGAAAAACCAACATTTAATTGTCTGCTTAAAATTTTTTCATCAAATTTTAATTTTAATGCTTTTTCCTTAACTATTTTTAAAAACTCAATCGCATCTAATTCTTTTTCACCTCTAGATTTTTTAATTGCATTCAGAGTAGTCTTTAAAAAAATACTTGTATTTACCCCAGGAATTTCTAATGGATATTGGAAAGCTAAAAAAATTCCTTTATGTGCTCTTTCTTCTATTGCAAGATCAAATAAATTTTTATCTTCAAAAATTACATTTCCGCTTATCTCATAGCCTTTTTTTCCAGATAGTACATTCGATAGCGTGCTTTTTCCTGAACCATTGGGTCCCATTAATGCATGCACTTCCCCAGGTTTTATTTCAAGATTAAGACCAGTAAGTATGTCTTTTTTATCAATTCTAGCTTTAAGATCTTTAATTTTTAACATTTAACCAACGCTTCCTTCCAAACTAATTCCAACTAGTTTTTGCGCTTCAACAGCAAATTCCATAGGCAATTGTTGTAAAACTTCTTTACAAAATCCATTCACTATTAAACCTACTGCTTCTTCTTGGTTTAGTCCTCTTTGATTGCAATAATAAAGTTGTTCATCACTAATCTTAGAAGTGGTTGCTTCGTGCTCAATATTTGAACTAGAATTTTTATTTTTAATGTATGGCACTGTGTGTGCTCCACATTTGTTACCCATTAATAAAGAGTCACATTGAGTAAAATTCCTGGCATTTTCAGCCTTGGGAGAAATATCTACTAACCCTCTGTAGGTATTATCTGCAAACCCGGCTGAAATTCCTTTTGAAATAATTTTACTTTTTGTATTTTTTCCAAGATGAATCATTTTTGTTCCTGTGTCTGCTTTTTGATGATTGTTTGTAATTGCTATTGAATAAAATTCTCCTATGGAATTATCCCCTTTAAGAATGCAACTTGGATATTTCCAAGTAATTGCAGAACCAGTTTCAACTTGTGTCCATGATATTTTTGAATTTTTTCCCTTACATAATCCTCTTTTAGTAACAAAATTATAAATTCCACCTTTGCCATCTTTGTCTCCTGGGTACCAATTTTGCACAGTAGAATATTTGATTTCTGCATCGTCTAAAGCTACTAACTCAACATTTGCTGCATGTAATTGATTTTCATCTCTCATCGGTGCTGTGCAGCCTTCTAAATAACTTACATAACTACCTTTATCTGCAATGATTAACGTTCGTTCAAATTGTCCCGTTTCAGATGCATTAATCCTAAAGTAAGTTGATAATTCCATTGGACATCTAATACCTTCTGGTATGTAAACAAATGAACCATCTGTAAAAACTGCTGAATTTAATGTTGCAAAGTAATGATCAGTTAATGGAATTACAGACCCCAAATATTTTTTAACAAGTTCAGGATGTTTTTGGATAGCCTCTGACATAGAGCAAAAAATAATACCTTGTTCTGTCAATTTATCTTTAAAAGTAGTAGCAACAGATACAGAATCAAATACTGCATCAACAGCAATGTTATTTAACCTTTTTTGTTCCACTAGAGGTATTCCAAGTTTACTGTAGGTTTCCAGTAACTTAGGATCTAAATCTTCAAGGCTTTTTGGTTTATCTGTTAAACTTTTTGGAGCAGAATAATAATATAAGTCTTGGTAATCAATTTTTGGAAATTTTGGTTTTTGCCAATCAGGTTCTTTTAATTGTTGGAGTCTTTCATATGCCTTTAATCTCCAATCTAACATCCATTGAGGTTCTTTTTTAATGTTTGAAATAAACTTAATGACTTCTTTGTTTAGTCCTTTCGGTGCTCTAATATTTTCAATTTCTGTAGAAAATCCATATTTATATTCCTTTATTTTTTCTAGTTCTTTTTCTCTCATTTTTAAATTCTTTTTTCTAAGTTGTTCTTTAAAAGATCTCCAAGATTTTTTTTATCAAAAAATTCATTAATATGCGTCTCAAGATCATCCCATAGATTATGTGTGATACATTTTGTTAATTTGCCATTACATGCTTTTTTAGATTCTTTTTTGCACTGTACTGTCTTGACTTTTTCATCTACTGCTAAAAAAATATTTGATAATTTAATCTTTTCAGGGTCTTTTATTAGTATATAGCCACCATTAGTGCCTCTTATACTTTTAACAATATTATTTTTTTTTAATTTTGAAAAAATTTGTTCTAGGTAAACTAACGAAATGTTTTGTCTTAAGGAAATATCGCGAAGAGATACTGGGTTTTGCGTGCTGAAGCTGGCTATATCAGCTAAAGCCATTACAGCATATCTGCTTCTAGTGTTTAATTTCATATTATTCCTTTAATTACTGGTCTTTATATATATACCTGACTAAAATAGTCAAGATTAGGTAAAATAAAAAAGTTAGCAAAATGTCGCTCACATGTGATAAGTGTATTTTTTTTTTGAGAACGATAATCAATAACATATATGGACAATAAAATAATTGAAGTTTTTATACCTGGGCCAGCTGGAAGACTAGAGGCTAAATATTTTAAAAGTAAAAAAAACACATCTCCAATTGCATTAATTTTACAACCTCATCCTCAATATGGAGGCACAATGAATAATAAAGTTATTGTAGATGCTTTTCATACATTTATGAATAATGGTTTTTCTGTTTGCAGGATAAATTTTAGAGGTGTAGGGAAAAGTGATGGAGAGTTTGATAATGGACAAGGTGAATTAGCTGATGCAGCAGCATCATTGGATTGGTTAGAAAAAGAAAATTTTGAAAATTCTCAATGTTGGATATCTGGATTTTCTTTTGGATCTTTAATTGCTATGCAACTGTTAATGAGAAGACCTGAAATAAATAGATTTATATCAATTTCACCTCAACCTAATGTTTATGATTTCTCTTTTTTGTCACCATGTCCAGCATCAGGTTTGGTGGTCTGCGGAAAAAAAGATGAACTAGTTCCTCAAGATCACATAAAAGAATTAAATAAAAGATTAAGCGCTCAAAAAGGAATAAAAGTAGAGTTTCAAATTGTACCAGAGGCAAATCATTTTTTTACAAAATCTAGTGATGATTTGATCAAAACTTTAGATAAATATATTAAAAAAGAAACAACTCTTTTTTAAAAATTCTTAACTAATACTCCGCCTGTACATGGTTTATCACAACCAGTAGTTTTAGGAAATGAAATTGGTAATTTAAGATATGATCTTATGGCTAAGTACCCAAAAGCTTGAGACTCTATAAAGTCTCCATCAATATTAAAATCATCAATTTTAATTAAAGGACAATCTATTTTTTTTTCAAAACTTTTCATTAAAAATTTATTTTTTCTTCCTCCACCACAAACAATTACTGCATTTGGATTAACGTCTACTAATAATTTATTTATAAAATGTGAATAAATTTCGGAAGAATATTCAGTTATTGTGGCCGCTCCATCTTCTAAAGATAATTTGTTAGCAAAAGAATAATCATAATCACCTATGTCATGAGATATCAATTTTCTTCCGTCTGTACTATCTATATTGCCAACCCAATTACTTAACGCTTTATCTAAAATTGCTTTATTAATTTTTCCAGATTTTGCTAAGGTTCCATTCTCATCATATTTTTTTTTGGATTTTTCTCTTATCCATTTATCTATTAAACAATTTCCAGGACCAATATCTGAAGCAAATAATTGATCATTTTTACTGTCATCATAATGATTTATACCTGTAACATTAGCTATTCCTCCTATATTTAGAATCAATACAGGCAACTCATTTTGTCTAAACTTTTTCTTAGTTAGTAATAAATGAAAAATAGGTGTTAACGGAGCTCCTGCTCCTCCATTTTTAAGATCATTTTCTCTAAAATTATAAATAACAGTTTTATTTGTTAGTTTTGAAAGAAGTTTTCCATCTCCTAATTGTATAGATTTATTTTTTTGAGGGTTGTTTTCTGAAGGATTATGAAAAATAGTTTGTCCGTGAAAACCAATTAAATCAACTGATAAGCCTGCTTCTTTAAGAACTTTATTCACTACATCTGCATGAAATAGTGTAATTTTTTTTTCTATATCATTAAATTCTTTAGATAAACTCTCTAACAGAGCATTATTATAATTAGTCTTTCTATTGCTAGTAATTTTATCTCTTAAATTTAATAAATTTCTATAAATATCACTGTTATATTCAAAATACCTGCTAAACAATTCATCATACTGATCCTCACCACTTGATTGAATTATAGAAGCATCTACTCCATCCATTGAAGTCCCACTCATTAATCCTAAAGCTGTATATATCTTTCCCATTCTTATTTTTTTTTATTAAATATTGTATATTGTCAAACTATAGACCTATGAATAAATTTTTAAAAGAATTTAAAGATAGAGGATACTTTTATCAATGCACAAGCGAAGATGAATTATCTGATTTGCTAAATAAAAAAAGTATTAATGCATACATAGGCTTTGATAGCACTGCTTCAAGTTTACATGTTGGAAGTTTATTGCAAATTATGTGTTTAAGATTATTACAAAAACATGGCCACAGACCAATTGTCCTTCTTGGAGGAGGAACCACAAGAATAGGAGATCCTTCAGGAAAAGAAGAAACAAGAAAAATTTTATCAGAGAAACAAATTGAAAAAAATATCAAAAATATCGAAAAAGTTTTTAAAATTTTTTTAAAAACAAATAATCCAAAGCTTAAACCAATTTTTGTAAATAATTATAAATGGCTTGGTAAATTAAATTACATAAAATTCTTAAGAGAAATTGGAAAACATTTTACTATAAATAAAATGCTTAGTTTTGATAGTGTTAAGTTGCGACTAGATAGAGAACAATCTTTAAGCTACATGGAGTTTAATTATATGATTTTACAAGCTTATGATTTCCTTGAACTTAATAAAAATAAAAACTGTCTTATGCAAATTGGAGGTTCTGATCAATGGGGTAACATCGTTAACGGAGTAGAACTTATTAAAAGACATTCTAGTAAACAAGTTTTTGGATTAACAACTCCTCTAATAACTTTAGCTTCTGGGGCTAAAATGGGCAAAACAGAAAGAGGAGCTATTTGGTTAGATAAAAAACTTTTATCTTCATATGATTATTGGCAATTTTGGCGAAACACAGATGACAAAGATGTTTTAAATTTTATTAAAATGTTTACAGATGTTACTTTAGAAAAAATTGAAAAAATTAAAAACAATAATATTAATAAACTAAAAATTCTCTTAGCTAATGAATGCACAAAAATGCTTCATGGTAATGCTGAAGCAAAATTAGCTGAGGAAACTGCAAAAAAAACTTTTGAAGACAACTCTGTAGGTTTGGGTCTTCCAACAATATCTATTAATCAAAAAAAAATAAGTGAAAAAATTAATATTATTGATCTAGTAATTCTGTCTAAACTAGAAAGTTCTAAAAGTGAAGTCAGAAGATTAATAAAAGGAAGTGGTATCAAAATAAATAATCAAGTAATTAATGATGAAAAATTTCCTATTACTGAAAAATTGTTCAGTGAAAATTTTATCAAACTATCAATTGGTAAAAAAAGACATATTAAAGTTAAATTAAATTAGTTTTTTTATGAAATTAGTTGAAGGAAATTTTGATAACTCAGAAGTGGATAAATTGCTAAGGAAACATTTTATTGAATTGAGATCGGTATCACCAGCAGGAAGTACACATGTTTTAAATATTGATGGACTTAAAGATCCAAGTATTAAGTTTTGGAGTTTATGGAAAAATGAAAAACTTATGGGTTGTGGAGCGTTAAAATTTTTAAATGAAAACCATGGAGAATTTAAATCAATTAGAGTTGCCGATCAGTATAGAGGAAAAGGATATGGTCAAAAAATTATTGCCCACCTTATTGCAGAAGCAAAAAAATTAAAAATAAAAAAAATCAGCATTGAGACTGGATCCGGAGAATTCTTTAAATCAGCCAGAGGTCTCTTTAAAAGCTTTGGTTTTAAAAAATGTGAACCTTTCAGTCACTACAAGACTGATCCAAATTCTTGCTATATGACTTTAGAAATTAGTTCTTTTTAATTTTTTCTATTGTTCGAGTAATAAATCTTGGAGTTAAAGTTTTTATAGGGTTAACAGTTGTTTTTGTTTTTTTGGGAGGACCTTTAATTTTAAAACTAACACCGAATACTCCTTCTCCAGTTTTTTTTCCAACCAAAATATCTCCTAGTAAAGGTAATGAACCTATAACTTTATTTAAAGTCGTAGCTGGGACCAAAGTTCCTCTTAAACTAATTAATTTGTCTTTTTGAACATAACCATCCATCATAAGTGAAATAGCAGGTCCAATTGCATAAATTTCATCAATTGTCATAAGCTTATTTTCATTTTTAAATTTCATTTCAAATTCTTTAAATCTAATTCCTTCACCAGTAAGTAAATCAGCAATACCTTGAAGTGAAGCTAACGTAAGAATTTTAGTAAGTGCAGGTAATTCTTTTAGTTTAAAATCATTAATTTTAAGAGTAGAGTTTGATACATTATTTTTTTTAGAAGAATAAAAATCTAAATAACCTTCTTCAAATCCTTTTATAAATTTATATTTTTTTACTAAAGGTTTTGCATATTCTGAATATAATGTAGTAATTTTTTCATTATTTTGATTTGTATTAATAGTAAAAGTAATTTTTTTATCATGAAAAAAATTTCCACGCAGATTCAAATTTTTCAAGTTACTTTTTTTAAATTTTAAAGTTCCATTAAGATTATTAAGGTGATTAGTTTTATCAATAAAGACTTTATCTATACCGATGTTAACATTTGAATTAAAATCATTAAGAATATCAAAAACATTTTCTTCATTATCGGATTCTAAAATTTGATCTAAAAGAATTGTTCCGTCAAAGAATTTTCCTGATAATTCATAATTCTTATTATTTTTTTTAAACAAAATTTTATTTTTCTTTTTACTATCATTTAAAAAATCAAAATTAAATTCTTCAATATAATTTATTTTATAATTTGGACTTACGCTAAGGTTATTTATTTTGAAATAATTTTTTGATTCTTTAAACAAAATTTCTTTGAAGTGAATTTTTTTGTTTTTTTTATATGAACCTTCAATGCTTAGTAAAGAATTTTCTTTTTCTTCTTTCGTGTAATCAAAAAGTTTAATATGTAATGGAATACTGTTTAATTCAATTTGTGTTTTAAAATTATATATCTCGTCACTAATATTAATTTTGTAATTTATTTTTTCAATTTTTTCATCAATTGAAAAATTTCCATTACCTTTAATTAATAGTTTATTTTTACTCGCAGATAAATCAATTTTATGATCAATTAGTTCAACAGAATCATTATAGACTGTAATATATTTTTTTATAGTATTGTTTTTTTTTTTGTAAATTAATTTTTTTAGATCAATTTTAGAGTCAACTTTAAAATTTGAAATTTTGAATTTTTTTTCTAATCTAAATGAAAAATTATTTTCAGATCTAAAGTTAATATTATCTATACCTATATTTTTTAAGTTTTTTTTGAAAATAACTGTCAACAAACCTGAATTGCTAGAGTTCTGAGGACTCAATATATTTCCTTCAAACAAAAAGTACTTTCCTTTATTCTCAACTTTAATTTTTTTAGAAGTAAGTTTTAATTTTTCATATTCAATTTGACCATCTTCAATTAAATATTGATCTTCTTTAATATTAAAATTCAAACTGATGTTATTAACATTTTTTTTATTTAGGAGTTTTATCTTTCCATTTTTAACTGATCCATTAACATTGTAGTTATTATTTAATTTGCCATTCTCATCGAAACTTAAATTAATATCAGCAATTACCAGTCCTCCTTTTACCATTTTATTAAAAATAAATAATTGTGGCGTATTTTTAAAAGTTCTTGCTATATTTGAAATATTTTTAAGACTATTTTCTTTAGTCGATATTTTTACATTCTTGATTGCAAATTTTTTTTTAAAAAAAGAATTGATTGAAAAATCAGTTCCTATTTTCTCTAGTTTTATTTTACTATTTTCAACAATTATATTTGGATTTTCGGTTTGAATACTGATTGTAAAATTCTTTAAATTTAAAATAGCTTTTACTTTGTTTAATTCAATATCAATTTTGCTACTACTTTCTGTAATTTTGTCTTTAATTATCTTATTAAATTTATTTGTCTCAATGCCATAATAACTTAAATAAAAAATCCCAATCGACATTAAGATTAAAAAATATAAAAAATATTTAATAGTTTTTTTAATCATTTATTTTAAATAAAGAACTTTCTAAAAAATCATCAATCGCACCATCTAAAACTTTGTCAGGATTTGAGTTTTCATAGTTTGTTCTGTTGTCTTTAACTAATCTGTATGGATGTAGTACATATGATCTTATTTGATGCCCCCATCCAATTTCAGATTTTGTACTTTCTAAGTTTTTTGATTCTTGTTCCTTTTTTTTAATTTCAAAATCATACAACCTAGCTTTAAGCATATTCATACATGTTTCTTTATTTTTATGCTGTGATCTTTCATTTTGACACTGGACAACTATTTTCGTTGGAATATGAGTAATTCTTACGGCGCTATCAGTTGTATTAACATGTTGCCCTCCTGCTCCACTAGATCTATAAGTATCTATTCTTAAATCTTTTTCTAAAATTTCAATATCAATATTATCATCAACTATTGGATAGATCCAAACACTTGCAAAACTTGTATGTCTTCTTGCTCCTGAATCGAATGGTGAAATACGGACTAATCTATGAATTCCAGATTCTGATTTGAGCCAGCCATAAACATAATCACCCTCGATCTTAATAGTTGATGACTTAATTCCTGCTTCGTCTCCTTTGTGTTCATGGACTATTTGAGATTTAAATTTTTTATTAGATGACCACTTCATATACATTCTTCTTAACATTTCAGCCCAATCTTGACTTTCCGTTCCACCAGCGCCAGCATGTATTTCAATATAACAATCTAAACTATCGCTTTCATTTGAAAGAAAACATTTAGTTTCATTTTTTTTTACTTCAAGTTTTAAATTTTTTAAATTTTGTAAAGTTTCATTAATTATTGGTTTGTTATTTTCATCTTTAGCAAGTTGATATAAATCATTTAATTCAGAAAGTTTTTTTATTGAATTTTCGTATGAATTAATTAGATTTTCATGTAATTTCTTCTCCTTAATTGTCTTTTGAGCAGAAGATTTATCTTGCCAGAAATTGGCATCTAACATTTTTTTATTATTTTCTTCTAAGATAAAATGGATTTTATTTTTTTCAAAGATACTCCTTTATTCTTTGATTAATTTTTTCTATTTCATACTTACAATTTAAAAAATCAGCTTCCATTAATAGAACCTTAATATATTATTGTTTTTTAATCTATTATTAATATCTAAATTTTGATTTAACTTAATATTAATTTTATCTTTTTTAAAAGCTTCTATTAATGTCTCTTTCGAATCAAAGTTGGCTTTTTTACCTGTCAATCTATCAATGACCATCATAGTAATATTATCTGCAACTTTAAAAGGTCTTGCATCTTTCTTTTTTATTGCCTTTTTTACAAAATTTTTAAATATTGGCATTGCTGTTTTTGCACCTGTTTCACGTCTACCTAATGATTTGGGTTCATCAAAACCTACATAGACACCTATAACTAATTTAGATGTAAATCCAACAAACCAGGTGTCTGTATTTTTATTTGTTGTTCCAGTTTTTCCAGCAAGATCTAAATTAAGATCTTTAAGTCTTCTTCCGGTTCCTCTCTTTACAACACCTTCAAGCATTGATGTCATTTGATATGCAGTTTCAGGCGAAAATATTTTTGTAAAATTATCTGTTATTTTTGGTACCTCTTCGCTTAAAAAAGATATGTGATCACAATTAACACATTTTCTTGTTTCACTATTGAAAATAGTATTTCCTTCACTATTTTGAATTCTGTCTATCAATATTGGTTTAACTAATTTTCCTCCATTAACAAATGAGCAATATGCAGAAGTTAATTTTAACAACGTTGTTTCTGCTGAGCCTAAAGAAATAGACAAAAGTTCATTTGGATAATCATAAATACCAATTTGCTTTGAAAAATTAACTATTTTTTTTAAACCTAAATCCCGTGCTATTCTGACTGTCATTAAGTTTCTTGATTTTTCCAAACCCATTCTTAGAGTTGATGGTCCATAAAATTTTTTACCATAATTTTCTGGTTTCCACATTTTTAAATCTGATCCTTGTTCTAAAACTAATGGTGCGTCAAGAATTAATGTTGATGGAGAATAATTATTTTCTAAAGCAAGTGCATAAATAAATGGTTTAAACGCCGATCCTGGCTGTCTTAAAGCTTGTGATGCTCTATTAAACTCACTTTTTTTAAAACTAAATCCTCCACTTAGAGCAAGAACTCTTCCTGTAAACGGGTCCATTACAACAATTCCACCGTTAACTTTTGGTAATTGTTTTAATTCATAAATTTTTTTATTAATTTTTTTAACGTAGATGATGTCTCCAACACTAACTAATTCGCTAAATTCTTTTTTAGTCCAAGATATATTTTCATAATTAATTTTGCCTACTGTTTTTTTTTCTGTTTCAATTTCAATTGAAAACTGATCAATTTTTTTTACTATAGCTAATTCCCAACTAATTGATTTTTCTAATTTAAATTTTTTTAAATCTTTATCTTTGTGCCAATTATTTGAAATTTTTATATTACCTAATGAACCTCTCCATCCTTTTCTTTTATCATAAACTTCTAAGCCTTCTCTTAAAGTTTCATTTGCAATATTTTGTAAACTTAAATTTAAAGGAGTTTTAATAATAAATCCTTGTTTATAAACTTTATCAAAGCCAAATTGATAAACAATTTTCTTTCGAATATCTTCAACATAATATCTTGTATCTTCTAAAAATATTTTTTTTCTTTTTTTTAAAATAATTTTTTCATTTACAAATTTTTTATGGCTTTTTTTGTTAATGTAATTATTGTCTAAGAGATTATTCAATACTAAATCTCTTCTAAATTTTGCAATCTTGATATTTTTGTAGGGATTGTATCTACTGGGTGCTTTGGGTAAAGCCGCTAACAATGCAGCTTCAACATAGTTTAAATCATTAATAGGTTTGTCAAAATATTCAAGGCTAGCTGAAGCTACACCGTACGCTCCTTCACCTAAATAAATTTGGTTAAGATATAATTCTAAAATTCTTTCTTTTGATAAAGCTCTTTCTATTCTAAATGCCAATATTGCTTCTTTTAATTTTCTATTAAGACTAACTTCATTTGTTAATAAAAAATTTTTAGCCACTTGTTGAGTTATTGTTGAAGCACCTTCTAATCTTTTAGATGATAAATAATTTGATATATTGTTAATGGTGGCTCTTACAATTCCCTTTGCATCAACACCTGGATGAGAAAAGAAATTTTTATCTTCTGCAGACAAAAAAGCATTAACTACCTTAGCGGGAATAGCGTTATAAGGAACAAAAATTCTCTTTTCAGATGAAAAATCACTTACAAGTTCTCCATCTCCAGAATAGACTTTGCTTGAAACTGGAGGTTTATAATTTAGTAAAAACTTATAGTCAGGCAAATTGTTAGAAAAAACCCACAAAATTGAAAGTATTGAGATACCTAACAGTAATGTGATGCTTGAAACCAGTATGAATATTTTTTTCAAAATTTTGTTCATTTTAGTATTATTTAATATACGAATTTGTTAAACTTAAGGCATCAGAATTTAATAAAATTTATAAGGCAAGATAAATAATAAAATGAAACTATTAATTAAAATTATATGGAAAAGAATTTATATATTGATGCATCGCATCCAAATGAAACTAGAGTTGTACTCAAATCAAATGGCAACATTGAAGATTACGAATACGAAGGTATAAAAAATACTCTAATAAAAAATAATATTTACCTGGGTAAAGTTAGTCGTGTAGAACCGTCTTTGCAAGCTGCTTTCGTAGACTTTGGAAGAGAAAGACACGGTTTTTTATCTTTTAATGATATACAGTCAGACTATTATCAAATTCCACAAAGTGATTTAGAAAAAATTAAAAAAGAAGAAAAGGAAGAAAGAGAAAAGTTACAAAAAGAAAGTGAACAGCAAGAAGAAAAAAATCTAAACGAAGGCAATCTGGAAATAGAAGATCCAGTTGAAAAAAAACCAGATTCAGATTCAACAACAACTGAAGAAATTAAAAAACCCATTATAAAATACCAATCGAAGAGATACAAAATTCAAGAAGTAATAAAACCTAATCAGGTAATACTTGTTCAGGTTTTAAAAGATGAAAGAGGATTAAAAGGAGCTGCATTGAGCACTTTTATCTCAGTTGCTGGCAAATATATTGTTTTAATGCCCAATACTCCAAAAGGTGGTGGTATATCTCGTAAAATTTTTAACCCAAATGATAGAAAAAAAATTAGAACCATTTTAAATGAAATAAAAATCCCAAAAGAAATGGGTTTAATTGTTAGAACAGCCGGATCAAATAAAACAAAAAATGAAATTGATCATGACCTTCAAAACTTAATTAAAACTTGGAACTCAATCAAAGAAAATGCAATAAATGCAATTGCTCCATCATTAATTCATCAAGAAAGTGAGATAATAAAAAGAACTTTAAGAGACATGTATGATGAAAATACAAAAAATGTAATTATTGAAGGTAACGAAGGTTATAAAAAAGCCCAAAATTTTATGAAAATGATGATGCCCACACACGTTAAAAAAATAAAAAAATATAGAGATAAAATTCCTTTATTTTTTAAAGAAAATATTGAACAAAAATTAAATGAAATTTTTGAAACAGAAGTAAAATTAAATTCTGGAGGATACTTAGTTATAAATCCAACTGAAGCTCTAGTTTCTATTGATGTAAATTCTGGTAAATCTATCAAGCAAAAAAATATTGAAAATACTGCTCTTAATACAAATCTTGAATCTGCTGAAGAAATATCAAGACAAATTAAAATAAGAGACTTGTCTGGTCTAATAATAATAGATTTTATTGATATGTTAAATTATGGAAACAGAAGACTAGTTGAAAGAAAATTAAAAGAAAAATGTAGAGCTGATCGAGCAAGAATACAAATAGGACGGATTAGTAACTTTGGATTATTAGAAATGTCTAGACAAAGACTAAGAGAAAGTAGTGTTAAATGGAAAGTTTCTTTGACAGAAGAATCGCTTTCTAGAAAAATATTAAAAATTGTTGAAACCAAATCAATTCAGAACAAAGCTAAATATGTAGACCTCAAAATTTGTGAAAAATTATCAAATTTTATTAAAGAAAATTTCTTAGAAGATTTGAAATATTTTGAAAAAAAAAATAAAATTAAAATTGATATAATTTATGATCATTCATTAGATGTTCCAGAATATAAAATTGATTTTAAAAATAAAGGCAAAAAAATTATAGAAAAAATTGAATCATTAACAAAACTTACAAATCTAAAAAATTTAAAAAAGGAAAATAATGTTTACAGTTTAAACAAAAAAGTTAAAAAAATTAGATTTTATAAAAAAAAATTCTACAAAAAAAAAAATTAAATAATTCCTTCTTTTGGAGAAGAAGCATTGCCAAATAAAAACTTTTCTATTCTGCCAGATAAATAAGATTGTCTGCCTGCTACAACTGCATTTTTAAAAGCTAAAGCCATTTGAAATGGGTTTTTAGCTCGTGCAATTGCCGTGTTAACCAAAACACCATCACAACCAAGCTCCATAGCAATTGTTGCATCTGATGCTTGACCTAAACCTGCATCAATAATTAAAGGCAATTTTGTTTGTCTTCTAATTATTTTAATATTTGTATAATTTTGAATTCCCAATCCAGATCCTATTGGTGCGGCCAATGGCATGATTGCTGACGCTCCACTATTTTCTAATCTTTTAGCCATTAAAGGATCATCTGTGCAGTAAACCATTACTTTAAATCCTTCTTTAGTTAAGATTTCAGTTGATTTTAAAGTTTCAATCATATCAGGAAATAATGTTCTTTTATCTCCTAAAACTTCTAGCTTCACTAATTTCCATCCGCCTATTTCTCTTGCTAACCGTAATGTTCTTAAAGCTTCTTTTGAATTAAAACAACCAGCTGTATTTGGTAAATAAGTAATTTTTTTTGGATCAATATAATCCATCAACAAAGGTTTTTTTTTATCTGTTATATTTACCCTTCTTACTGCAACTGTAACTATTTCAGCGCCAGAAAACTTTATAGCTTTAGCGCAATCTGACATATTTTTATATTTTCCAGTTCCAACAATTAGACGTGATCTAAATTTTTTTTTAGCAATTATTAAATTATCTATTTTTTTCATTAACCCCCGCCAATAAAATGAACTATTTCAATTTTATCATTTTTTTTAATTTTAGTTCTACTTAATAGCTTCTTGTTAATTATTGTTTCGTTTAATTCAATGGCAACCTTATTGATTGGCGTTTTTAGTTTCTTTATGAAACTTAATAAAGTAGTTTTGTCTTGAATTTTGATGAATTTTCCATTCAACTTAATTTTTATTTTATTTATTTTTTTCATAATATATAAGAGTTCAATGAAAAATAATATTATTGTTATTAATGGTCCAAATCTTAATCTATTAGGTGAAAGAGAACAATCACAATATGGCTCAGTTACGTTTGATGAGTTAAAAAACAATTGTATTCAACATTCAAAAGCCTTAGAAATTAATATTGAATTTACACAGTCAAATATTGAAGGTGAAATTGTAACTATTATACAGAAAGCAAAAAAAAAATATGATGGCTTAATAATTAATGCGGGAGGATTCACTCATACGTCTGTTGCTATCCGCGACGCACTGGCTATTTTCAAAAAACCTAGCATTGAGCTACATATATCAAATATATATAAAAGAGAGGAATTTAGACATAAATCCATGATCAGTGACATAGTAACTGGAATAATTTGTGGACTAGGTACCAATGGTTATATTTTGGCCATAAATGCAATGCATGAATTGCTAAAAAATGGAAATAGATAAAAAAATAATTAAAAAATTAATAGAAACTTTAGAAGATCTAAAAAAATCAATAGATAACAAAGAAATTATTAATAGTGAAGAAACTGTTGAAGAAAAAATTGATATTTCAGGCATACCTGTAAAAAGCCCTATAGTTGGAACGGCATATTTATCTCCTGAACCAGGAGCTAAACCTTTTATTTCAGTTGGAAAAAAAATTAAAAAAGGTGAAACTTTATTAATTGTTGAGGCAATGAAAACAATGAACCACGTTCCTGCTACAAAAGATGGAGTTGTTAAAAAAATTTGTGTTGAAGATGGTCAAGCAGTTGAATTTGGTCAAACTATTATTATTCTTGAATAATGTTTAAAAAAATATTAATTGCTAATCGTGGCGAGATAGCAGTTAGAATAATTAGAGCCTGTAAAGAATGGGGTATTCAAACTGTAGCAGTTCACTCTGATGTAGATAAAGACAGTATGCATGTGAGATTAGCAGACGAAAGTGTTTGTATTGGTTCTCACCAGCCATCAAATAGTTATTTAAATATACCTGCAATAATGTCTGCAATTGAATTAACAGGATCCGAAGCTGTTCATCCTGGTTATGGTTTTTTGTCAGAAAATGTTAGCTTTGCAAAGATTCTTGAAGAAAACAAAATAAAATTTATTGGACCATCTTCAAAATTAATAAAAATGATGGGTGATAAAATTGAAGCAAAAAGAATTGCAAAAGAATATGGACTACCTGTTATAGAAGGTTCTGAAGGTGGAGTTTCAGACTCAAAACAGGCTAAAGAAATATCAAAAAAAATAGGATTTCCTGTATTGATTAAAGCAGCAGGTGGTGGTGGCGGTAAAGGAATGAAAATTGTCCATAATGAAAAAGATTTTGATTTATCTTTTTCTGCTGCAAAAATCGAAGCAATGAAATATTTTGGTAATGATGAAGTCTACATAGAGAAGTTTTTTCAAAACCCTAGGCATATTGAGGTTCAAATATTGTCTGGAAAAAATAGAACTATACATTTACACGAAAGAGATTGTTCTGTTCAAAGACGTCATCAAAAACTTATTGAAGAAACACCAAGTCCAATTTTAACCGATGAAATAAGGAAAGATTTGTTTGAAAAAACAGTAAATATGGTAAGCAAAATTGGATATGAAGGAGCCGGAACTGTTGAATTTATTTATGAGGATGAAAAATTTTTTTTCTTGGAAATGAATACAAGAGTTCAAGTAGAACATCCAGTAACAGAAGTTGTTACTGGTATAGATATTATAAAAGAACAAATTCACATTGCTTTCACTGGAGAAACTGCATTAACACAAAGTGATATAAAACCAAGAGGACATGCAATTGAATGCAGAATAAATGCTGAAGATCCAAGTAAAAACTTCCAACCCTGCCCCGGTACAATTGGAATATGTCATCAACCGTCAGGCTTTAGAACTAGAGTAGATGGTTCTATTTTCCAAGGGTATAAAATAACTCCTTATTACGATAGCATGATATGTAAGTTAATATGCCATGGAAGAAACAGAAATGAAGCAATACAAAGAATGTTACGT
This sequence comes from uncultured Pelagibacteraceae bacterium, assembly GCA_902608385.1. GTDB lineage: Bacteria > Pseudomonadota > Alphaproteobacteria > Pelagibacterales > Pelagibacteraceae > Pelagibacter. The sequence continues at coordinate 17,106 of CACLNT010000001.1, forward strand.
TCTTTGGATGAATTTGTAATTGATGGAATTACTACAACCATAGAATTACATAAGAAGTTATTAAAACATGAAAAATTTATTAAATCTAACTTTAATGTTAGCTGGTTAGATAATGAAAAAATTATTTAATAACATTTCGTAAGCCAAATATCATATACGGGATGATCAAAAGGCTTCACGGTAGGACTTGAAGAAAAAGTCCATCCATTAAAAATAAATACTTCATCGTTATTTTTATTAGTTAAATCTTTAACTTGAAGATATGCTGTAATTTCAGGATCATCATCAAATTCAGAATTTTTACATTTTAAGGATTTAATTGAAAGATTTTTAAATTTTTGTTCTTGGCCAATTTTTATTATTAAAATATTATTTTTTGAACTAACTTTATCCAAAATCTTAATTTCAATAAAGCTGCCCTCGAATGATTCTGAATTTTCTATTGCATTTATACTTGAATTATAAAATATAAATATAGCAATAATAAATAATTTTAAAAAATTAACTTTTCCAATTTTTATACTTTTTCTCAATTTCATTATTATTTTTGTTTGGGTGATAAGAATTTTCGGTGCCTGTTTGATTTGATTGATGAGGTTTTTGCCAATCGTATTTTTCTAAATCGTGAGAATTTTGAATTTTATTAGGAGTAAAATGTATCCAAGAATACCACTCAATAGGAATTTTAGATGCATCCACTTCGTCTTTATAAATGACCCATCTTTTGCCAGATTTACTTTCATAATATTTATTACCAAAAGAATCTTTTCCAATTAATTTTCCAAAAAGCAATGTTTGAATTTTAGTTCCTAATGTCTCTTGATTCCACCAAATGAAAATTTTTTTAAAAAATGTCAACATATAAATTTTTATATTTCTTCAATTCAAAATTGTATAAATTAAATTAGACTAAAGTATGAATTTGTATATAAATTAATTATCTAAAGATTCAAAATAAATTTTATTTAGAGAAAAAATGGCCAAATACCTAGTAGAAACTTATTATACATGCAGCTTTAAAACTAGTCACTATTTAGATGATATAAATGAAAAAGAACTATCTAATCTAGAAAAAAGAGATGACGGGAGATTTGAAATATTGGATGTTAAATTAGATAATAGAAAAACAAAAAATTTAGACACGAAAAATAATATTATTGATAATAAAAAAATAGATGTAGTTTCTGAAAAAAATGAAGCAAAAATTATTTCTAAAGATGCAAACCAAGGATTTGTAAAAAAACTTAACGAAAGTGTTGGAAGAAGATTCAGCATGCCAGATAGAAGAAAAGGCTATATTCAAAAAGCAACTATAGGTGATCACAAAGTATACCTACATACAGGAGAATACGAAGATGGCAAAATAGGAGAAATTTTTATTGATACGAGTAAAGAAGGTGAACTAGTAAAAGCATTAATGAATAACTTTGCAATAGCTATATCTCTTGGTCTTCAGTATGGAGTGCCTTTAGACGAATTTATAAGCGCTTATGTAAACACAAAATTTGAACCGTCTGGAAAAGTTTATGGAAATGACAGAATACTGAGCGCTTCATCAATACTTGATTATATTTTTAGAGAATTAGCTATATCTTATCAAAATAGAGAAGATTTAGCTCATACGCCTTCAATAGGAAGCTCTGATAAATCTCCTAATAATGATGAGGAAACTTCAGAAGACAAAAAACAGTTTTTAAAAATTGTTAAAAATATTACAAGCAAAGGTTTTGTTAGAAGTAATTATAAAAAAAACTTGGTTGATTTGTCAGATATTAAAATTGATTTAAAAGGAAAAAAATAAAGCTACTTTTTATTTTTTAAATTTAAATTCAGCTCCTTAAGCTGTTCCTCTGATACCTTGGAAGGGGCTTCCATCATTAAATCTTGAGCATTCTGGTTCATTGGAAACATAGTTACTTCTCTAATATTTTTCTCATTAGCTAACAACATAACTATTCTGTCAATACCAGGAGCTATACCACCGTGTGGTGGAGCTCCATAGCTCAATGCATTTATCATTCCTTTAAATTTTTCATCGACTTGATTTTTGTCATATCCCGCAATCGAAAATAATTTGTACATTAGCTCTGGAATATGATTTCTAATCGCTCCAGATGATAGCTCAACGCCATTACAGACAATATCATATTGATAAGCTTTAATGTTTAATGGTTTTTTAAAATCTACATTTTTAATATCTCCTTGAGGCATTGAAAATGGGTTATGACTAAATTTAATTTTTTTTGTCACTTCGTCTCTTTCAAACATTGGATAATCAACTATCCAGCAAAAAGCAAATTTAGTTTCATCAATTAAATTTAAATCCTTTGCTATTTTTTCTCTAGCAAGAGAAGAAATGCTTTGAACTTCTTCAATTTTCCCACATGCAAGAAATAGGCTGTCACCAACTTCAGCATTAGTAATTTTCATAATATCTTTAAGTGAATCCTCGGAGAAAAACTTGCCCACAGGTCCTTTTGCTGAAAGATTTTGATTTTTCTCTATTGTAAAATAAGCTAGGCCTGAAGCCCCTTGATCTTTGGCCCATTTGTCAACATTATCGAAAAAACTGCGAGGTTTATCTTTAGTTTTTTTAGTTAAAATTGCTTTTACTCTCGAACCTGATTTTACTAATTTTTTAAAAATATCAAATTTAACATCTTCTCTAGTAAAAATATTTGTTATGTCATTTATTAATAATGGATTTCTCAAATCTGGTTTATCGGTTCCATATTTAAGCATGACTTCTTCATATGAAATTCTTGGGAATTTTTCATGAAGTAATTTTTTTGACGAAAAATTTTTAAATAAACTAATCATTAATTTTTCGACAACTTGAAATATATCTTCTTGTTCAACAAATGACATTTCTAAATCTAGCTGGTAAAATTCACCTGGGCTACGATCAGCTCTTGCGTCTTCATCTCTAAAACAAGGTGCAATTTGAAAATATTTATCAAATCCAGAAACCATAATAAGTTGCTTAAATTGCTGAGGTGCTTGTGGAAGCGCATAAAACTTTCCTGGATTTAATCTACTGGGAACTAAAAAATCTCTTGCGCCTTCAGGACTCGAGGATGTTAATATTGGAGTTTGAAATTCTAAAAAACCTAATTCAGACATTTTATTTCTTATAAATGAAATTACTTTAGATCTTAAAATAATATTATCATGAATTTTTTTTCTTCTTAAATCTAAAAACCTATATTTAAGTCTAATCTCTTCAGCATAATCTTGCTCACTAAAAACAGGCATAGGTAGTTCTTTACAGTAACCAAGTATTTCAAATGAAATTATATTTACTTCTATTTCTCCAGTTTTAAGATCATGATTAATTGTTTCTTTATTTCTTTCAACAATCTTTCCATTAATTTTTACAACGCTTTCAAGTTGAGTTTTCTCTAATTCTTTAAAAAATTTATTGCTTCTATCAATTACACATTGTGTTAAACCGTAATTATCTCTTAAATCAACAAACAGAAGATTTCCATGATCACGTTTTTTGTGTATCCAGCCTGATAAAATAACATCTTGGTCTTTATTTTTCTTGCTTAAATCTCCACAATTATGTGTTCTATACTTGTTCAATTTATACCTTTAATACTTCTTTAATAATTTTAAAATCAATTGGTTTTTTTTTTTTTAAACTTATCTGATCAATTTTATATATGAATTCGAATATTTTGTCATATGATCTGTCTACTCTTTTAATGATAAAATTAATCAATTTTTTATCTATTACAATTTGACGGTCTGAAAAATTTTTCAAAATAAGAGCAAACATTAAATCATCATCTGGTTTATCAATTTTGGCAACTAAACAATTTTTAGTTCTTGATTTTAAATCATTTAATTTAAAGTTCATTTCATTAATAGGATTTAAAGAATTTATAATCAAATACTTGTTATCTTGATCTATAACATTAAATAAAGAGTAAATTAAATTTTCATCAATATTTTTATCAAAATTATCTAATATGATATTTTCATAAATCTTTATTTCATTTAAATTTTTATTTTCAAATAAATTAGCTTCAATTTTAATACCTTTAAATTTTTTTATAAAAATATTTGTCAAATGTGTTTTGCCTGAATATTTTTCTCCACATATGTTTAAAAAGTTTTTCTCCCATTTTGGCCAAGTACTAATCAGATTAAAAGCATAATAATTACTGCTACTCACGTAAAAATCTTCATCTTTAAAATTTTGTTTATATTCAAAATTTAACAAAAGTTGATTTAAATCTCTCACTGTGCTTCCCAAATCTGATTTTGAGTATTAATTTCAACTCCTTTATTTTTAATTTCACTAATAAATCTATTAGGTGATCCATTGTAAATGATCTTAAAATAAATATTTTTATTATTTAATCTTAGAATTTCAAAATTTGAAACTAAATCTAATTCATCCAAAGCATATTCCAAAATTCTAATTTTTTTATGCTTGGTTGCATTGATAGAAATTGTCAATGGAAGTTTAATTGATGTATTTATTTGATTTATACTTTTCCAATAATTTTCATATGTATTTTTTAAGCTAACTAGTATCAAATTAAGATCTTTTTCTTTAAATAAATCTATTGTTTCAAATTTTTTATTGTCAACTTTAAGGGATTTATTCAATTGAATTTTCGATAATACTGCTATCTTGTCATTATTTTTGTATATTATTGTTATTATAAAATCATTTAAATCATATTTCCTTATTACTTTTTTAAAATCATAATCTTCAATTGATTGACTATTTTGTGAAAGAAGACCAACGTCTTCTAAATCTTCACTTGGTAGTATGTAATTTAATAAATAATGTCTTTCATGGTTGTTATTCCATTTATCATAAAAAACATTGCTATCAAATAATGAAATTTTATTTAGCTGTAAATCAACCATAACTGGAATTAACAATAAATTTTTTTTTTTAGGAATTGATGGAAAAATATTTTCTCGTTCAAAAAATTTTAAAGTATTTTTCTTATTAAAATTAACATCAAACATTGCATGATATTCATTATTTACAAATCGTTCATCGCTCATTGTAAAAGAATCGATAAGACCTTTAATTGTTGAAAGGGATGTATTTTCAATTTTTTTTTTATCACCTGAAGTTGTAATCATAGAAACTAACTCAAGGAATGCCACTTTGAAACCTTTGTCTATAACTTTTTCTTTATTAAAGTTAAGTTCAAAAGGTTCTGAAATCTCAAGATTGGTTATTTTAAAAGAATTTGCACTTAAAGAAGTCGGAAAAATAACATTTATAAATAGAACGGAGTAAAAAAAAATTATATATAGTTTATTCAAGTTTTTAATTTTTTTTTTAAGTTGCATATTTTATACTAATGAAAAAACATAAATTTACATATGAAAAAAGTGGCGTAAATATAAATGCTGCTGATAATTTTGTTAAATTTATATCCAATATTTCATCAAAGAATAAAGGCAATAAAAAGTTTAAAAATATTGGTGGTTTTGGCTCAATTTCAGATATACCAAAAAATTTTAAAAAGCCAAAAATCGTCGCCAGTACAGATGGTGTGGGTACAAAAATTGAAATAGCTAATAAATTAAATAAATATGATACCATTGGTATTGATCTAGTGGCAATGTGTGTGAATGATCTTATTGTCCAAGGTGCAAAACCATTATTATTTTTAGATTATATTTCAATAAATAAAATAGATTTGAAAAAACTTAAATCTATTATCAAAGGGATTGTCAAAGGTTGCAAAATATCGGGTTGTGAATTAGTTGGAGGTGAAACCGCTGAAATGCCAGGAACTTATGAAAAAGGCAAATTTGATATAGCTGGATTTTCTGTAGGTGTAGTAGATGAAAAAAAAATTTTAAATAAAAAAAAAATTGTAAAAAATAATTTAATTTTAGCAATTCCATCTAGTGGCGTTCATTCAAATGGATATTCCTTAATTAGAGATATACTTAATAAAAAAAAAATTAATTTAAAAAAAAAAAAATTTCTTAAAAAAGAACTTTTAAAACCAACTAAAATTTATGTTAAAGAAGTTTTGAGTTTAATCAAAAAAAATCTTATAAACGGTTGTGCCAATATTACTGGGGGTGGAATTAGTGATAATATTAAAAGAATTATTCCTGACAGATTAACAGCTAATATTAATTTAAATAAAATAAAAATTAAAAAAATATTTAGTTGGCTTAAAAAAAATAATATTGCAGATAAAGAAATGTTAAGAACGTTTAATTGTGGTGTCGGATTTTGTCTTATAATTGATCCCAAAAATTTAGATAAAGTTAAAAAATTTTTCACTGGTGAATACAAGCCATATGTTATAGGTAAAATTATTTCAGGTAAAAGCAAAATTAAACTGAATGAAAAAATTAATTGGTCTTAAAAAGACTAAAACTGCTGTTTTTATTTCTGGTAAAGGAAGTAATTTAGAAAATCTAATAAAATTTTCTAAAAAAAAAATTTCTCCAATTTCAATAAACTTAATTATTTCAAATACAAGTTATGCCAAAGGTTTAAGGTATTCTAAAAAATATAATATCCAAAAGAAAGTAATTTTGTTTAAAAATAAAAAACTAGCTGAAAAAAAAATTTTTAAAATTTTACTAAAAAAAAATATAAATTTAATTTGCCTGGCTGGATTTATGAAAATTTTATCAAGAAATTTTATCAAGAAATTTAAAGGAAAAATTATTAATATCCATCCTTCCCTATTGCCAAAATATAAAGGATTAAATACGCATAAAAAAGCTATTGAAAATAATGATAAATTTGCCGGCTGCTCAGTACATTTTGTAACTGCAAAAATTGATTCAGGTAAAATAATTATGCAAAAAAAAGTTAAAATAAAAAAAAATGATACAGTTGAATCACTTTCAAAAAAAGTTCTAAAAAAAGAACATTTACTTTATTCAGCTGCTATAAAAAAAATTTACAATTAATCTTTAAAGAAAAAATCAATTTCTATTTTTGCATTTTCTACGCTATCAGAACCGTGTACAGAATTCTTATCTATAGAAATTCCATATTTTTTTCTTATTGTTCCTTCTTCAGCATCTTTTGGGTTGGTTGCTCCCATTAAATGTCTATTTCGTAATACAGCACTTTCATGCTCAAGTATCATAACTACAATTGGTCCAGATGATAAATATGCACATAAATCATTATAAAATGGCTTTGTTTCATGAACCTTATAGAATTGTTCTGCTTCTGTTTTTGTTATATGTATTTTTTTTTCTTTATGAATATTAAATCCTGTATTCTTAAACATTTCTTTAATTACATTTTCTAATTTTCTTTCGACTGCATCTGGTTTAATAATTGATAATGTCTGTTCAATATTACTCATAGTTATCCTCTACAAATTTATTTAATAATCTTACACCATACCCTGTGGCACCACTTGGGTTTAAAGCCCCTCCATATTTAGAAAAAGCCATTCCAGCTATATCAAGGTGAGCCCAAGGTGTTTTATTAATTATAAATCTTTGTAAAAATTGTGCTGCTGTTGTTGAACCAGCACCTCCTACATAATTTATATTTTGCATATCTGCAGTTTTTGAGTCCATAAGCTTGTCATAGTTTTTATGTAAAGGTAATCTCCATACTTTTTCATCAACCTTTGCTCCAGCATCAAAAATCTGTTTTGACAGTTTGTCGTCATTTGAAAAAAGTCCTGCATATTCAGATCCTAAACTAACAATTATAGCTCCTGTTAATGTAGCTAGATCTATCATTAGTCGAGGTTTGAATTTTTTTTCTGTAAAAGTTAAAGCATCTGCTAAAACTAATCTTCCTTCTGCATCAGTATTTAAAACTTCTATAGTTTTACCGCTGTATGATTTAACTATATCACCTGGTCTTTGCGCATTTCCGCCTGGCATATTTTCAACAAGCCCCACAACTCCAACGGCATTTATTTTTGCTTTTCTTGCTGCAAAATTTTTCATCAAACCAACTACTACAGCTGATCCTGCCATATCATATGTCATGTCTTCCATAAATTTTGCAGGCTTTAAAGATATACCTCCTGTATCAAAACAAACTCCTTTGCCAACAAAACCTAAAGGTTTTGATTTTGATTTAGATCCTTTCCATTCAATAGTTACAAGATAAGTTCCTCTTATGCTTCCCTGACCTACTCCTAATAATGCATTTAAACCTAATTTTTTTAATTTTTTCTTATCATAAACTGTAACTTTTAATCCATATTTTTTTAATTTAACTAATCTTTTCGCATATTCATCTGGATGTAAAATATTTCCAGGTTCTGATACTAGATCTCTTGTAAAAAATGTTCCTTCTTCTAATGCTTTAAATTTTAACTCATTTTTAATTGTTAAATTATTTTTTTTACCAGTTACATTTATAAGAATTATTTTTTTTTCTTTCTTTGTTTTATAAATATTAAACTCATAAGATTTCAATTTTAAACCATGTAAAAAATGACCAATAAAATTTTTTTCAGATCTAGAATTTAAAGTATTAGAAATTATTGATAATTTGTTTATATTTCTACTCTTAATATAATTATAAAAATCAGCTCCAAGATTTTCTATATCAGAACTTTCTAGTTTCTTTTTAACAGATACTAAAATTAATCTTTTTTTGGAGTTTAAATCCAAACTTAAAATTTTCTTCTCTAAATCGTTATTTTTTAATATTTCTTTAATGTAAGAAAGGTCAGCACTTGAAACATGTTTTTTTATGGAGTTTATATTGTAGCTTTCTTCAACAAATAAAACTTGATTATTTGAATTATCATTATTTTTGTAGAAAATTTGAACTATCATAAATTTTTAAATATAAACTTTGATTGAATAAGGAAAGATAATCCTGGTTTTATATAAGTAAAATGACATAATTTGTATAATGTTCTTGTTTTGTTCTTAAAAATATACTCTATAATTATATATCCTTTAAGTTGCATGGTATATATGTAAAAAAACATCAAATTTCAATGGAAAAAATTATTTTTAAAAGTTTTTTAAGAGAAATATCGTTTTTTTTTATACTCTCGAGTATATCAATTGCACTAATTATTTGGATCATACAAGCAGTAAATTACTTAGATTTTGTTTCAGAGGATGGTCATAATTTTAAAGTTTATTTTCTCTATACAATTTTAGTTTTACCAAAAATTTTTAGTAGAGTTTTGCCATTTATGTTTTTCATATCTGTATTTTATATTCTAATAAAATATGAAGAAAAAAATCAGTTATTAATTTTTTGGTCAAATGGAATTGATAAAAAAAAATTTTTAAATATTCTTATTAAATATTCTTTACTTTTTTTTTTAATACAAATCTTTTTAACAGCAGTAGTGGTGCCTGAAACTCAAAACAAAGCTAGATCTTATATTAGATCCTCAAATATTGATTTTTTTCCTTCGTTAATTAAAGAAAAAAAATTCATTGATACTGTTGAAGATTTAACAATTTTTACAAATTCAAAAGATGCTGATGGAACTCTAAGAAACATAATATTGAAAGATAACTTAAAGAATGCAAGCTCACAAATAATTGTAGCAAAAAAAGGAAAGATTATTCAGTCCAATAATAATAAATTTTTAGTTTTGAACAATGGAAAAATAATCAATATAAGCGCCAAAGGGCGTACAACAATATTTGATTTTAAAAAAACAGAATTTGATTTAAATAAATTTTCTACTAAAAGTACTACATTTCCAAAAATTCAAGAGCAATCAACTCTTAAATTATTTAATTGTGCCCGATCTTTATTAAATGAAAATATTAAATTTTTATATTCTGAAAATATGATTTGTAAAAAAGATTATTTAAAAAATATAAAGCAAGAACTTTTAAAAAGAATTTACTTACCTTTCTATTTACCTTTATTGGCTTTAATTGCATGTTTTTTAATATTAAAATCAAAAAATAATCATGAATATTCAAACTTTAAATTTCAATTATTTATAATTGGAATTATATTTTTAATCATATCAGAAGTTTCTATACGTTATGCTGGACTTAGTGATAAAAATAATCTGATTTTTATTATAACGCCAATTATTTTATTTATTTCAATGCGTATAATTTTTAACAATAAACTAAGGTTTGAAAAATAAATGTTTTATCTTAAAACATATCAACAATATATTCTTAATAACTATTTAAGTACGCTTGGAAAAATTTTTGCAATTTTTTTTAGTCTTGCTTTTGTTTTGACTATATTTGAAGAAATTTCTTTTTTTAAAGATATTGAAATTAGTTTTATCGTTCCATTTTTATTAACATTATTAAATGTACCTTCGGTTTTATATGAAATATTTCCATTTATTTTTTTGATAAGCACCCAATTTTTCTTTATTAAATTAGCTGATAGACATGAGCTAATTGCTTTCAAAAATTTTGGTTTAGATAATACAAAAGTCTTAAAGTTAATTTCTTTTACAACGTTATTAATAGGAATGCTTATTATAATTATATTTTATAATGCTTCAGCAAGTATGAAATTTTTATATCTTGAAATAAAAAACAAATATACTAATGACCATAAATATTTAGCTGCAATTACAGAAAATGGAATCTGGGTAAAAGATGAAATCAACGAAGAAATAAATATTATAAATGCTGAGCTGATTGAGAAAAATAAACTGCTCAATGTAGATATATTGCAGTTTGATGAAAACTTTAACTTGTTACAAATTATTTATGGGAATGAAGCGGATATTACTAATAATATTTGGAAAATTGATAATGCAATAATTTCTAAATATGATCATCTTGAAAAAGAAATGGTTAATTTAGAATTTCCAACAAATTTTAACTATGAAAAAATAAATAGTCTTTTTTCAAATCTTTCTTCTTTAAATATGCTTGAGCTAAGAAAAATTAAAAAGGATTATGAATCTATGAATTACTCAACAACTGAGATCAATTCACATGTTCAAAAAATTTTTTCATATCCAATATATTTAATGATTATGACAATTTTATCAGCAACAATTATGATGAATATAAAATATGACAAGTCAAAAGTATTTCATTTGATTTTTGGGATATTACTATCTGTAATAATTTATTATATTCATTACTTTCTGAGTGTATTGGGAAAAAGTGAAACAATACCAGTTGTAGTTTCTATTTGGATGCCAATAATTTTGCTCACCATTATATCTTCTATAGGGTTAATTAGAATAAATGAAAAATAAATTTATTTTTGCTCTTGCTGTTTGTTTATTTATCAACATTAATTGCCATGATGTTACAGCAGAAGAATTTATTTTTGAAAGTGAAGTTATAAAAATCACCAATGATGGAAATAAAATTCAAGCAAAAAATGGTGTTAGGGTATCCACCAAAAATAATATAGAAATTACAGCTGACGAAACTACATATGACAAAATTAAATTAATTCTTTCATTAATAGGCAATATTAAAATAATTGATCAAGAGAATAATATAAAAATTTCAGGCGAAGATATAACCTATTACAAAAATAAAGAGAAAATTATTTCAAAAGGAAACACCGCCATAGATATTAATGGTGAGTATTTAATAAACACAAGTGATATTATTTATTTAAAAAAAGAAAACATCATTAAATCAGAAAAAGTAGCAACATTAAAAGATAATTTTGAAAATAAATTTAGCACAGAAAATTTTACTTATTCAGTTCTAGATAAAATTTTTAAAAGTAAAAAAATTAATCTTTTAGACAGTGAAAAAAATAACTATAGTTTTAAGGAATCTATGGTTAATATGAACACAAAAGAAGTGATTGGTAAAGATATTGAAATTAATTTTAGAAATGATGTTTTTGGAAATAGTGAAAATGAACCAAGACTAAAAGGAAATTATGCATTATCAAATAAAGAAGAAACAATTATTAAAGGTGGAATTTTTACAACTTGTAAAAAAAATAAAAAAAAATGCCCTCCATGGACAATTAAATCAGCTGAAATTAAGCACGACAAAAAAAATCAAATTATAAATTATAAAAATGCATGGCTGCAAGTTTATGATAAGCCTATTTTTTATTTTCCAAAATTCTTTCATCCTGATCCTACTGTAAAAAGAAAATCTGGCTTTTTAATCCCACAAATGGGAAATTCTTCTTCTTCGGGAGTTTCATTTCAAATACCTTATTATCATGTAATTTCAGAAAACAAAGATTTTACATTTAAACCTAATATCTATTTTAACAATGATGTAATGTTGCAAAACGAATATAGACAAGTTAACAAAAATTCAAATCACATCACAGATTTTAGTCTAGCTAAAATTGGAAATGCCTCAAAAAGTCATTTTTTTTCAAATACAATAATGAACTTGGAATCAAATTTTTTTGAAAATAGCGATATAGAGTTAAACTTTGAACAAACATCTAATAATACTTATTTAAAAAATAACAATATCACCTCTTCAATAAATAGCAGCTCTTCTCTTCTTAATTCGTTTTTTGATTTTAGCGCAAGCAAAGAAGATCTTAGCATAGAAACAAGATTTGAAGTGTTTGAAGATCTTACTAAAGGTAGAAGTGATAGATATCAATATATTTATCCAGATTTTTCAATTTCAAAATCAATAAATACTGAAACAGATCTAAAAGGAGATCTGAAATTCACAACATCAGGATCTCAAAAAAATTACGATACAAATGTATATGAATCTGTCTTGGTTAATAATTTTAAATATGATTCAATTCCTTTCTTTTTAAAAAATGGGATCACAAATAACTTAAAATTTTTATTAAAAAACGTTAATACAAAAGGAGAAAAATCTGCAAATTATAAAGATGAATTAAGTTCAGAAAACCTTGCTGCGTTTTCATTTAACTCCTCACTTCCATTAAAAAAAATTGGAAAAAATACTAATAGTTATTTTACACCAAAAGCATCATTTAGAATTAGTCCAAATAAGTCAAGTAAACTATCTGATTTAGACAGAAGAATAGATTATAATAATATATTTTCTTTAAATAGAGTTTCTGGAAATGATTCTGTTGAAGGGGGTCAGTCATTAACTATTGGAAGTGAATACATATTAAAGAAAAAAAATGATGATGAGCTTCTATCCTTAAATTTAGCAACAAATTTTAAAGATGTTAACGATTCAAGATTACCCACAAATTCAAAATTAGGAAATAAATCTTCAGATATCGTTGGAGAGCTAACAATACATCCAAATAAGTATATTGATTTAAATTATAATTTTTCTTTAGATAATAGTTTAAATACATCTAATTATAACTTTATAGAATCAACAATTACTATTAACAATTTTGTCACCTCGTTTGAATTTTTGGAGGAAAACAACGAATTGGGCTCTGAAAGTTATCTGTCAAATAGTATTGGGTACACTTTTGATAAAAACAATAAATTAAAATTTGAAACGAGAAAAAATAAAAAAACAAATTTAACTGAGTTTTACAATTTAATATATGAATATAAAAATGATTGTCTTATAGCAGCAGTTGAATATAATAAAGATTATTATTCAGATGGAGACATGGAGCCTAGTGAAGAATTATTTTTCTCACTAACAATAGTTCCTTTCAGCAAAATTTCTTCACCTAATACCAAACAATGAAGAAATTTAGATTATTTAAACTAATATTGTTAACATTATTTTTTTTTAAAATATTCTTAACCCAATCATCGTTTGCAAATTATGATTTGGAAACTGAAAGTAAGCTTTGGGAGAAACTTGATAAAAACTTAAAAGAAAAGAAACAAGAAAAACAAAGAGAAAAAGAACAAGAGGAACAAAGATTAAAACAAGCTGAAGAAGAAGAAAAACAAAAAGAGCAAGAGGAAAAAAGACAAAAAGAGCAAGAGGAGAAAAAATTAAAACAAGCGGAAGAAGAAAAAAAATTAAAAAAAACAGAAGAAGCACAAAGAAAAAAAGAGCGAGAAAAACAAAAAATTTTATTAAGTAAATTATTTCCAAAAAACGAAACATCGATAATTGCAAAAATTAATAACGAAATTATTACGAGTCATGATCTGATAGTTGAGATTAAATATTTAGAAGCACTTAATCCAAGCTTAAAAAATTTAACAGGGGAACAGAAAACAAAAGTAGCAAGAGAATCAATAATTAGAGAAAAAATAAAAACCATTGAAATTCTTAAATATTTCAAATTAGGCAAAGATTCAAATTACCTAAATGAAATTATAGCTAAAAATTTCGAAAAATTAGGTTTAAAAAACAAAATTGAATTTGAGAACTATTTATCAAAATATGATCTTACAATTGATGACGTTAAAAAAAAATTTGAAATTGAAACTACTTGGAACTCATTAATATTTCAAAAATACAAGGAACAAGTTAATATTGATGTAGAAAAGTTGAAAAAAAAATTAAATGAAGAAAAATCTAAATTAAATAAACAAGAAGTATTTTTATTATCAGAAATACTTTTTAATGCTGAAAGTAAGGAAGCATTAGAAGAAGAGTATAAAAAAATATTAAAAAGTATAAAAGAAATAGGATTTAAAAACACAGCAAACATATACAGCGTTTCAGATACAGCAAAATTTGGAGGATTATTAGGATGGATTCAAAAAAATCAAATCTCAAAAAAAATTTATAATGAATTGTCAAAAATAAATGTTGGAGAATTTACAAGCCCAATTAATATACCTGGTGGAGTAATTATAATAAAAATAAATGAAAAAAAAATAAGTGAATTAGAAATAGATTTTAATCTTGAGTTAAAAAAAATGATTCAGTTTGAAAAAAATAGGCAACTAAGACAATTTTCATCAATATATTATAAAAAAATAAAAAATAACGCTGAAATATATGAAAATTAAACCAATAATAGTTGTATCAGGAGAGCCTTATAGTATTTTTTTAGAAATTTTTTTTAAAACTTTAAAAAATAAAAAAATTAAAAATTGTAAATCTCCTATTTTAATTATTGCTTCTTATGATTTGCTCTTAAAACAAATGCGTAAATTAAAATATTCTTTTAAAATAAAATTACTTGATAACAATTTTACTAATTTAAATATGCTTAGTAATAAAAATATTAATCTCATAAATATAAATTTTAATTACAATAAAACATTTGATAAAATTTCAACTAAATCAAACAAATATATTGAACAATGTTTCAATTTAGGGCTAAAGCTTATGAAGCAAAACAAAGGACGTGCACTAATTAATGGGCCAATTTCAAAGAAACATTTTTTGAAAAAAAAATTTCCTGGTATTACTGAATATATTTCATCTAAAACTGGACATTCGGGAAAAGAAGTTATGCTTATATATAATAAAAATCTTGCTGTAAGCCCAATTACTACTCATTTGCCATTAAAAAATATTTTCAAAAAAATAACAAAAAAAAAAATAATTAAACAAGTAATTACTATAAATAAATTTTACAAAAAATTTTTAAACAAAGTGCCAAATATTGCTATTACTGGTTTAAATCCTCATTGCGAGTCTTCAAAAGACAAAAATGAAGAAAAAGAAATAATTAATCCTGCAATAAAAAAATTGTCAAAAAAAAAAATTAAAATTTTAGGTCCTTTTGCTGCAGACACATTGTTTATAAAAAAAAATATAAAAAAATTTGATGTAATTATTGGTATGTATCATGATCAAGTATTAACACCAATTAAAACTCTTTATGAATTTAATGCTATAAACATTACGTTAGGATTGCCATTTATTAGAATTTCTCCAGATCATGGTACAAATAATCAAATGTTAGGACAAAAAAAATCTGATCCTTCAAGTTTTCAAGAAGCTATAAACTTTGCTGATAAAATCCGTGTTAACTAAACCCAAAAAAAGCTTAGGCCAAAATTTTTTAATTGATAAAAATATATTACAAAAAATTGTTAATAGCGTCTCAATATATAAAAATAAGGAAATTTTAGAAATAGGACCTGGGACAGGAAATCTTACTCATTATCTTGTTAAAAAAAATCCAAAAAAAATTTTTGTCGTTGAAAAAGATAGTGAATTATCATTATTTCTCAGTGAAAAATTTAAGAACAAAATAAATATTATTAACGAAGATGTATTAAAAATTTCTGAAAATTTAATTTCAAAGCAGAAATTAATTGTTTTTGGCAATCTACCTTATAATATTTCTACTAAAATTTTATCAAAATGGATAATATCTACAAATAAAAGCTTCTGGTTTAGTAAGCTTATTTTAATGTTTCAAAAAGAAGTTGCGGATCGGATTGTTTCTGAAATTAACACGTCTAGTTATGGTAGATTATCGATTTTATCTAATTGGAAACTGGATATTGAAAAAGTTATGGATATTAGTCGAAACAGTTTTTTTCCAAAACCAAAGGTGGAAAGTTCTTTGTTAATTTTTTCACCAAAAAATAAATTTTATAAAATAAAAAATTCTAAAAATCTTGAAATGATTACTCGAATTTTTTTTAACCAAAGAAGAAAAATGATAAAAAAACCTTTTAGTCAAATATTTAAAAATCCAAATCAAATTGCTAAAAAACTTAATATTGATTTAAATTTAAGGCCACAAAATCTTTCACTTGACATCTACTATAAAATTACAAAAGAATATGAAAATTTAAGATGTTAATTTCTTAACATGTTTTAAAACTAATTCCTTGTTGTATTCATTAGTGGAGTTATTAATTTCAGATTCTATTAAATTGCAAATTTGATTAAAGCAACCTTGTAAGTTATCATTAATAACAACGTAATCATAATTTTTCCAATGTAGTATATCTTTGTCAAATTGTTTCATTCTTTCTTCTGCTATTAATTTATCTTTCATGTCTCTATTTGATAACCTATTAAACAAAACTTCTTTACTTGGCGGTAAGACAAAAAAAGTTATTAGTCTATATTGTAGTTTTTTACTTTTAATTTGCTGTGCCCCTTGCCAATCAATATCAAAAATAACATTTTTCCCATTTTTAAGGTTATTTATTACAGGTGTTTTTGTGGTTCCGTAAAAATGATTAAACACCTCTGCGTATTCTAGGAATTCATTTTTTTTTATTAAATCTTTAAATTCATCATTATTAATAAAATGATAATCTTCATCTTGAGTTTCATTTACTCTTGGTTTTCTTGTTGTGTGTGAAATGGAAATATGAAAATCTTTATTCTTTGATAGCAGCTTTACGAGTGTTGTTTTTCCTGCTCCAGATGGTGAAGATAATATTAACATTATCCCATCTTTATTTGAGGACATTTAATATTAACTAATTACTTTTGCTCTCTATAAATTTAATTGCGTCACCTACAGTTAAAATTTTTTCTGCTTCACTGTCAGAAATTTCTGAACCAAATTCCTCTTCAAAAGCCATAACCAATTCAACTGTATCTAAACTATCAGCGCCAAGATCATCAATAAAACTTGATTCGTCTGTTACTTTAGCTTCATCAACACCTAGGTGATCCACAACAATTTTTTTCACTTTGCTTGAAACGTCTTGTGACATAATTATTCCTTTTCGTTATATTTTGTTATTAGATTAAAAAGTAGTTTTGTCAACCCATATACATGCCGCCGTTAACATGCATAGTTTGCCCTGTAATATAGCTTGATGACTCCGATGATAAGAATATTACTGTATTTGCAACATCTTTAGGTAAACCAAACTTATCCATAGGAATTTTTGATTTAATAATTTCCTTCCATTTTTCATTAATTTGGTCTGTCATATTTGTTGTTATGTAGCCTGGAGATATACAGTTAACTGTAATATTTTTTTTTGCGTATTCTAAAGCTAAACTTTTTGACATTGAAATAATTGCTGCCTTTGATGCCGCGTAATTAGACTGACCCACATTTCCAGTATGTCCTATTACTGATGTAATGTTTACTATTTTTCCATATTTATTTTTAAGCATTTTTTTTATAGCAAATTTTGATAATAAAAAAGTTGAAGTCAAATTTATATCAATAACTTTTTTCCACTCTTCAATATCCATTCTTATAGACAAGTTGTCTTGATTGATGCCCGCATTATTAATTAAAATATCAACATTGCCACCTAGTTCATTGGATGAGTTATCTATAAATTTTTCAATATCTTCGTGTTTAGATGTATCAAAGCTAAGAGTTTTTAAATTTTTAAATTTATTTTTTAATTCTTCTAATTTATTAGCATTTCTACCAGTTGCTAAAACAGTAGCTTTAGCTTCAATAAATTTTTCTACAACAGAACTTCCTATACCTCCGGTTGCACCAGTTACAATTACTTTTTTATTTTCTAAACTAGTCATCTATATTTATTAACTTTATATCCTCTTCTGTATTTATTGCACTAACTTTTACGTTTTTATCAATTCTTTTAATTAATCCAGACAAAACTTTACCTGGTCCTATCTCAATAAATTTATCAGTACCTTTTGCTATCATTAATAAAACACTTTCTCTCCAACGCACTCTGCTCTCGATTTGTTTAATTAACAATTTTTTTATTAATTTTGCATCTGTAGTTTCTTTACCAGTAACATTTGAAATTAAAGCATTTTTTGGATTTTTAAATTCTAAATTTTCAATTTCTTTACTCATTATTTCTGTGGCTTTCTTCATTAAATTACAATGAAAAGGAGCGCTAACTGGCAATTTAATATTTTTAATGTTATTTAATTTTAAATCTAAAGAAAATTTATCTATATCGTTAATCTTTCCACTGACCACTACCTGTCCTTCAGAATTATCATTTGCTATAAAACATTCATATTTGTTTTTGTTTTCTTGAATAATTTTTTCTATTTTTGTTAAGTCTGAACCCAATATAGCTAACATTCCACCTTCACCTTTTGGAACAGCGCTCTGCATAGCATTTCCTCTAACTTTTAAAATTTTTAATGTATCAGAAAAACTTAATACATCAGCTGAGGCTAATGCAGTATATTCTCCTAAAGAATGTCCGGCAAAAAAACTAGCTTTGCTTAAATCTAAATTGAATTCTTTTTTTAATAATTGAAATATCGAATATCCCACCAAAAAAATTGCGGGTTGTGTATTTTCTGTTAAATCTAATTGTTCTTTTGTTCCTTCTAAAATTAAACTAGATATTGAAAAATCCAATATATTGTCTGCTTCATTAAAAAGTTTTTTTACAATATCAAATTTTACATGAAGTTCTTTGCCCATACCTACTGTTTGAGAACCTTGACCTGGAAATATTAGCGAAAACATTTAAATATTTAAAATTTTATTATGCTTTTAAGTGTTGTAATTAAAGAATTATAATAGTATATCCTGATTTTTTATAAAAAATCAAATATGAATTTATACGAACATACAATTGTAATAAAACAGGATGTTGGCGCTACACAAATAAAGAAATTAACTGAAAAATATTCAAAAATCGTTGAAAGCAATGATGGAAACATAGTTCAAACTGAAAATTGGGGATTGCTAAACTTATCTTACATAATTAAAAAAAACAAAAAAGCCAACTACATACATTTCAAAATCAAAGGTGGTGGAAATATTATTAAAGAATTAGAAAAAAATGAAAGTTTAGATCAAAATCTTTTAAGGTACATGACTGTAAAAGTTAAAAAATTTGATTTAGAGGCAAATTATTTTGCAAAAAGAGAAGAAAAAACGAAGAAAGAAAATAACAATAATTAATTATGATAAAAAAGAAAAGAATACAAAATAAAAAAAATAAACAAAGTAATTTTTCAAAACTAAGTATATTTCAAAATAATAAATATAAATTCAAAAAATCTTGCCCACTTTCAATAAAAGGAGCACCAACTATTGACTATAAAAATATAAAATTATTAAAAAGATATACATCTGAAAATGGAAAAATATTACCTTCAAGAATTACTAATGTTTGTCAAAAAAAACAAAGGGAACTTTCGCTTTCAATCAAGAGAGCAAGAAATTTGGCGTTAATTTAAATGAAAGTAATTTTGCTAGAAAATCTAAGAAAAATTGGATCAATAGGAGAAGTTATTGATGTTAAAAGAGGTTTTGCAAGAAATTATTTAATTGCTAAAAAAAAAGCTCTTTACGCATCAAAAGAAAATATAAAAGAAGTTGAAAAAATTAAATCTGCTCTAGGAAAAAAAGATTTAGAAAAGAAAAAAGAAGCAAAACAAATTTTTGAAAAAATTAATAATAAAATATTTTCAATTAAAAAATTAAGTACCGAAAATGATGAGTTATATGGTTCTGTAAAACCTACTGAGATTTCAAAAATAATCTTAGAAAATATAAAAATAGATATAAATCCTTCATTAATTCAACTAATGAATGAAATTAAAGCACTTGGAAAATTTAAAGTTAAAATAAATTTACATTCTGAAATACAAGCTGAAATATCTATAAATGTAGTTGCGGCTGAATCTGTTCATTAATTAAATTATACAATTTTTTCCCCAGTGTATTTTTCTTATTTGATTTAAGTTTTTTTCATATACCATTTAGATATGAATAATAACTTAAGTGTAGTTAAAGATGTATTTAAAGAATTACCAAATAATATAGAAGCGGAACAAGCAGTATTAGGCTCAATACTAGTATCAAATGAAATATTTGATGAAATTAATATAATTATTTCAAATATTAATTTTTATGATCCTATGCACCAAAAAATTTTTTCTGCAATTGAAAATCTTATTTACAAAGGAATGCTTGCTAATCCAATTACTCTAAAAAATTATTTTGAAAATGAAAAAGATGATTTAAATATTCCAGAATACTTGGTCAAAGTTACAAAATTTTCAACTTCATCAAGGCAAGCAATTGAATACTCTAAAATTATTTATGACATGTTTGTTAGAAGAGAATTAATTAAAATATCCGAAACGACAATTGATTCAGCTAAACTAAATGATCTCAATGTTAGTGGACAAAATATTATAGAAAATTCTGAAAGATTATTATTTGACCTTGCGGAAAAAGGTTCCTTTAATTCTTCATTGGTAAAATTTGATGAAGCTATGAAGTACACAATTGAAATGGCTTCAAATGCATACAAAAATGATGAAGGAATTGTAGGAGTTCCAACAGGATTAAGAGATTTAGATGATAGACTTGGTGGTCTTCATAAATCAGATTTAATAATTATTGCTGGGCGCCCTTCTATGGGTAAAACAGCTTTAGCAACTAATATTGCATTTAACGCCGCACAAAAAATACAAAATGAAGGCAAAAAATCATCTATTGCATTTTTTTCTTTAGAAATGTCATCTGAACAATTATCAACAAGAATTTTGGCAGAGCAATCTAGAATAAAATCAAATGATATAAGACGAGGCAGAATTTCTGAAGAACAATTTGACAAATTTATTGAAACTTCAAAAAATATTTCTGAATTACCTTTGTTTATTGATGAAACTCCAGCAATTAGTATTGCAGCAATGAGCAACAGAGCTAGAAGAATTAAGAGATTATTTGGATTAGATATGATTGTTGTTGATTACATACAATTAATGAGAGGAACAACTTTTAATAAAGATGGAAGAGTCCAGGAAATTTCACAAATTACCCAAGGTCTTAAAGCAATAGCAAAAGAATTATCAGTTCCTGTGGTTGCACTCTCACAATTATCTAGACAAGTTGAACAAAGAGATAATCATAAGCCTCAACTATCAGATCTGAGAGAATCAGGTTCAATAGAACAAGATGCCGATGTTGTAATGTTTGTTTATAGAGAAGCTTACTATTATGAAAGACAGCAACCAAGACCAAACACCGTTGAACATGCTGAATGGCAGGCGAAAATGAATGAAGTGGCAAATTTAGCTGAAATAATTATTGGAAAACAAAGACATGGACCAACAGGAAACGTAATGCTAGAATTTGAGCCAATGTTTACCAAATTTAAAGATACTCAAAATAGCTAATATAAAATATATAATGGTACTAAATGTTTTCACATTTATATCAAAATAATGTTCTTAAAAAACCTAAAGCAATATTTATACTTTTAATTATCGCATTATTAGGATTTGGATATTTTTCTAAAAATTTTAAACTAGACGCTTCATCTGATACCCTTTTAATTGAAGGTGATCCAGATTTAAAATATCTCCGAGAAATTACTGAAAGATACGGTGCAAAAGAATTTTTAGTTTTAACTTATACTCCTAAACAAGCCATGGTCTCTGAAAGTTCAATGAACAATCTTCTAAGTTTAAAGTATAAAATTCAAAGCTTAGATTGGGTTCATGGCGTTATAACGCTATTAGATATTCCATTATTACACAGTACAGATGATACATTAACTGAAAGACTCAAAAATTTCAGTACATTAAAAAGTGAAGGAATTGATAAAGAAAGAGGTTTCAATGAAATTTTAAATAGCCCAGTTTTTAGAAATTTTGTAATAAGCGAAGATGGAAAAACTACTGGAATTATTGTTAATCTTAAAAAAGATGAAAAATTAAAACAATTAAAAAATAAAAGAGAGATTGAAAATTACAAAAATGTCTTAAAAAAAAAAAATCATGAGAATATTCTTGAAATCAGAGAAATAATTAAAAGCTACAGTGACGTAGGAAAAATTCATCTTGGTGGAATACCTATGATAGCTGATGACATGATGACATTTATTAAAAGTGACATTATTGTTTTTGGCATTGGAGTTTTATTATTTATTATTGCAACACTCTGGTTTGTTTTTAGAAAAGTTGTATGGATTATAGTTCCAATAAGTAGCTGCTTCTTTTCTGTTTTAATTATGACAGGTCTGCTTGGTCTGCTAGGCTGGAAAGTTACAGTAATATCCTCAAACTTTATTGCTCTAATGTTAATTTTAACAATGGCAATGAATATTCATATGAGCACACGTTTTTTGCAATTAAAAAAAAACAATCCTGATTTAAAGAACTCTGAAATAATTTTAATGACAACTTCTAAAATGTTTTGGCCTATAATTTACACTGTCTTAACTACAATTTGCGCTTTTCTTTCATTAATTTTTAGTGAAATTAAACCAATTATTGATTTTGGGTGGATGATGTCTTTAGGTTTAATAACATCTTTCATAATCACTTTTACTTTATTGCCAACAATATTAAATTTTTTATCTTCAGAAAAAACAACTATCAAAGAACAAGGTAATTCTAAAATAACTGAATTTTTTGGAAAAGTTTCAATAAAAAATAAAACAACAATTTTTTCAGTAACCGGCCTGGTTATTATTTTAAGCATATTAGGTATTAGTCGATTAGAAGTGGAAAATAGTTTTATTAATTATTTTAATAAAAAAACTGAAATTTATAAAGGCATGAAACTTATAGATGAAAAACTAGGAGGAACTACTCCACTTGAAATAATTTTAAAATTTCCATCTAAACAAAAAAATGAAACAAATGATGACGAAAACTTTGATGATTGGGAAGATGAAGAAGAACAAGATGATAAAAAATACTGGTTTACCAAAGATAAAATTGACAAAATTGAAAAAGTTCATAATTACCTAGAAGAATTACCATTTATTGGTAAAGTTTTATCCTTTTCATCAATCATTCAAGTCGCAACTCAATTAAACAATAATGAGCCACTTGGAAGTTTAGAAATGGGAGTTCTTTATACTAAAATTCCAGAAAACATAAAAAAAGAAATTGTTGATCCTTATATTTCCATTGAAGATAACGAAGCAAGAATAAGTTTAAGAATTAAAGATTCAGAAAAAAATTTAAGAAGAAATGAGTTAATAAATAAAATTCAGCATGACTTAGAAAATAAACTTGGATTTAAAAAAGAAGAATTTAAATTAGCAGGCGTTCTAATATTATTTAACAATCTTTTACAAAGTTTGTTTAAATCTCAAATACTAACATTGGGCTTTGTCATGATGGGAATTTTTTTAATGTTTTTAGTATTATTCAAAAATATAAAACTATCTTTAATTGGTGTAGTTCCAAACTTTATTGCCGCATTTTTTATTTTAGGAATTATAGGATTACTTGGTATTCCTCTAGACATGATGACAATAACTATTGCCGCTATTACCATTGGTATAGCGGTTGATAATAGCATTCATTATATTTATAGATTTAAAGAAGAGTTTAGCAAAACAAATAATTATGAAGATACATTAAAATTATGTCACTCAACAGTTGGAATAGCAATACTTAACACTTCTATTACTATTGTTTTTGGTTTTTCAATTTTAGTTTTTTCTAATTTTATTCCAACTATTTATTTTGGAGTTTTTACAGGCATAGCTATGTTATTAGCGATGATTTCTGTTTTGACTCTCTTGCCCTCATTAATATTAATAACTAAGCCTTTTAATAATAAGCTTAGCTAATTATGGAAATATTAAAAAACTTTTATAATGAAGTTTCAGGTTTTGACTTAATTTATATTTTTTTTACAGTTCTTTCGTTAATTAAATGTTCTAGAAAAGGTTTTGTATTAAGTATACTTGCAGCTTTTAAATGGTTGTTAGCCTATGTTGTTACGCTTGTTATGTTTCCTAGAGCCAAACCTTATGTAAAAGACATAATTGAGAATGAATATATTCTAGATGTTGTTTTAGGAGTTTCAATTTTTGTCTTAGTTGCTTTTGTAATATTGATGATTAATAAAGGAATAAGTAATGCAGTCAAATATTCTGGTCTTGGAAAACTTGACACTCTATTTGGATTCTTTTTTGGATTTATAAGAGGATATGTTATTTGCGTATGTATATTTGCAACTGTAAATATATTCTATAATCATAATAATTGGCCATTAAATATTAAAAAATCATTGACCTTTCCATATGTTAAAAAAGGTAGTAGTTATCTAATTAAAGAATTCCCTAATGAAAAAAAATATAAAGAATCTAAAGAAAAGATTGAAGAATTATAATCCAAAAATAAAAGAAGAATGTGGTGTTTTTGGAATTAGTAATAGCACTGATGCGTCTACTCTTGTAGCTTTAGGGCTGCATGCTTTGCAACACAGGGGTCAAGAAGGTTGTGGTATTGTTTCTTTTGATGGTAAAAAATATCATTCAGAAAAAAGATTTGGATTGGTTGGTGACAACTTCAATAAAGAAAAAGTATTAAAAAATTTACCTGGTAATTATGCCATAGGTCATAATCGATATAGCACCACTGGTGGAACGACTATAAGAAATGTACAACCTTTTTTTGCTGATACTAACGCAGGTGGTATTGGAGTTGCTCATAATGGAAATTTAACAAACGCAATTACTCTAAGAACTAAACTGGTTGAAGATGGTGCAATTTTTCACACAACATCTGATACAGAAACAATTGTTCAGTTAGTAGCAAAATCAAAAAGAAATACAACAATTGACAAAATAGTTGACGCATTGTTTCAAATTCAAGGAGGATATGCATTGGTTATGCTTACACAAAACACTTTAATTGGAGTAAGAGACCCTTTTGGAATAAGACCTTTGGTGATTGGAAAGTTAAAAAATTCCTATGTTTTTGCATCAGAAACTTGTGCATTAGATATTATAGGAGCAAAATTTGTTAGAGATGTAGAAAATGGTGAAATTGTTTATATAGAAAATGATGAATTAAAAAGCATTAAACCTTTCCCAATTAAAAAAACTAGACCATGTGTTTTTGAATATATTTATTTTGCAAGACCAGACAGTGTTCTTAATGGAAAATGTGCCTATGAATATAGAAAAAATTTTGGCATTGAACTTGCCAAAGAAACAAATGTGGAAGCAGACCTAGTGGTGCCCGTTCCAGATTCTGGAAATGCTGCTGCAATTGGATATAGCCAACATATAGGTAAAAATTTTGAACTTGGAATAATACGAAACCATTATGTTGGAAGAACCTTTATTGAGCCAGCACAAAAAATAAGAAGCTTAGGAGTTAAATTAAAATTAAATGCTAATAAATCATCAATTAAAAATAAAAAAATTATTTTAGTTGATGATTCACTCGTTAGAGGAACCACTTCACACAAAATAGTGAAAATGCTTTATGATGCTGGAGCTAAAGAAGTCCATGTTAGAATTGCTTCTCCTGAAATAAAATTTCCTGATTTTTATGGTGTAGATACGCCTACTAAAAAAGAACTCTTAGCTGCAAATAAAACAAATGATGAAATTTGTGAATATATAAATGCAAAGTCTTTAAAATTTTTATCGATCGATGGAATGTATAGAGCAATGGGTTTTGATAAAAGAAATGATACATATCCCCAACTTACAGATCACTATTTCACTGGAGAATACCCAGTTAAACCAATTGACAATCTAGGCGATGATAAAATAACTCAATTATCTTTATTAAGTACAGCTTCTAACAATTAAATTTATGGAGACAGCAAAATTTGTACAAATGAAAGATGGTACAAAAGAAGACTATCTATTGTTAGAAAAACATGAAAAAAAATATATTGAAAGCACTGGTGATCGATTAATCAAATTTATGAGTGGGCTAAGTAATACTTTGGAAGGTTACCAAATAACTAGACTTGAACATTCATTACAGTCAGCAACTCGAGCTTTAAATGATAAAGCTAGCGATGAAATGGTTGTTGCTACTCTTCTACATGATATTGGTGATGAGTTAGCTCCCTTAAATCATTCAGAATATGCTGCTGCGCTTCTTAAGCCTTACGTAAGTGAAAAAACCCATTGGATTATAGAAAAACATGGTGAGTTTCAAATGTACTACTATGCCCACCACTTAGGTGGTAATAGAAATCAAAGAGATAAATATAAAGGACACAAATACTATAAAGATACTGTAGATTTCTGTGAAAACTGGGACCAAAAATCTTTTGATCCAAATTTTAAATCATTACCTTTAAAAGATTTTGAACCAATGGTTAAAAAAATATTTTCTAGAAAACCTTATTCGCAATAAAATTGCGTACTTTTTATTTGCTAGGTAGACCCGATTTTTTCCAACCCAGATTTTCAGAGTTGCCTAAAAAGCCATCTGAAATATTTACACAATTGTAACCTTCTTTTGTTAAAAGTTCTGCAGTCGATTGAGATCTAACACCCCCCATGCATATGGTTAATATTTCATGGTCTTTTTCAATATTTAGCTTTTTAAAATCTTCAATAAAATTTTGATTAAAAGTTTTGTCAGCAAACTGAATTGTTAAAAAATGGGTTTTTAATAAAATTTTTTCACCATCTGGCTTTCCATCAGAATTCCATTCTTCTTCAGTTCTCACATCAAGTAACACTGATTTAGGATTATTTTTTACATAATCCTTTACCTCTTTGCTTAGCATTTGTTTAATCATAATTTATGAATGACAAATTATAAGATAATTATGCTTTATTTCTATAGTCTTTTATATGTTTTGGAATTCGTTTATTTTTTCCAAACATATAATGATTTTCCATGTTTTCTCTATATTTGCTAGCAGGAACTTTTAATCCCACTGATTCAGCAACTTCTCTAATTAACATAGGGGTTGCTCCACAACAAACACCTAAATAATTTATTCCTAAATCATAAGCTTCTTTTGCAAACTGTCCAATTTCATATCTGCTACATTGCATTGGATCTAAGGCTGTAGGAAAAGTTGTTTCATGAGGTGAAGGGCAAGAACATCCATTATCATCAGGCAAATTAAAAAAAGTTGGATGATCATCAGTTGTTCTATAAGTGATGGGTAGTCCAGCAACATGGCACTTTAGCTCTTTTCTAATCTCTTTTAGATAAGGCATCATTGTATTGGGTCCCCTATGACAATTCATCCCTACTACGTCTCCTCCTATTTGCTCTAATTCCTTACAAGTATCAAGAATAGAAATTCCATCTCTCATAATATTTTCACCATATGGAGCAATAGTAATCACAGACGGAAGTCCGGTTTCTTTCATTATTTTTAAAGCTGTGTATGCTTCTTCTGCATAATAAAAAGTTTCACCAATTAAAATGTCTGCGCCTTCATCTACTGCCCAAGCCACCATTTCCTGAAACATTTTTTCTACTTCTAATTGGGATTTTTTATCATTTTGATTCCAAATGTTTGAATTTGAAATATTTCCAGCCATTAAATTTTCTTCTTTACCCATTGGACTAATTGCAACATCTTTTGCAATTTGTAATGCTGCTCTATTAAGAGGTTCTAGCAACTCCTCTTTGCCAATAACACGCATTTTTTCTCTGTGTCCGTTATAAGTAAATGCCTGGACAATATCTGAACCTGCGTGCTGAAAATCTCTATGTAAATTTAATAAAGCTTCAGGATTTTCTAATGAGACCATTGGAACAAACTCTCCAGAAGACATATAGCCTCTCTTTTCTATTTCAAAAAGAAAACCTTCTGCACATATAACGGGACCTTTGTCTAATCTTTCTTTTAAACTTCTTTTTTTCATTTTTTTCTCCAAACTAATGGAGAAAAGAAGCCCATTAAATTAACTAAATGGGAAATAAATTGAGCCCTTTTCTCCTTTTTAGTGCTTTAGCTTTTACTGGGTGCACAATATGGTTCAAATACCCGGTTTATTAATTGAGAAATGATTCAAAAAAAAACCACCTACTAAAGAGGTGGTTCACGTGGAAACATCTATTTAGCAGGATTTTATATAGCGCCCCGCAATTCGACTTAAATCAGCGCTGATGTAAAGTTATTGTAAGCAAATTAATAAATCAATGATAAAAAATATATATATAAATTTATAACAATTTTTAAATGAACCTTACAAATCAAAAAAAAGGCTCCCTTCTAGCATTTATAGCTGTATTTCTTATTACTCCAGACTCTCTACTAATTAGATTATCCAGTATAGAGACCTGGGGAATGTTGTTCTATAGAGGAGCAATACCTTTTGTGTTTGTTTTAATCGGTACATTGATTTTTTATAATAAAAATTTTCTTAAAGTGCTGTTTGGAATAGGTTATCCAGGAATATTTTACATTTTCAGTTTCTCTGCATGTAATATTACTTTTATAATATCTATTCAAAATACTAACGTTGCCAATACTTTGGTAATGATTGCTCTAGCTCCCATGCTTTCTGCTATATTGGGGTCCATATTTTTAAAAGAAACGCCAGACAAAAAAACCTGGACTGCAATAATAATAACTTTTCTAGCTTGTGTTTATATTTTCTATGACTCGCTTAATTTAGGTAACTTTTATGGGGATTTTTTCGGCCTAGTGACAGCATTTGGTCTTGCTTGTAATGCTATTTTAGCAAGATATGCCAAAGATAGAGATCTTGTTCCATCGGCAGTAATAGGTAAGCTATGTGTTGCTATATTTGCCTTTTTCTTTGTAAAAAACTTCGAATTAGTTGGAAATGATATAATTTTTGTTCCTCTGATGTGTATTATGTGCGTAGCCATACCTTTTGTTTTAGTTACGATAGCTCCAAGATTTATTACTGCTGCTGAGGTTAATCTTTTTTTTCTACTAGAAACTATACTGGGTCCAGTTTGGGTATGGTTAGTTATTAAAGAACAACCTAGTTTAGAAACTATATTAGGTGGCTCAGTGATCATATTAACAATTGGAATTCATTCTTTCTTAGCCTTAAAAAAAATATAATAAATAATTAACTACTTGCTTTTTTATACAAAAAGCATACTCACTCAAAAAATGGGCAAAATATTAAAAAATACCTGGGCTTTATTTACCGGAATAGGAATAATTCTTCTAGCTAACGGACTTCAAGGCAATCTAATGGGAGTAAGATCTGTAATAGAAAACTTCAGTTCTTTATCAACAGGAATAATTATGTCAGGATATTTTGTAGGATATTTCGTTGGTTCTAATTTAACTCCTAATATGGTTTCAAGAGTAGGCCATATTAGAGTCTTTGCTGCTTTTGCATCAACAGCATCATTAAGTATTTTAATTATTGCAACATATGTAAATCCTATTGTTTGGACCTTGGGAAGATTCTTAACAGGATTAAGTTTAGTAAGTTGTTATGTTGTGGCTGAAAGCTGGCTTAATGATAGAGCTAACAATAGAACCAGAGGAAAATTACTTTCCATATATATGATTATAAATTATCTGGCTTTAGGATCTGGAGCTCTTCTATTAAATTTTGATGACCCAACAAGTTTTAAACCTTTTATTTTAGTTTCTATTTTATTATCAATAGCTTTGGTTCCAATACTGCTTACAAAACGTCCTGCTCCAAAATTTAAAAAAATTGGCACTTTAAATTTATCAGAACTTTATAAAATTTCTCCTTTAGGTACGATCAGTTCATTTTGCACAGGTGCAATTTATTCTGCGTTGTTTGCAATGTTCGCCGTATACGCCACAAAAATCAATTTTTCTCTCTTTGAAATTTCAATACTGCTTTTTTTAACAACAATTGCAGGTGCTTTCTTTCAAGCTCCAATAGGATATCTTTCAGACAAATATAATAGAAGAATTATAATTATTCTATGTAATTTATTTAGCGCTGTTTTTTGTTTTTCATTAATTTTTATATCAAGTGATAAGCTTTCTAATTTAAATGCCCTACATATGCTTTTGGATATTAATGTATTTAAAGATTTCAGTTTGTTAACTTATGCCGGAACAAGTAAATTAAATTTCTTTGTTATTATAACAATTTATGCTGGTATAGCGCTTACTATTTTTTCATTAAATCTTGCTCATACCAATGACTTTGTTCCAAAAGAAAAGTTTGTTGCTGCAGGAGGAGGTTTGCAATTTGTTTTTGGATTGGGGGCAATGGGAGGTCCGTTAGTTTGTTCTATTGTAATGGATAAATTTGGTCCCAATGGTTACTTTATCTATTTACTTTTTTTTCATGTTGTTATTGCTTTATTTGGAATGTATAGAATGGCAGTAAGAAAAGTTGCCGAAAACCCAGACAACACTTTTACTCCTCTTCCAAGAAATATTACACCAGCCGGGATAGAACTTGATCCTGACACAGGTGTAGATCTTTCAAATACTAAAGATTAATTTTTTTTAGAATGTTTTGTTTCAAAGTTCTCTAATCTAGAGACCAATTCTTCTTCTGGTAGATCTTGTTTTTCCTCTATTGAAACTGTTCTTTCTTGCTGTTTTCTTGCTATTTTTTCAGCTTTTAACTCTTCACGTTTTTCTTCTAACCGTCTCTCTTCTTCAAATCTTCTTTCCCATTCTTTTATTCTGATTTCTTCTTTATCTTTTAATTGTTCTTCATTGTTAGCTTTAAGTTTAAGCTCTTTGTATTTTCTTCTATTTTCTTTTTGGTCTTTTCGTTTTTGTTCTTCTTCTCTGACTGCTAAATCTACATCTTTTCGTTTTTGTTCTTCAGCTTTTAATATCAATTGTTTATCTCTTCGATTTTGATCAACATCTTTACGTCTTAAATCTGTATCTTTTAATCTTAAGTCTTCATCTTTTTTTCTTTGTTCTTCAGTTTTTAATTTTATCTCATTTTCCTTTTGTTTTAGTTCTTCTTCTTTTAATTTTAATCTTTCTTCTTCTTTTTCTATTTTTTCTGTTCTTGATGATAGTTTCTTTTTTTCTTGAACAATATTTTTAGTTTCTTCTCTTTCTTCAAGTTTAATTTTTCTTAAATTGTCAATTTCTTTTTGTTTTTTATAACCTTGATAAAACTTACTAATTGTATAAGGCAATCTCTCTAAACTAATTGCGTCGGTAGTTTTATTTTTTCTTTTAATTTTTTTTCTTTTTGGCATTTTTTTACAGTAATAATTTAAGCAAAATTTTTTCGTACATACAAGACAATGATTGTTAATAGTGTCTAAATTGGTTTTCAACCTGAAAATGTATAAAAGTATTATAAACAAAGAAAACGCAAGTAAACTCTGGAAAATTATTCAGGAAGCTGGTGATTATTTGAGGCACTAGAGGTACACCCTACCTCACACTAGGCTACACTACTCTACACTAGTTATACAAACTATTTACAATTCATACAAAATAATTCGCCTAAAGACTCGTCAAATTAAGTAACAAACTGTACCTGGACTATACTTTTTAGAGATAAATCAAATAGTCAAATTTTAGTGAGACATTAGATTTTTTTAAGTTTTCATATTAAGTAATTAATGTATAAGAGCCTCAAAATATGACGAACACTATTCGAAACATTACAATCATTGCTCACGTTGATCATGGTAAGACAACTATGATTGATTCATTAATGAAACAAAGTGGATCATTTAGAGAAAATGAAATTGTAGAAGAAAGATTAATGGATTCTGGAGAATTGGAAAAAGAAAGAGGAATTACAATTTTAGCAAAACCTGCATCAATTAATTGGCAAGGTTCAAGAATAAATATTATAGACACTCCAGGTCACAGAGATTTTGCAGCTGAAGTTGAGCGTGTTTTAAGTATGGCTGATGGCGCACTATTACTTATAGATTCTGCAGAGGGAGTAATGCCTCAAACAAAATTTGTGCTATCTAAAGCTCTTAAACAAGGACTTAAACCAATTGTAGTAATTAATAAATTAGATAAATCAGATCAAAGAGCTAAAGAAGTTTTAGATGAAACTTTTGATTTATTTGTAAGCTTAGACGCAAATGAAGAACAGTTAGATTTTCATGTTTTATATGCTAGCGGAAGATCTGGTTGGGCAAATAAAGATATGGAAGGTTCTAGAGAAAATCTTCATCCATTATTAGATTTGATTATTGAACATGTTAAGCCTGCAGACTTTGATAAAACAAAACCTTTTGCAATGTTGTCTACTCTTTTATATGCGGATACTTTCTTAGGGAGAAGTTTAGTTGGAAGAATATCACAAGGAACTGTTAAAGCTAACCAGCAAATTAAGGCAATCAATCTCCAGTGTAAAAAAGTTGATGAAGGTAGATTAACTAAAATTTTTAGATATGAAGGAACTAAAAAAGTCCCAATTGAAGTTGGCGAAGCTGGTGATATTGTTGTAATTGCTGGATTAGAAAAAGCCAATGTTGCAGATACTATTTGTGATATTGATGTAAATGAACCTATACCTGCAACACCAATAGATCCGCCTACTATGTCTATTAAGATAACAGTTAATAGTTCACCACTTTCTGGAACAGAAGGAAAAAAACTAACAAGCACTCAAATTAGAGATCGTTTAATTTTAGAGGCTCAAAATAATGTTGGTATTACTTTTTCAGAAAATGAAAATAAAGATGCATTTGAAATTAGTGGCAGAGGCGAATTAATGCTTGAAATTTTACTAACACAAATGAGACGTGAAGGGTTTGAAATGACCGTAAGTCCTCCAAAAGTATTGTTTAGAAAAGATAAAAATGGAAATAAACTAGAACCTATTGAAGAAATTACCATGGATTTAGATGAAGAATATTCATCAAAAGTGATTGACTCAATGAATAGAAGAAAAGGCAAACTAATTGATCTTAAAGATACTGGTAAAAATAAAAAAAGATTAGTTTTTCATGCTCCAACAAGAGGCTTAATGGGTTACACAAGTAGATTTCTAACATTAACGAAAGGTAATGGAGTGATTAATAGAATATTTCATTCTTATGGAAAGTATGAAGGTGATATGGAAGGAAGAAGAAACGGTGCATTAATTTCAATGGAAAATGGAAAAGCGGTTGCTTTTGCAATATTTAACTTACAGGCAAGAGGTGAAATGTTTGTTGCTCACAATGATCCTGTTTATGTTGGAATGATAGTGGGACTTGCACCTAAAGCTGGAGATTTACAAATTAATGTTATGAAGGGGAAAAAATTAACTAACATGAGAACTCAAGGAACTGATGAAAACGTTGTGCTAACTCCAGTGAGAAAAATGTCAATTGCTGAACAATTAAGTATTTTAAATACTGATGAAGCTTTAGAAATTACTCCTAAATCTTGTAGATTAAGAAAAGCTATACTTAACCCTCATGAAAGAAAAAAAAATGAAAAAGTATCAGCTAGATCTGTTGCTTAGTTAAAAAACTAAACAGAATTATTTTTTTAAGAAATATGAAAAACTTTACAGAACTAAATCTTAATCCATCTTTAATGCAATCAATAACAAGAATGCATTTTAAAATTCCTACACCAATTCAAGCGCAGGCTATTCCTCCTGCGCTTATTGGAAAAGATGTTTTGGGAACAGCACAAACTGGTACGGGTAAAACGCTTTGCTATGGAATTGCTTGCATTAACAATCTTTTAAATAACAAAGGTAGTAACGCACTTATTATATGTCCAACGCGTGAGCTAGCTGTTCAAGTTGAAGATGTTCTTAAAGGATTAATAGAAAATACTATGAATATCAAATCTGTTGTACTTATTGGTGGTGAATCCATGCAAAAACAATTGAGGCAATTACAAAAACGCCCAAGACTAATTATTGGAACTCCTGGACGCCTCAACGATCACCTAAAAAGAAAAAGTCTAAAATTGCATCAATCATATTTTTTAGTCCTTGATGAAACAGATAGAATGCTGGATATGGGTTTTACTCCTCAAATAGAACAGATATTAAAGTTTATACCAAAAAAACATCAAACATTATTATTTTCAGCAACTTTGCCTCAAAACATTCTTAATATTACTGAAAGATATCTAAATGACCCAATAAGAATAAAAGTTGGATCAACAACAACGCCCATTTCAAAAATTAAACAAGAAGTTATTCAAGTAAGCGAAGGTGAGAAATATAATAAATTACTGGATGAACTTTATAAAAGGAAAGGATCTATTTTAATTTTTGTAAAAACAAAGCGTAATGCAGATAAAATGGCAGATCGCTTACATGATGATGGTCACCGCTGTGATTGCATGCATGGAAATTTAAGACAATCAAAAAGACAAAGAACTTTAATCGCGTTTCGTTCTGGTAAAATACGTATTCTAATCAGCACTGAGCTTGCTGCTAGAGGTTTAGACGTTCCATCTATTCAACATGTAATTAATTATCATCTTCCACAAGTTCCAGAAGATTTTATTCATAGAATTGGAAGAACCGCAAGAGCTGGCTCAGAAGGTTGCGCTCTTACTTTTATCACTCCTAATGATATGCAAATGTGGAACGGAATTCAAAGATTAATCAATCCAAATTTTAAAGCTGAATTTAAAAACTCTAACAAAAGATTCAACAAAAATAAAAGAGCTAAACAACCATTTAATAAAAAAAGAAAATTTAAAGATAAAAAGAAATTCTTTAATAAAGAAAGAAATCATTCTAAACATCCTAGAGATTTAAATGAAAAAAACTTTAATTTTAAAAGAGGTAAAAAAAGATTTTTTAAAAAAAAAGATTTTCGTTTTGAAGCTTATACAAATAACCCAAAATTTTTAGCCAAACAAAAAGAAAATACAGAAACAGATAATAATGAAAGAAAAAAATTTAATTTTAAGAAGGGTAAAAAAAGATTTAAAAATAGAAATCGACCTAAATCATTTAAGTTTAAAAAGCACAGTCGAAGAGGCAGAAATAGAGCTTTTTAAATAATAAGCTATAGCCTAGACTATAGCAGATTGAGATAAAGCAAAGATTTGAGGAGTAGTGAATAAAGAAAACGCAAGTAAACTCTGGAAAATTATTCAGGAAGCTGGTGATTATCTAGGAGGTCAACTACCCGATCATCCAAATCATCCAAAAGGACGAAACCCTTATGCTCATGTAGCAATATGTGTCAAAGATAAATTTCAAATGAGTTACAAAGATATTGATGATAATAAATTTGATGAAGTAGTAGAATATATTGAATTTTTAAAAAAAAATCCTAGCTAATTATTTATTAGCTATAGTTTTTAATAGCTTATCGATGTCATTTGATTCTGTATTCCATGCAGCAACAAACCTAGCAGCCTTTCCATCTAATTCATCATGATTTACTTCGTAACCCTTATCATTTAAATGTTTTACTATTGAATTAGGAAGATTTACAAAAACTTCGTTAGCTTGTGTAGGATGTACTAATTTAATATCAGGAAAAGCAGACAAACCTTTACTAAGTAAAGAAGCCATAGCATTTGCATTTCGAGCATTGCGTAGCCATAGATCGTTAGACAAATACGCTTCAAGCTGAGCTGATATAAAACGCATTTTAGAAATTAAATGACCAGATCTTTTATGCAAGTATGGAAAATTTCCAACTAATTCTTGTTTAAAAAATATAATAGCTTCTGCAGCCAGGCATCCATTTTTTGTTCCACCAAAAGAAAGTACATCAATCCCAGATTTCCATGTCATTTCTGCGGGACTAACATTAAGTGAGGCAACTGCATTAGCAAAACGTGCTCCATCCATATGAACTTTTAAACCGTTAGCATGCGCTATTTCTGAAATAGCTGAAATTTCATCAAGTTGATAAACAGTACCTGTTTCACAAGACTGTGTCATACTTATAACTGCAGGCTGAGTAAGATGAACATTGCCAGTTCCTCTAATGCTTTCTGAAAATTCTTTTGAAGTAATTTTGCCATTTGTTCCACGCATGGGAATTAATTTTGCTCCTCCAGTAAAAAATTCAGGTGCACCACATTCATCAGTATTAATATGAGAGATTTCATGACAATAGATTTTTCCAAATACAGGGCTTAATACTGATAAAGCAAGTGAATTTGAAGCTGTTCCTGATGTAGCAGGAAAAATTATGACATCAGTTTCAAATATTTCTGAAAATTTCTTTTGTAAGTTTGATGACCATTTATCATTGCCATAGGACGCTGCAACACCTGAATTTGCTTTAACCAAAGCATCCATTACTTCAGGGCAAGCGCCAGTGACATTGTCTGAGGTAAATAAAGCCATATAAGTTTTATTTATTATTGTTTTGGAAAATAATCTTCCAACTTTCCTTCTCTATAAACATCTGCAGTACAGCAGTGAAGTCCTCCTCCAAAAGCATAAGCATCTCTTAAATCAACTGGTACTACTTCCATTCCAAGTTTATCTAATTGTTCAGCTTGATAAACTTCACTTTTTTCTACACAAACAGTTTTTGGATCTAAAACTAGCACATTCATAGATAACCAAACTGATGAATAACATAATAGAGGTGGTGAGTTATGAGCAGGTTGTGCTGAATCAATTATTTTCCAATCGTTATCTTCAAAAAGTTTTCTTTGTTCTTTAGGAAGTTTTCTTTGAGGGTTGTTAATAATTAAACCAGGTTTAATTGGAGTGAAAGTTGCATCAATGTGTATTGGATATGGATCTCCAGGAAAGTTAACTCCATGAACTCTGTGGTCTTTATAATGACGACTTAACCAATCAATACCTTTTAAATTTGTAGTGAAACCATGCTGAACTATTAAATCCTTTCCAAATCTTAAAACATCCGCTGCATCAAAAAGAGGCTCTTCTTCAGTTGTTACAAAAAATTTTTTTTCTGTCCATTCTAAACGTTTTTGAATTCCAATCTTGTCAGACAAATAATCTTTTCTATAATCAAGATCTGTTAGTCTAGGTTTAGGTGCAGACTCATGTTTCATATTTGGGTCTTGTTCATAATATTTTTTAATAAGTGGTCTATAATTTAAATATTCAAACCATCTACATCTATAACTCATTGTGGCTTCTAACATTTCATTACCTACAGTTAAAATCACATCACGAGCTGGCATACAGCCAAACATACTTTCGGCTTTCCAGTCCGGTGTTGAAATTTCCTGATTAAATTTTAGTGGAACTGGTCTATCAACTTTAATCCCTCTTTTTTCAAGAAGATTGACAAAATCATCTAGTAATTGATTTGCTTTATCTACTGTATCTTTTGTACGTGGACCATATTGACCTTTCATGTCAGAGTCCTCTGGTACTTTTGCATCTAGAGCTGGCTCAGGTGGAGGTATACAGCATCCATCTGCTCTTCCAACAATTACATGTTTTAAGGGATCCCACTCATTCCAAGAATTAACAATAGTCTTTTTTTCTTTCATAATTTTAATTAATTGAGCGCTATAAATCTTCTATTAGTTTTAATTGTTAAACTGTAATAAATAATAGAAATAAAAATTAAAAAACCACCAATAATCGTACTATTTGTTGGGACTTCATTAATTCCTAACATTGGCAACCAAACCCAAAAAATTCCACCTATAATTTCTGTTAAAGAAAGCAAAGTTAATTCTGCAGCTGGTAAAGCTTTAGATCCAATTGAATATAAAATTAAGCCTAAACAAACCAAAGTTCCATGAATAGCAAATAATCCTTGGTTGTGACTCGAAGACAAAAGATTACCATCATTGATTATAATAACTGCTAATGACACTGCCGCACAAAATAAGCCAGCAATAGAAACTGTGGTAAATTTTGGCGTTTCTTTTTTCCATCTCAATGAAACTGAAAACACTGAAAAACCAGTTGCAGAAATTAAACCAAATATTAGACCAAATAGAGATTCTTGACCAGTTTTGCCTGAAGCTATAATGGCAATACCAATTGTTGCAATGATAATTGAAAACCAAACATTCATCGAAATTTTTTCCTTTAAAAATAAAAAACCTAATAAAGCTGTAATAAATGGCATGGCTGCTAAACAGAGTAATGTTATAGCCGCGCTAGTATTTGTAATTGACCAAATAAAAGTAATCATTGCAACACCAAGTCCAACACCACCTATAATGCCTGAAAAGCCTATTTTTAAATAATTTTTATAAAATTTTATTCCTTCTTCAAAAAATAAATAAATATTTATGATGCAAAAAATTGTTATTCCTCTTGTTAGCAAATATTGCCAAGGTACCAGATTAGGTTGATGCATATAGCGAACTACCAGGGGACCAAATGACCATAATACTCCTGCGAACAATACTACGGGAATAGCGAGTTTATGATTTTTTAATTCTAACATTTTGAAACATTTAATGCTTATTCATACCTACTACAATAAAAATTATATCTAATAAAATATATTTTTGTTAGATGTAATTGAGGAATGGCATTCAATTATTTGTTCTTTTTTAAATACTGATTGACCAGCTTTAAAAACTCCCCATACATTTGACTTAACAAATGATTTTATCCTGAAAGACTCTTGACCTTTTAAAACTTCAATTTGCAAATTTCCATTATTAGTTGAAGTAAGTTTTCCTTTTAAAAACCTAGTGAAATTTTTTTTCTTAACAAACTTATTTTTTAATCTAGCTTTAATTGGTTTTTCTTCATGTATATTAAGGATGTCTGAAAGAAAAGGATATACAAAAAACCTAAAACATGCTGCTGAAGAAATTGGATTACCTGGAAGACCAAAAAAAACTTTTTCTTTATTTTTAAATTTTGCGAATAAAATTGGTTTTCCTGGCCTAATAGCAACATTTTTAAAAAAATTAGATAATTTAAATTTTTTTATTACTTGCGGTACAAAATCAAATCTTCCAGCCGATACTGCTCCAGATGTAATTATTATATCTGTTTTAGATTTAATATTTTTATTTATTAATTTTTTAAAAATGTTTTCATCATGATCTTTTAAAATACCTCCATCTATAAAATTAAATAAAAAATTATTTTTTAATGATTTAATATAATGACTATTTGAATTTCTGACTTGCCAATTAGCAATTTTTTGCTTATCTGAAATTTCATTGCCTGTTGAAAAAAATAAAATGTTTGGTTTTGCTTTGACATCAATTTTTTTAATTCCAAGACTTTTAAAAGCTAAAATGTGAGAAGATTGTATTAAAGTTCCTTTTTTAATAACTAATTCATTTTTTTTATAATCAGAACCTAAATATCTAATGTACTCATTTTTTCTAATTTTTTTATCTACTAAAATATATTTCTTATTTTTAAAGTTTGGATAAAATTTAATTTGTTCTATTGGAATCACTGTATCAAAAGGTTTATCTATTATAGCACCAGTCATTACTTCAACAGTTTGAAGTTTTTTTACATTTTTGATTTTTGGGTTATCTCCTGCTGCTATTGTTTTTAAAATTTTAAATTTTTTTGAGTTTGTCTTGTTTAAATTAATTGTATCTTTTGAATTAACTGCATACCCATCAAATGCAGTGTTATTTCCTGCAGGATAATTTACAGGTGAATAAATATCTTTAGCACAAACTCTATTTAATGATTTTAGAGAATCGACTGTCTCTTTTTTAATTTTAATATTTGATTTTAATAAAATTTTTTTTGCTACTTTATAACTAATCATTTTTATATTTTTGTAATAATTTATTAGCCTCCTCAAGATCAGTTTTTGTATTTATATTAAAAAAACTATCAAATTTATTATTTTTAATATTGATTATTTTAACACCAATTTTATCTGCCCATTTTTCTACTTTTCTATAGTTGTTATCTACTAAATCTTTTTCTAATGTATCTATTAATTTAATAGACCATAGTCCAAATATATTATGTCTTTTTTCATTTGATTTTACAAAATATAATGAACTTTCATTTAGATTTATTTTACTTTTATATTCATCAACAATTGATGCATCAAAAAAAGGAGTGTCACATGGAAAAGTTGCGACCCATTGGTATTTTTCATTATTTTTTTTGATCCATTTCATTGCAGTCAACACACCAACTAGTGGTCCAAGATTTCCTTGGATACAATCTGGAACTATGGTCACTGAGTCTATTTTTTTAATATTTAAATTTCGGTTTGAAATAATTAATGTTTTTTTGAACTTTTTAGTAACTTTTTTTAGCACATGCTCTAACAAAGTTATGTTGCCAAGTTTAGCCATGTTTTTATCTTCTCCAAATCTCTTAGATTTGCCTCCGGCTAGCACAACAGCTAAAATATTGTTATCATTCATAAAACAAAATATAAAACATTAATATTTTAATTAAAGAATTATAATGGATTTAAAAATTTTAGAAATTGCAGCAAATACTGAAAATCACAAAATAGTTAAAAATCATACTCATTCATCAAAAAATAAAAACCCTATATGTGGTGATGAAATGGAGATTAGATTGTTAGTAAAAAATGATCTAATTGAAGACATAGGGTATCAATGTAAATCATGCGTATATTGCCAAGCATCAGTAAGTTTACTTTCGAAAAAAATTAAAAATAAAAAAATAGATCAAATTAAAAGCTTGTTCAGTTTTGTTGAAAATTTTTTTGATAACACAGAAATCAAAATTAATAAAGAATGGGAAGATTTTAAAAAAATCCTTAATAAAAAAAATATATCTAGAAAAGAATGTTTGCTTTTACCTTTTAGAACTATATCTAAAGCTTTAAAATTTAAATCATGATAAATATTAATAAAAATAATATTTTTAAAGCATTTTTGGTTGGTCTTTTTTCATCAATTACTATTGGTGCTCTAACGGTATTAACTTATAAAACATCTCTAGGTTTATTTCTTGTCACTTCTTTTGGCTCTTCAATGGTATTGCTATATGGATTTCCAGAAAGCCCATTTGCCCAACCTAAGAATATTTTTTTTGGACATTTGGTAACCGCATTTATTGGAGTTTTATTTTTAAATTTCATTTCTTTGCCAATTTTTATAAATATAGCTTTATCTGTTGGTGTTGGAATTTTTTTTATGATTATATTTAATGTTATTCATCCTCCTGCTGGTGCAAATCCAATCATTGTAATAATTGGAGGAGCTTCCTACGAATATCTAATAAATCCAATAATTTTTGGGTCTCTAATAGTTTTATTTTTTGGAGTAGTATTAAATAAGTTTATTTTGAAAAAAAAATATCCTTTGAAATAAAATATTTTTATGAATTCTAATTATAAAGTATTAAAATATAGATCTAACAAAACAAATGAGGTTGATGACTCGGTCTCTATTGAAGAACCTCTTGA
The DNA here is from genome assembly GCA_902608385.1 of uncultured Pelagibacteraceae bacterium. Classification (GTDB taxonomy): domain Bacteria; phylum Pseudomonadota; class Alphaproteobacteria; order Pelagibacterales; family Pelagibacteraceae; genus Pelagibacter. The sequence goes on from CACLNT010000001.1 coordinate 58,617, forward strand.
AATTATAATAAAATTTAAAGAAGGAGGAAACTGGATTGAAAACACTATTTCTATTACAATGAGAACCCCCGGTAATGATGAAGATTTAGTCAGAGGATTTATTTTTAATGAACAAATTATCGAAAAAATTGAATATATAGACAAAATTGAAAGTGTTGGGGAAAATGTTGGTCAATATAATTTAAAAAATAAAATTATTACTACAATTAATAATTCAGAAAATGTTGATATAGATAAAATTAAAAGAAATTTTTTAACAAATTCTTCTTGTGGTGTTTGTGGTAAAACTTCATTGGACTCTTTAGAAGTTATTAAAAAAGATAAAGTTGTAAAATCTCTTCCTAAAATAGATCATAAAATTATAATGAAATCACCTACTACACTTCGTGAAAATCAATCAGAATTTTCTAAAACTGGAGGAATTCATGCTAGTGGACTATTTTCAAATAAAGGAGATGTTATTGCCATAAAGGAAGATGTGGGAAGACATAATGCACTAGATAAATTAATTGGTTATGTTCTTAAAAATAAATTGCTAAATCCTTCAAATCAATTTCTAACATGTTCTGGTAGGTTAAATTTCGAATTAGTGCAAAAAGCATTAATGTCAAATATAGGAGTTTTAATTGGTGTAGGTGCGCCAACAAGTCTCGCTATAGATTTAGCTAATAAATTTGATATGACTTTAGTTGGTTTTGTTAAGGAAGATAGTTTTAATATTTATAGCAATAAAGAAAGAATTATAATAAAAAATTAAAAACTTAATAAGGGTAAATTGTGTCAAAAAATATTAGTAACTTATCTGGAAGAATTGGATTAAAAAATAATTTATTTCAAAAAATTTCTGATAGATCATTAAATTCTAATAATGATGAAGGTATTAAAGAAATTGCTAATGAATATAATATGGGTGTTTCAACTATCCATGGAGCAGAAAGTTTTTATGAATTTTTAAGACCATCGCATAGAGAAAAAAAAGCTTTTGTTTGTAATGGCAGCGCTTGCATGTGTGCTGGCACTCAAGACTCTTTAAAGAAAAAATTAAAAGAAAAACTAGGTGATAATAAAGTTGGTGAAATGTTTTGCTTGGGACATTGTTATGAAAATCATGCTTTTCATTACAATGGAGAAAATTATGCTGGAAATGATATTAATAATATTGATCAAATAATTAAAGGTGAAGATATTAAACAAGAAAAGTTTTTTTCAAAAAGTTTTGCTTCAACAAGCTTCTTAATGGATGAAAATCTATTAAATTTAGACCAATTCAAAACTTTATTACAAAAATTCATTAATCTAGACAAAAAAGAAATAATTAAATCTCTTTTGGATTCTAATCTTTCTGGTAGAGGTGGAGCTGGATTTCCTACTGGATTAAAGTGGGATTTTTGCAGTAAAGAAAAATCAAAAAAAAAATATGTAATTTGCAATGCTGATGAAGGAGACTCTGGAGCTTTTTCTGATAGATACTTGTTAGAAGACCAACCTTTAAAAGTTTTATTTGGGATGATTATTTGTGGTTATGTAATAGGAAGTGATGAAGGTGTTTTATATATTAGAGGAGAATACCCAAAATCAATTGAAGCTATAAATGGATCTATAAACGCATTAAAATCTTCGAAACTTTTAGGTGAAAATATTTTAGGAACAAATTTTTCATTTGATTTAAATATTTGTATTGGACAAGGTGCGTATATTTGTGGAGAAGAAACAGCTTTAATCGCCTCAATTGAAGGAAGGAGAGCAGAAGTAGATGTGAGACCTCCTTTTCCTGTAACTGAAGGTTTGTATAAAAAACCCACAGTAGTGAACAATGTCGAAACTTTGGCAGCTGCTACAGGTATACTTATAAATGGATCTGAAAAATTTTCTTCTATAGGTAATAAAAAATCTGCAGGAACTAAATTAGTATGTTGTGATAGTTTTTTTAATAACCCAGGCGTTTATGAAGTTGATATGTGTACACCAATGAAAAAAATTATAAATGAAATCGGTGGAGGATTCAAAGAACCTATAAAAGCATTACAAATTGGTGGTCCACTAGGTGGAGTTGTTCCTATTAAAGAAGTAGAAAAGTTAAATTTAGATTTCCAAGAATTTACTGTTGCTGGGTTTATGTTGGGTCACGCAAGTATAGTGAGTATTCCAAAAGATTTTAATATGGTTGAATATATTCATCATTTGTTTGAATTTTCAGCAGAAGAATCATGTGGAAAATGCTTCCCAGGAAGGCTTGGCTCATATAGAGGAAAAGAAATGTTTGATCAGGCAATAAGTAAATCCAAAAAAATTCCTTTAAAATTACTTAATGAATTACTCGTTACAATGAAAAAAGGGTCTTTATGTGCGCTATGTGGCGCAATACCTGTTCCAATAATGAATATTTTAAAGTATTTTAGTGATGAAATGAAAAGTTATATAGTTCAGGAAAATTAATGAGTTCTGAAAAAAGAAAAATTGCATATATTGATGGAAAACCATATGAAATTGGTTCTAACCATACATCAATATTAAAATTTGTAAGAAGCTACGTTGGAGAAAAAAAAATTCCAACTTTATGCGATGACCCCAATTTAGTTCCCTACGGTGCGTGTAGAGTTTGTTCTGTTGAAGTTGCCTTAAAAAAAGATGGCCCAACAAGAGTAGTTGCTTCGTGTCATACTCCTGTAGCTGAAAATCAACATATTTTTACTAATAATGAAGATTTACATTCACTTAGAAAAAATATTGTTGAATTGGTTTTAACTGACCACCCAATGAATTGTAGTACATGTGAGGTTGACAAAAATTGTGAGCTTCAAGATGTTGCTAACGATTTAGGAATATCTGATCATAGATATAATAACCCTAAACAAAATAAAGGAATTCCCAAAGATACATCTCATGCTTATATGAGAATGAACTTAGACAATTGTATAAATTGTGGACGTTGCGTTAGAGCTTGTGATGAAATCCAAGGTTCATTTGTTCTGACTATGAGCGGTAGAGGTTTTGAATCAAAAATTACAACTGATAATGATATGTTATTTGGAGACTCTTCTTGTGTATCATGTGGAGCATGTGCTCATACCTGTCCAACAGATGCTATTTCAGATGTATTTGCATCAAAATCAGCAGACTATGATAAAAAAGTTAGAACAACATGTTCGTATTGTGGTGTTGGTTGTAATTTAGAAGCTTCAGTAAAAAATGGCAAAGTAGTTTCAATTGATACTCCCAAAAAGACAGAGGTTAATGCAGGACACACATGTTTAAAAGGTAGATATGCATTTGGATTTTATGATCATGAAGACAGATTAAGGTCTCCGTTAATTAAAAGAAATGGAAAATTTGAAAAAGCTTCATGGGATGAAGCTTACGATTACATAAAAAACAAATTAGAAAAAATTATAAAAGAAAATGGACCTGATGCTATTGCAGGTATTTCTTCAGCAAGATGCACAAATGAAGAAAATTATGTTTTCCAAAAAATGATAAGAGCAACAATAGGAACAAATAATATTGATTGTTGCGCAAGAATTTGTCACTCACCAACGGCTTGGGGTATGCAACAAACATTTGGAACAGGAGCAGCAACTAATTCAACAGAAGATATATATCATGCAGACCTTTTCTTGGTAATTGGTGCAAATCCTACTAATGCGCATCCAGTAACAGGAGCAAAAATTAAACAACAAGTAATGAAAGGTAAAAAACTAATCGTATTAGACCCAATAACAACTGAAGTAGCAAAATTAGCGGATTATCATATTAGATTAAGACCTGGAACTAATGTAGCGGTTCTAAATATGATGTTGTATTTCATTGTAAAATCTAAATTACACAAAGAAGATTTTATTTTAAGTAGAACAGAAGGTTTTGAAAACTTCATTAAAAAAATTGAAAAACTAGATATTGATCATTTAGCTAAAGTTGCAGGAGTTGACAAACAACAAGTAAAAGAAGCTGCTATTGCTTACGCCACTGCAAAAAATTCAATGGAGTTTCATGGCCTAGGAGTTACTGAACAAGAACAAGGATCAAAAACAGTAATGTTAATTGCAGATCTTGCAATGATAACAGGAAATATTGGAAGAAGAGGTGTTGGAGTTAATCCATTAAGAGGCCAAAATAATGTTCAAGGTGCTGCAGACATGGGCTGTCAACCTCATCAAGGTGCTGGATATTTTCCCGTTGCCGATAAAAAAATTCAGGATTTTTATACAGAAAAATATGGAGCTGTTCACCCAACAAAGGCTGGATTAAAAATTCCAGAAATTTTTGATGCAGCAATAAGTAGAGAATTAAAAGCAGTGTGGATTATTGGTGAAGATGTTGTTCAAACAGATCCTAACAGTGCTCACGTAGCAAAAGCAATGAATTCATTAGACTTATTAGTGGTTCAAGAAATATTTATGAGCGAAACAGCTAAGCATGCAGATGTTGTTTTGCCTGGAACAACTTTTTTAGAAAAAGATGGTACTTTCACAAATACTGAACGAAGGGTTCAAAGAGTTAATAAAGCTGCAGAACCTCTTCCAGGAACAAAACCAGATGGATTAATTGTTACAGATATGATGCAAAAACTTGGCTATGATCAAAAATCATATGATGCTGATGAAGTATTAGCTGAAATTGCAGATGTGGTTCCTTTCTTTAAAGGTATAACTCGAGAAAGACTTGGAAAATTAGGATTACAATGGCCAGTAAAAGAAGATGGAACGGATACAAAAATTTTACATGAAAAAGAATTTAAATTAGGAAAAGGTAGAATTAAGTATTTTGATTGGAAAGAGAGCAATGAAGTAGAAAAAAATAAAAAAGATTTTCCACTAATATTAACTACAAGTAGAGTTTTAGCGCACTACAATGCAGCAACAATGACGAGAAGAACTAATAATATTGATATTGTAGATGAAGACATTTTGTTGGTTCATCCAAAAGATGCAAAAAATAGAGAGTTAAACACGGGTGATGTTGCAAGGCTTTATTCTGGAAGAGGAGAAGTTTCTTTAAAGGTTGAAGTAACAGACAGAGTTAAAGAAGGTATCGTATTTACTACATTTCACTTTCCAGAACATATGGTTAATATGGTTACTGGACATGGTAAAGATGAAGAAACTATGTGCGCTGAATATAAAGTTTCTTCAGTAGAAGTGCAGAAAATTTCTAATAAATTTAAAACAGAAGTTGTTGCAGAAAAAGATCAAGCTCAAGTAGTTTAAGCACATATTCCACTTATATATAGTGACAAATTTAATTTCTAGATATAAATTATTGTCATGGAAGTAAAACTTTTATCCGGAGCGCTTGGAGCTGAAATTAAAGGCATAGATCTTAAAGACACATCTGATAAAAACTTTATTAAAATTAACGATTTATTGCTTGAACATAAAGTAATTTTTTTTAGAGATCAAAAAATTACAGAAGAACAACATTTGGCTTTGGCTGAAAAATTTGGCCCTCTAGAAACTCACGCTTATGTAAAAGGATTAGATAAATTTCCAGAAATCGTAAGAATTATTAAAGCTGAAGATGAAAAAAATCAGTGGGGTGAAAACTGGCATAGTGATGTTAGTTACAATATTAAACCAACAAAAGCAGTAATAATAAAATCAATAAAAATTCCTCCAGTTGGAGGTGATACATGTTTTTCAAATATGGAACTTGCTTGGGAAACTTTAGATGAAAAAATTAAAAAAAAGATAAAAGGTAAAAAAGCTGTTCATAGTTCATTGGGAGCAGAATTTTTCATAGATAGTTATAAAAAAATGGAAGGCAATGGAAAAAAAAACTATGATGAATATTCTAATGAACATCCAATTGTTCGAACTCATCCAGAAACTGGAAAAAAAATATTGTTTGTAAATTGGACTTACACACAAAGAATTGTTGGTTTAGATAAAGAAGAAAGTGATGCAATTCTAAAAAAAATTTTTGAACATCAGGCTAGGCTTGAACTAACTTGTAGATTTACTTGGACAGAAAATACAGTATGTATATGGGATAATAGAAGTGTAATTCATTTTGCTATAGCTGATTTTTATCCTGAAAGAGGATTAGGTTATGAAAGAATAATGGATAGGATTGCTATTGAAGGTGATCATCCAAATTAATTTTAATGAACATAATCGATAAAATTATTTCTAACTTTATAAATAACAAATCTTTATATATTGGTGAAAAGGTAACAATTTCGGAACATATGATTCAATCTGCAATGATGGCAGAAAAATCAAAGAGCAAAAATAATCTCATTTGTGCTTGTTTGTTACACGATTATGGTCATTTTATTATAGAAGATCCAGATGAGTTAGTTAAAAAAAGTAAGGACGGTAAGCATGAAGACATTGGCTATGAATATTTAAAAAGATTTTTTAAAAAAGAAGTAGTTGAACCAATAAAAAACCATGTTTTGGCAAAAAGATACCTTGCAAGAAATAAAAAATATTACAGTCGTTTATCTGAAGCATCAATTACAAGCTTAAAAATTCAAGGGGGACTGCTTAATAATAAAGAGGCTAAATTATTCGAAAAAGAAGAGTTCTTTAAAGAGTCTATTAAGCTTAGAAAGTTTGATGAATCGGCAAAAAAAGTAGGCGTCAAAATTAAAAATATCACTGATTACAAAAATTTATTAAAAGCATTCCTGATATGAGTTATGATTATTTAATAGTTGGCGCTGGATCAGCGGGATGTGTTCTTGCAAATAGATTATCTGAAAATAGTAATCATAAAGTTGCAATTTTTGAAGCAGGAGGATCAAGTGATATTTGGAAAGTTAAAATGCCACTTGCCCTTCTCTACACTATGCATGATCCAAAATATAATTGGAAATATTATTCAGAACCAGAACCACATCTAAACAACAGAAGATTGTTTTGTCCTAGGGGAAAAATGATCGGAGGTTGTTCTGCTCATAATGGAATGGTTTTTGTAAGAGGTAATAAAAATGATTACGAACGTTGGGAAAATTTTGGACTAAAATCCTGGTCTTACAATAAAATTCTTCCTTATTTTAAAAAAATTGAAACATGGTCAGAAGGAAATAATCAATACAGAGGTTCTTTAGGTTTGCTTCCAGTTGACCAATCAAAAAATGATAATCCTTTATTTGATGCTTTTTTGGGAGCCGCTTCTGAAGCTGGTCATAAAATTAATCCTGATATGAATGGAGAATATCAAGAAGGATTTGGGATGTTTGATACTACTATTCATAAAGGAGAAAGGGCAAGTGTAGCTAAATATTATCTAAACCCAGTAAAAAGTAGAAAAAATTTAAATATTTTTCCAAATTCATTTGTAGAAAAAATTATTTTTGAAGGAAAAAAAGCTATAGGCATAGAAGTAAAAATTAAAAATAAAGTTGAAAAAATTTATGCAAATAAAGAAATAATATTAAGCGGTGGTTCAATTAATTCACCACAATTGCTAATGCTTTCTGGAATTGGTGACGCAAACCATTTAAAAGAAAAAGGAATTAATGTTGTTAACGATGTAAAAGGCGTAGGCAAAAACCTTCAAGATCATTTGGAAACATACATTATGCAAGAATGCAAAACATCAGATACTCTTTATAAGTATACCAAACTAATTCCAAAAGTTTTAGCTGGAATACAGTGGTTTTTATCTAAATCTGGACCATGTTCTCAATCTTATTTAGAGGCTGGAGGTTTTGCAAAATCCTCTCCTGAAAGGGAAATGGCAAATATTCAATTTCATTTTTTTCCATCGTTTGTTATTGACCATGGTTTAGTTAATCCAAGTTCACATGGTTATCAATTACACGCTAGCCCTAACCATCCAAAAAGTAGAGGATTAATAACTCTTAATTCATCAAACCCATATGATTATCCTAAAATTTTATTTAATTACCTGGAAGATGAGGATGATTTAAAACAAACTAGAGAATGTATTCATGTTGCAAGAAAGATTTTAGCACAACCTTCTTTGGCAAAGCATTCTGGAAAAGAAGTTGGTCCAGGAACAGAAGCACAATCAGATGATGAATTAAATGAATATATCAGATCTAAAGCCGAAACAGCTTATCACCCATGTGGTACTTGTAAAATGGGTGTAGACGATATGGCAGTTGTTGATGAAAATTTAAAAGTAAAAGGAATTCAAAACTTAAGAGTTATTGATGCATCTGTTATGCCTGAAATACCTAGTGCTAATTTAAATGCTCCAACACTAATGATCGCTGAGAAAGGCGCAGACGCAATTCTAAATTAAAAATATTCAAAGTTTTGTGTTGTTTCATTTACTCTAAGAAGTTTTGCTTTGTTTCTCAAATGAAATTTTTTTGCCATTTCCGTTAAAGGAGAAAGAGTAACTAGCCTATTAAGATGATTAGATTTTTTTATCTTTTTATAAACTTCTTTAACAATTAATTTACCACCCCCCTTTTTTTTTGACCAAACAGTATATGCTATTGCAATTTTACCAACTTTTTGATCTCTAGTTGCACTTTGTAAAAAAGCGTCTTTGCTAAGTAAATCTAATTCTTTTACGTTTTTTGGAATTTCATTTGCAAAAGCAAAACACATAACAGCATGTATTTCTCTTTTGTATTTTACTCCATATATTTTTCTTCCAAAGCTAGTTCTAAATTCATTATCTAGTTCTGGCCTTATTGGGTCTTCATCTGTATTGCAACTCTTAAGATTTACAATTTCAGCACCTTTAATCCATTCAAAAAAATTATCTACCTTTCTACTAATATCTCTTTTGCTTTTTCTGATTCTGGCTTTAAGTCTTAATTTTGTATTAATATCTTTTTTACTTTTTCTAATTCTGGCTTTAAGTCTTAATTTTTTTTTAATCATTTAAAGTGAAATTTTTTGCAATTTATTACATAAAGTAAAAAAAAATATTTACATTTTTGTGACACTGATATGCATAAATTGCGATACTAATTATTTTTTGTTCAGATTTGTACTGATTAAACAAATAATTTCAAACATTATAGATGCCGCAACCATTGAGGTAATTTGATTTGGACTGTCTTTTGTTGGCATTAAGCAAGCAACATCGCCACCAATTACATTTTTACCCTTTAAACATTGAATAAGTTTTCTTGCTTCATCTATATTAAATCCTCTAAATGCAGGTTCTAAGTTTGCAGTACCAGGTGCAACGGTTGCATCTAAGCAGTCTAAATCAAAAGTTACGTAAATTGGATTGTCCCCTAGTCTATCCAAAATCATTTTTGCACATTTTTCGTGGCCCCACTCTTTATATTCATCCATAGTTATAACTTGATAACCAATATCATAACTTGCTTGCAACCAGTCTAGAGTTCTTGGGTTTCCTCTAATTCCTATTTGAGTGCTAGTACTTGGGTCTACGTTTCCTTGTTTAACTAAGTAAGATGCCCAGTGTGCAGCAGATTTTTTGGCACCTAAAAAATGATCTAATTTTTCATAACAATCTGTATGTGCATCAAAATGAACTAGAGTTATTTTTTTTCCTTTAGTTAGCTTTGAATTTTTTTTGGCTAAACTTTGAACAATTCCACCTGTTACTGAATGATCACCTCCAATAGAGACAACGGGTTTTTCTGCTTTTTCTATGTAATCATAAAATGCTGAAATTCTTTCAATGCATTTTTCATTATCATTAGCTTCTGGGAAAGGTACGTCTCCTAAATCATGAATTTTATTATCTTTCCAAGGATCAATTTTGTAATCAAAGTGAGACCTTCTAAGCATTGCAGATATATTTCTTACAGCTCTTGGACCCAAATGCTGATCTCTTTCAGTTGTACCGTTTCCTGTGCTATGAGGAACTCCTACCAAAGCTATATCGCAGTTTTTAGGATCAGGATCGTTTTTACATCTAAACAAAGTTGGTATACCCCACCAATAAAGAGTCTCCATCATTATCTTGTCTTCTTCTGAAATCATGAATTTAATATTGCACAATTAATAAAAATTTAAAGAAGAAAAATTCTATGATATAGGGGCAGAATGCCTATAAAAAATAATAATCCTAAAGGAATAATTCTAATATTGCTGGCAATGATGGTTTTTTCGGTGCAGGACGGGATTATGAAATACATCTTTAGTTTTGTGTCACTTTATGAAGTTTATTTAATAAGAACTGTAGTTAGCTTTGGTCTTATTTTATTTTATTTAAAATTAACTAAGAAACCAATAGTATTTAAAACTCAATATCCTCTCTTAACTTTTTGTCGTGTAATTCTTTTCTTTTTTGGGTTTAGCTCTTTTTATATTTCATTAACTGCATTGCCTTTAGCATTTGCTACAGCTTTATTCTTTGTTACTCCTTTTTTAATTACAATATTTGCACATTTCTTTTTAAAAGAAGAAATAGGAATAAGAAGATGGTCCGCGGTAGTTGTAGGTTTTATTGGAGTATATATAACATTGAACCCTGATTTTAGTAATTTTAACTATTTAAGTTTGTTGCCCATTTTATGTGCCTTCTGTTATTCGTTATCAATGATAATTATTAAAAAAACCTCCGACAAAGATAGCGTTTATACTCAAACATTTACTTTTTATTTTGGAGCAATATTTTTTAGTATTATTTTTTATTTTATAATTGGAGATGGACAATACAATACCATAGACCATCCGGCTTCCCAATTTATCTTTAGAGAGTGGTTTGTGAATTTAGAATCTAGTATTTTATTTATGATTATAACTGGAGTGACAGCTACAATTGCTTTTCTTCTTTTGTTTACAGCTTATAGAATAGCATCTCCTGCAGTAGTTTCGCCTTTTGAATATTCAATATTATTATGGGCTTTATTAATTGGCTGGATATATTTTGAAGAAATACCAACCTTAAGCACAATCATTGGAATATTAATAATTGTTTCAAGTGGAATTTATATTTTTATACGTGAAAAAGCTCAAGATCAATCTATAGTTACTGAAAAACCATTAAGGTAAATGAAAAAAAACTTTATTCCAACCATTGATATATCTTCGCTCTTAAATGGATTAAATTCAAAAAAATCAAAAGAAATAATAAAAAAAATAGAAAAAGCATGTGTTGAAGTTGGTTTCTTTCAGATAATTAATCATGGAATGAATAAAAAACAAATTCAAAGTATATCTAATGTTGGAAATAAATTTTTTAAATCTTCAAAAAAAAATAAAGTAAAATTAGCGCCGAAAAAATGGAATAACAAAAATAAAAATATTTACAGAGGTTACTTTCCAAAAGATGTTAATGGAAAAGAAGGACTAGATATTGGAGACACAAAGGTAACTAAAAAATATGCTCAAAGAACTAAAAATCAATATATAGAGTATTTAAATTTAAATAAATCTATTGATAAAAAATCAATTAAATCTTTATCTCAATATTTTGATAATATTTTTATTTTATGTGAGGTTTTATTTAAAAGTGTGATTAAACTTTATAAAGATGACACTAATATATCAAAAAAAACTTTTTCAAGATTAAAAACACTGAGCACTTTAAGATTTAATTATTATCCAAAACAAACAAAACCAGTTGAAATTTCAAAAGAAGATGGAGTCGCTTTAGGTTGTGAAACTCACGTCGATAGTGGAATTTTTACTGTTTTGTATCAAGATAAAATAGGTGGATTACAAGTTCAAAACAGAAAAAATAAAAAATGGTACGATGTTCCTTTTAATAAAAGTGCTCTTATTGTAAACACTGGTAGAGCTCTTGAGTTTCTAAGCAAAGGTAAATTTAAAGCAACAAACCATAGGGTTCTTTGGAATAAAACTGAGAGAATGTCTATACCATTCTTCTTTGAACCATCTTATGATTTTAAGATGAATACTTCTTTTTTACATAAGCCAAAAATTGATAACTCAGGAATGATTTACGAAAAATTTTTGAACCGTTCTCTCAAAAAGTTTATTGAATATAATAGATAGTCTTAGCTTTTTAATAACCAAGTTTTTTATCAACTCTGTTTAATAATTCTTTCTTATCAATGAAAAGTTTTAAATTATTAAAGAATATACCAAGGGTTAATTCGACATAATTTCCATCATCGTCTGAGGATACATGCGGTGTAATAACTAAATTAGGAGTATCCCAAAGTTTTGAGCTTTTATCTAATGGTTCATGAGAAAATACATCAAGTATTGCTCCCGCTATTTCATTTTTTTTAAGTTTCTCACTTAATGCATCATAATCCATTGCTGATTGTCTTCCTATATTTACAATTCCACATGTAGTTTTTAACATGTCGAGTCTTTTTTTATTAATTAGATTTTTAGTTTCAGGTGTTTCTGGAAGTGCTAAATATAAAAAGTCAGCTTCAGGCAAAACACTATCAATTTTATCTATTGTGATAGTTTTTGAACAACCTTCAGCTTTATTTCCTCTTTTATTAACTCCGATAATGTTTGCACCTAATTTTGAAACATGTTTTGCCATCGATCCTCCAAGCGATCCTGTGCCGACCACAACTACTGTTTTTCCATGAACAGGATTGCTAAATAATGAAACAAATTCTTTATTTTTTTGGTGAGTAATTAATCTTGTCATATGATTTTGCAACATTAAAATACTCATTAAACCAAACTCGCCAGCTTTTTTAGCATGAGCTCCACTGCTATTGGTTAAAACTAAATCATCATTCATCCAGTCTAAAGGAAGCAAATGCTCTACTCCCGCTGAAATAACATGTATCCATTTAAGATTTGGAGCTTGTTCTTTAAGGTTCTTTGTAGGGAAGCTCCAAGCTAGCAAAATATCAGAATTTAAAATTGATTTTTTAAAATTTTCTTCATCCCAGTCAAAAAAAACTTCTATTTTTTCTTTAATTTCTGGAAATTTATCAAGAACATTATCAAAACGATCTTTGGTTATTGTAAAATTTTTTTCTCCTTCAGCGTCGGTAGGAAAAGAACCTGGTGCCCAATGATTATTTTTAACATGAATTTTAATTTTTTTATTTGTCAAAACGCTCCATTCTTTTCCATATTAGATAATTCTTTTATTATAAAAGAGTCGCGATCTTTATTTGGCATTTTTTCTGAGTCAAACTGTAATTTCATTACTGCAGCTGCAATTGATTTTATAAATTTTCGATCATCTACATTTCTTTTTGGAACTCTTAAAACTGTATCTTGACCATATGTTTTGATTGCATCTCCATTATTTTTAAATTGTTTAGGCTCTGTTCCTTCTTGCAATGCTTTGATTGATTTCCTGATATGTCTTCTGTATGCCATTATTCCATGATCGGTTGGCATTAAGTGTTCACCTTTATGTTCACTTATAAATCCCATACCTTCAACTGCTTCTGCGTCACCCGGACTCTTTTTTTTTTCTTCAAAAGTTCGATCTATAATTTCACCTGCTTCAATTCTTTCACAACCTTCTTTATTATTGTATTCAATTGGGTCAGCCCTTTCTCCAAAATTACCCCAAGCTATCGCTACACAATGTTCGTGATCTACAGGAACTACCCATCTTGTAAAAGAGCTTCTACCGAAATGGCGGATTTTTGTACCGTCTGCAGCAAAAGCTGATCCAGCCTGTGTAAAGTTTGGAAGTATTAACTCATTTACTCTAACCCAAACATTATCATCAACTCTTCTTGTATTTGCTCCAAGATATTGCATTCCTCTTTCAAAAAATTCTATTTCTCCTAACTCCGCAAAACCTTCTGAAAATTGTATTCCTGAACTTTGACCGTGTAAGAAAGATGTATGAACTGGATCCATAATTGCATCAAGAACCTGTATCCAATTGCAATTATAATTAATTTTATATGGTCTTCTTACAATATCGGAAATTTCATACGCATCATAATGAGGAAACTCAGGAATTTTTTCTGGGGGGCCCATATAAGCAAATACAATTCCATTAAATTCTTTTATTGGATAAGCTCCTAATTTAAATTTTTTTCTTACTTGTTCTGCCTGTTTTGAATCTGGATCTTCGCCAGGAGTTTCTAAAATTTCTCCATCTGTAGAAAATAACCATCCATGATAACAACATCTAATACCATTTGTTTCACATTTTCCATAAACTAAGGATGCTCTTCGGTGAGGGCAGTTTTTGTGGACTAATCCTATTTTGTTTTTTGTGGTTTTAAAAATAACCAAATCTTCTCCAAGGATTTTTATTTGTAAAGGAGTTGTGCTTACTTCTGAGGTTAAAGCGACTGGGTGCCAATATCTTCTAAGGTACTCTCCGCCAGGAGTGCCAAAATTTGTATGTGAAATTTCTTTATCATAACCAACTGGTTTGGCTTGATCATAACCTCTATAAGTATTGTTGTTCGAATTAACCAATTGACCTCCTTAAAATCCAATAATTAACAATGATATATTTTATTGAAATATTAGCAAATCGCAAATAGATTTCATTTAAAAGAAGGAAACTATAAATGTCTGAAAGCAAAACTTCAGTTAAAATTAAAAATCCCAAAAATACAAATACAATTTTTGGACTTCCAGCAAAATCATATACTGATAACAATTTTTGGGATAAAGAATGTGAAACTGTATTATCCAATGGCTGGTTATTTGTAGCTTTTGCTCACGAATTAAAAAAAGTAGGAGACGTTATTCCAATTTTTATTGCTGGAAAACCACTCTTGTTAATTAAGAACGAAAACAATAAAATTACAGCCTTCCATAATGTTTGTAGCCATCGATGTTTAAAATTAGTAAGTGAAAAAAAAAATATTGGTAAATTCATTCGATGTCCTTATCATTCTTGGACTTATGATCTTCAAGGAAATTTAAAAGCTGCTCCACATATTGGGGGAACAAATATACATAAACCAAAAGGATTTAATTTAAAAAGTCATGGTCTTAAACCAATAAGAATTCATATTTGGCACGACTGGATATTTGTAAATATAAATGGAAAAGCAAAAAAATTTGAAGAATATGCAAAGCCTTTAATTTCAAAATTTAAAGATCTTGATTTAAATAAAATAAAATATGAAGCAACTCTAGATTTTGGAAAAATTAATACTAATTGGAAATTTCTTATTGAAAATTTTATTGAACCTTATCATGTACAGTTCGTGCACAAAACAACAACAAACCAACCTCTAAAAGATCATTATACAATTGTAGATGGTATTTGTTATGGAAGTGGAGTAAATGTTAACAAAGAAGATAATAAAAATAACAATGCTCTATCTGTTTCTTCTAAATATCTTTCTTTGTTTCCAAATTTTATAATTGGAACTTATTATCCTAATCAAATTGGTGTTTATTTAAACAGCCCAATTAGTCCAGGAATAACAAGTCAAAAAAGAATAATATATTCAACTGGTGGAAAATCTATGTCTAAAGAAGAGATTGATATTACAAAGAAGATATGGTGGAGTGTGCATAAAGAAGATCATGAAATGTGCGAAAGATTACAAGAAGGAAGATCATCACCCGCTTCAAACGATGGTGGATTGCTATCACCTTACTGGGAAAAAGGTGTAAAAAAATTTCAAAAATTAATAATTCAAGAAACTATGAAATCAAAAAAATCAACGAAAGGTAAAAAAAATGTCTAAAAATGTAAATGATGGATATAGATTAGCACATACAATGATAAGAGTAAAAGATTTAGAAACTTCTTTTAACTTTTATTGCACAACCTTAGGAATGAAAGTTTTGAGAAAAACTGATTATCCTGATGGAAAATTTACTAATGCATTCATTGGGTATGGACTTGAAAATGAATCACCATGCCTTGAATTAACTCATAATTGGGATCAAAAAGAAGATTATGATAAAGGAAACGGTTGGGGACATATTTGTATAGAAACTCCAGATGTTTACAAAGCTTGTGAAGATCTTACAAAGCTAGGAGTTAACATTACTCGAAAACCAGGTCCAATGAAACATGGAACAAGAGTAATTGCATTTTGTGAAGACCCTGACGGATACAAAGTAGAATTAAACGAACCAATAAAAATATAAAACTGAAAGGAATATTAATGTCTAAAGAACCACAATTATATAAATTTAAAGATATTGAAAATAGGCTTCACACACTAGAACCAGGAAAGTCTTACATAAAACCATTTGTAACAAGTAAAGTAAGTAACACTATGTGTGGTGGATTAAATTTTTTAAATAAAGTTTCTGTTCCTTGGGACTTAACTTGTGATGAAATTATTTACTGCATGGAAGGAACTTTTCGACTAACTTGTGATGGTAAATCTTATATATGTAACCCAGGAGATGTGCTTTATATCCCAAAAGATAACCATATAGCGTATGAATGTGATGAAAAATGTGTAATATTTTACGCTGCTTATCCTCACGATTGGAAACAAAAAGCTGGCATTACATTTGTTCCTGGAATTGATCCAGAGGATATGCCAAAATAATTTATCTAATGAGAAATAAAATATATTACGAAAGTTTCAAAGACGCTATAGAAAGAAACAGGAAAAAAATTCCTGCAGTTCATAAAAAACTTAAAGCTGCTGGAGTGCAGTATGTAATGTCGAGCTGGATAGATTTACACGGCATTCCAAAAACAAAACCTGTACCCATGAGTGATTTCGAACCTCTGTGTTTAGGCAAAGGTCCTCAGTTTGCCGTACACTCTATATCTTTTGTACCAGAGTTAACTCCTGCAGATTCTGACCAAATAATGTTGCCTGATTTAGACAGTGTTTATATTTGTCCTTGGGATAGAACAATGGCAATTATTTTTGCAGACCTTTATTGGGAAGATAAACCTTACAATGTTTGCCCAAGGCAAGCATTAAAACGTGCAATGCAAAAAGCTCAAGATTCAGGCTACAAAGGAATGTGTGGTATTGAACCTGAATTTATTGCAATGAAATATGGAGAAGATGGTAAACCAGTTAAAGCCATAGATAGCGATCCAATTAATGGAATAAGACCTAGAAGACAAGCATTTGGATATGATGTTGAATACTCGTTAGACTCTATGCATTTTTTAAAAGAATTAATTGATATTCTTGAAGAGCTAGGATGGAATTTGCATGATGTAGTTGCTGAAGGAGCTTATTCACAATTTGAATTAGATTTTCATTATACAAATTTATTAGAAATGGCAGATAGATTAGTTTTTTTAAGAGTTCTTTTAAAAGAAGTTGCAAAAAAAAATAATATGTTCATTACATTTATGCCAAAGCCTACAATAGGTGATTGGAGATCTGGAGCTCATATAAATTTTTCTATGGAAGATGTTAATAAACCTGGAAAAAATATTTTTACTGATGGAAAAGGTTGGTCTAAACAATCTAAGTATGCGGTTGGTGGACTTATGAAAAACTCTGAAGCGCTAACAGCAATTACATGTTCAACAGTTAATTCATATAATGGACTAGTTCCAAGAGTTGGTGGTTTTGAAGGTGGAACTGTAACTTGGGCACCAACTAACATTACTTATGGTCACAATAACAGATCGGCTCAATTTCGTTTACCGCAAAATAGATATTGTATAGAAAATAGAGCCGCAGATATGACGATGAATGTTTACTTGGCATTGGCAATGACAGTGTCATCGGTAATGGATGGAATTAAAAATAAAATTGATCCAGGAAAACCAACGGATCAGGATTTATATCAAATGACTGACTCAGAATTTAAAAAATTAGGAATTAAAAGATTGCCAAAAAATTTAATGCAAGCAATAGAAGCATTGAAAACTAATAAATTATCAGATGAAGTGATGGGACCTGTAATGAAAAAATCTTTTTTATCTTACAAAAATGATGAATGGGAACGATATCATCAAGCGGTTACTGATTGGGAAGTAAAAGAATACCTTAGACTTTACTAATTAATGAAAAAATATGAAAAGTTTAACTTAGGAAATATTAAACTTTTATCTGGTAAAATTTTAAATTCAGCACAGTTAATTTATAAAACATACGGAAAATTAAATAAAGATCGCTCAAATGTAATAATTCTTCCTACATTTTATACTGGAAGTCATATTAGAAATGAAGGATTTATAGGAAAAAATAGAGCTATTAATCCAAATAAATACTTTATCATATCAATTAACATGTTTGGAAATGGTCTTTCTTCCTCACCAACTAATGCCATTAAAATTCAAAAGGGTTCAAAATTTCCAACTATAACATTATGGGATAATATTTATTGTCAGCACAAACTTATTGCTGAAAAACTAAAAATTAAAAAAATTGCCTTAGTTGCTGGATGGTCAATGGCAGGCTGTCAATCATATCAATGGGCTGCACAATATCCTGGAATGGTAAAAGCAATTCTTCCTTTTTGTGCGTCATCAAAAACTTCTACACACAACCATGTTTTTTTAGAAGGTGTTAAAGCAGCACTTACAGCAGATAAAAAATGGAATAAAGGAAATTATAAAAAACAACCACTTGAAGGGTTAAAAGCATTTGGTCGAGTTTATGCTGGTTGGGCTTTCTCTCAAGATTTTTATAGAGATAAACTTTATAAAAAATTTGGCTTTAAAAATGCAGAAGAATTACTTAAAGATTGGGCAAATGATCATGCAAAAAATTGGGATGCGAATAATCTTTTATCAAAACTAAAAACATGGCAACTAAACGATATAAGTAAAGGTCCTATATATAAAAATAATTACATTAAAGCTCTTAAAGCAATAAAGGCAAAAACTATATTAATGCCTTGTAATCAAGATTTATACTTTAGAACTGAAGATAATAAATTTGAAAAAAAGTTTATATCTCGTTCATCTTTAAGACCTGTAGATTCTCCATATGGTCATTGTGCCGCGAATCCTGGCAATGACAAAAACTTTGAAAGACAGTTAGACAAAAACATTAAAGAATTGCTTAGTTAATATCTTAAAAGATGTTGAAAAATTAAGATAAAAATAATACTATTATTTTATAAAGCGATACATAACTCGTCGTTATTCCAATACGAAAGTGGGATCGGTCCTTTAAATTTTATGTTTAAGGAGGATAAATGAAGTTTGGATATTTTTGTAATACTACAAATTGGGACCATAAACCCTATGACCAACTACTTGATGAGGCTAGAGATATAACAACTTATTGTGACCAAAATAATTGGAATTCTATTTGGTATACTGAACATCATTTTAATCATGAAGGAATGGAAGCTTGTACCAATCCTTTAATGATGGGTGCTGACGCTGCTGCAAGAACTAAAAATATTAGAATTGGACAAGCGTGCAATGTTATTACTTTTCACAATCCTATTAAGATGGCTGAAGATATTGCTTTATTGGATCAACTATCTAAAGGAAGAGTTGAAATTGGCATCGGCAGAGGAATTTATGGAAGAGAAGCTATAAACTTAAATATTGAAGCTGACATGAAGGACCAAGCAAAAAATTTTAGACTATTTGAAGAAACTCTAACAATACTAAAAAAAGCTTGGAAAGAAAAATTTTTTAATCATAAAGGTGAATTTTATACTTACCCAACACCTAATTATGTTTGGCAACATGATATGAGTCCGCCAAGTAAAGAATTTTTAAATATGGAGACAAATGTTATGGAAAAAATTAGCGTTGTTCCAAAACCTTACCAAACACCTTATCCACCTATTCATCAAGTTGTTGATGGAATTAGATCAATAGAATGGGCAGGTCAACAAGGAATAAATACTATAATGTGGATACCTACAGTTAAAGCATTAAAAATTAAGTTTGAAGCTTATAAAAATGCAAGGTCAGAATTTGAAAAAAGAAATGTACCGATGGGTAAAGGTATTTCTTTAGTAAGAGATATGTTTGTGGCAGACACTATGGAAGAGGCTAAAGAAAAGGCTGGTCAACATATGGTAAATTATATGAAATGGGTATGTCATTGGAGAGGTTTGGGAAATCATATGGATCCAGGAGAAGAACTGCCAGTGACTAAAGGTAAATTAGATTTATTAAGTTACGATTTTCTTCATAAACGTAACATGCTCTTTGGTACTCCAGAATATGTAATTGATAAAATAAAAGAACTTAAATCAGAATTAAATTTGCAAAACTTACAAGTTTGGTCAAATTTTCCGGGAGTTAAACATCAAGACTGCATGAAAAGCATTAAAATGTTTACAGAAAAAGTAATGCCACACTTTAAAAATGATATGGATACTGAAGTCAAAAAAGTTTCGTGAGCCAATCTAAAAAAAGTCTAACAGGTGGCGAAGCTGCGGTTAGATCATTAAAAAAAGAAAAAGTTAAACACGTATTTGGTTTAATTGGTTCTGCTACAATGGAAATGTTTGATGCTCTTTATCATGAAAAAAATATAAAATTTATTGGCGTTCGTGATGAAAGAACTGGAACACACATGGCGGATGGGTACGCAAGGGCGTCTAATCAACCAGGTATAATAATTGCTGGGCAAAATGGTCCTGGTGCTACAAATTTAGTTACTGGGCTTGCGCAAGCGAAAGCAGCTTTTTCTCCAGTTGTTTCAATTGCAGGATCGTATTCTACAAAAGATAAAATGGAAGATGCTTTTCAAGGTCTTGACCAACAATCTTTGTTTAAACCAGTAACAAAAAAAACTTGGACAATAAAAAATGCTAAAGAAATCCCAAAAACTTTCAGTGATGCTTTTAAATTAACAATGTCACCTAGAAGAGGTCCTGTATGTATTAATTTACCAAGAAATATTTTAGCTAATAAAGAAAATTTTAAAATTAATGAAAAGAATCAATCTTTTGATAATCAAAATTCAACCAAAGCTAAATTTAACTATATAAAAAAAGCTGTAAAAATTATTAGTAATTCAAACAAGATTGTTATTATCGCTGGTGGTGGAATTAAATATACATCAAAATATAAAAATGTAATTAGATTGGCAGAATTTTTAAATGCACCCATGGTTACTGCAGCTGGACATGGAGATGCTATACCATTTAGTCATAAACTAAATGCAGGACAAATGGGACCAAGAGGAAATCCAGTTGCATCTAAATTGGTTAAAGAAGCAAGCGTAATAATTGCTCTTGGAACAAGACTGGGATTTAATTCAACTTTTTATTCTTACGAAAATATAAATAAAAGAGCAAAGATCATACAAATTGAATTAGAAAAAAGTATGATAGGAAGATATTTTCCTGTAGCAGTAGGAATTTATGGGGATGCTGCCACAGTTGCAGATCAATTATATAAAGAAATAAAAAAGCAAAATATTATTTTAAATATAAAAAAATGGACCAACAGCTATTTAATTGAAAGAAAAAAATTTTTACTTAACAGAGACAAATTTAAACAGAAAAATTTTCCTATTCAACCCAAAGGTTTGTTTAAACAACTAAGACAAGTGCTTCCTAAAAAATCTGTAATAACTTTAGATGCAGGCACTCTGTGCTTGCAAGCTACAGATGCACTTGAATACTATGATCCTCCTTCTTTGTTTACTCCCTTAGACTTTGGTTTAGTTGGTTTTTCTTTTGCGTGTGGTTTAGGTGTAAAAGTTGCAAAACCAAATAAAAAAGTTATTAGCCTTATGGGGGATGGAGGTTTTGGAATGACAGTTTCAGAATTAAGTACAGCTGTAGAATATGGAATTAATACGATTACTATAGTTATGAACAATAAAAGCTGGGGAGCCGAAAAAGCTTACCAAAAAGATTTTTATGGAAAAAGATATTTAGGAGCCGACATTAGTAGTCCGCCATTTGATAAAGTTGCAAAACTTTATGGTGCTAAAGGTTTTAAGGTTAAAAAAGTTTCAGAAATAAACCAAGCAGTTAGAGAAGCCTTAAAAATAAATAAACCTGTGGTCATTGATGTTGATGTAGATCCAAAAGCACTATACAGTTTTAGAAGAGATAGTTTTAAACATAGATCAAAACAATGAAATTAGAATTAAGAAAGTTTGCAAAATTTGTTGATAAGACATTTATTGAAGGTGGTAAAGAAGCAAAAGAACCTGTCTTGCTAGTTTCTGTTGCGGCAGTTTTTAAAAATCCTTGGGATGGTCAAGGATTTGTTGAAGATTTAAAACCCATAATTTTAGATTTAGCTCCAAAACTTGGCGATATTTTAGTTCCAGAATTAATAAAAGAAATTGGTTCGCCAGAAAAAATTCTAGCTTATGGCAAAGCAGGAATTGTAGGATTAAATGGTGAGATTGAGCATGCATCTGCATTTATTCATACTTTAAGATTTGGAAATAAATTTAGAGATGCGGTAGGTGGAACATCATATTTAAGTTTTACTAATACAAGAGGACCTGCGGGATCAAAAATTTCTATACCAATGATGCACAAAAAAGATTCTGGTTTAAGACCATATTATCTAACACATGAATTTACCATTCATGATGCTCCATTTGATAATGAAATAGTAATTGCTATTGGTGGTGCTTCTAGTGGAAGAGCGCATGCAAGAACTGGTGATAGATATCAAGATATGAAAGAAATGGGCATTGAAACAAAATAATTTAAATGATCAATGCTAAAGATTCAAAAGATACTTTCTATATTCTAAATAAAAAAGAAAATACCCCAATAGTTTTAATTCACGGTGTAGGACTTAATCATAAAATTTGGGAACCTCAAATCAATTCATTCAACAATACTGTATTAGTGTATGATATTTTAGGTCATGGAAACACGCCATTAACAAAACCACAAATAAGTTTTGATGATTTTTCCTTACAATTACTAAATTTAATTGATGAACTAAAATTTGAAAAAATACATTTAGTTGGTTTTTCAATTGGTTCATTAATAGCAAGAAATTTTGCTTCTAAATATAATAATAGATTAGAGTCTTTAACTTTACTTTGCTCAGTTTTTCAAAGAAGCAATGAACAACAGCAAATAGTTAATGATAGATTTGAATTATCAAAAAAAAGTAGATCTTTATCAAAACAAGCTCTTAAGAGATGGTTTACAGATGATTATATAAATAAAAATCCAAATATTTATGAAAAAATTTGTTCTATGCTTGAAGAAAATGATATGGAAAATTTCTTAAAAGTTTATGAACTGTTCGTTAAACACCAAGATAATGAAATATTTGAAAATATAAAAACCAAAACACTAGTTATAACTGGAGAAAACGATATTGGATCAACTCCAGAAATGTCTAAAAATTTAAGTAAAAAAATCGCTAATTCTAAAGTTAAAATAATAAGTAATGGAAAACATCTCTGTAGTATTGAGTGTGCAGATGATGTAAATAACGCTATTAAGGAACATATAAAAAATGACTAAACTTAAACAGTATAAAATGTTTATCGATGGAGAATGGGTAGACTCTGATACTAAAAAAACTTTTGAAACTTTAAATCCAGAAAATAATAAGCCATGGGCTGTAGTTCCTGAAGCAAGCGTAAATGATGTTGATAGGGCTGTGAAAGCAGCACAGAAAGCATTTGAAGGAGAATGGCCAAAGTTACTTCCAAGAGAAAGAGGCAAATATTTAAGAGCGATAGCAGATAAGCTTAGAAAAAATGCTGAGTTGCTTGGAGAAATTGAAACTATTGATACTGGAAAATTATTTAGAGAAACAAAAAAGCAAGCAAACTATATTGCAGAATATTATGACTATTATGCTGGTATGGCAGATAAAGTTGAAGGAACAGTTTTGCCTA
Source organism: uncultured Pelagibacteraceae bacterium (assembly GCA_902608385.1). Taxonomy (GTDB): domain Bacteria; phylum Pseudomonadota; class Alphaproteobacteria; order Pelagibacterales; family Pelagibacteraceae; genus Pelagibacter. The sequence goes on from CACLNT010000001.1 coordinate 82,096, forward strand.
TAGATAAACCAAATATTCAAGCAATAACTACGAGAGTACCAATAGGTGTTATAGCTGCGATTATTCCTTGGAACTCACAGATGTTATTAACAGTAACTAAGCTGGCCCCAGCTTTAGCAATGGGAAATACCGTTGTTATAAAATCATCCGAACTAGCACCTGCAGTATTATTTGAGTTTGCAAAATTAATTGAAGAAACAGGAATACCAAAGGGTGTTGTAAATGTTATTACAGGTTTTGGTGATCCATGTGGAAAGGCTCTAACAACTCATAATTTAGTTGAAAAAATTGCTTTTACAGGTGGTCCAGAAACTGCGAGACACATAATTAGAAATTCAGCTGAAAATTTATCTGAAGTAAGCTTAGAACTTGGAGGAAAAAGCCCTGTAGCAGTATTTGAAGATGCACATAAAGAAAATGCAATAAATGGAATTACCGCAGGAATTTTTGGTGCAAGTGGCCAAAGTTGTATTGCTGGTTCAAGACTTTATTTACAAAAAGGAATTTATAACGAATTTTTAGATAAGCTTGCTGAAAGAGCAAAAAAAATAAAAATTGGTGCGCCAATGGATCCTGAAAGTGAAATGGGACCAATAAGTAATTTTAAACAATTAGAGATAATAGAAAAAAATATTAAATTAACTGTAGAGCAAGGTGGAAAAATTAAATGTGGAGGTAAAAGACATTCGTTTTCGAACGAAGGATACTATTTTCCTCCAACAATTATTGAATGTGACAATCATAATCTTCCAACAGCAGAAAATGAACTCTTTGGACCAATACTATCTGTAATGAAATTTGAAAATGAAGAAGATGTAATAAATAAAATGAATGATAACCAATATGGTTTATCTTCTGCAGTTTATACAAGCGACTTTTCAAGAGGTATGAGGGTTTCAAAGGCAATTAGAGCAGGAATCACATTTGTGAATACTTATAGATTAATATCCCCATCTGCTCCATTTGGTGGAATGAAAGATAGTGGCTATGGCAAAGAAGCAGGTATTGAGTCTATAAAAGATTACACAAGAGTAAAAACAACTTGGTATTATACATCAGACAAGCCAACTCTTGATCCTTTTTCAATGAGATAAAATTGTCTTTTAAACATACAGCATTAATTATTTTAGTAATGTTCTTTTTAGGAAGTGCATATCCTATAGGTAAATTTGGTTTAAATGCGTCTCTTAATCCAATTTTATTTGGAGCTTTAAGAATGGGTATAGTTTTTTTATGCTTAATTCCTTTCTGTAAAATAAAAATTCCTCAAAAAAAATATTATATACCTCTTTTGGGGTTTTCAATATGTATGGGTGCTGGAGTAAATATGTTTTTATATTTATCATTAGATGTTGCCTCACTCTTGGCTCCTATTACGATTGGTGCTCAACTATCAATTCCTTTTGCAATTATTTTGAGTTCTTTGTTTCTTGGTGAAAGTATAAGTTTCAAAAAATGGATTTTAATTTTTACATCATTTTTGGGCATAGTTTTAATTGCGTTTGATCCAAAAATCTCAGAAGAAATTTTAGCAACATTGTTAATTTTTGCTATGGCATTTTTCTATGGCTTATCACAAGTTTTCTCGAGACACCTCAAAGAACTCGATGTAAAATTTACTAATGCTTTTATGGGTTTGGTTGGCTTTATTATACTAATTATTATTTCTCAGTTGTTTGAAGGAAATGTAATTCATCAATTAATTAATATTGATACAAGTGGATGGATCGCCGTTTTATATGCTGGAGCTATAATTTCAATATTTGGACACATGATGATGTTTTATTTATATAAATTCTATCCAGTTGGAATGGTTTTGCCTTTTTATGCTCTTTTTCCAGTTTTTGGATTACTTCTAATTTTTTTAATTTTTAGAGAAATTCCAACGCTCATAATGGTCACTGGTGGTATTATTGTAATAACTTCAGTCTTTTTACTCAATAAAACGAGATAATTTACTTATTGAAAAAATATACCAGTAAGATTTACTTTATTTTTTATAAATTGTTAACAATTAATGAGGGTACAATGAAAAAACTATTTATTGCTGCATTTATATTTGTTTCGACTTTTACAACAAGTACTTTTGCAGATATTAAAATGGGAGTTATTTTAGGATTTACTGGTCCTATTGAATCTCTTACTCCTGCTATGGCAGCCTCTGCTGAGCTTGCTTTTAAAGAAGCTTCAGATTCAGGCGCGTTATTAGGCGGAAAAACGATCACTCCAGTAAGAGCAGACTCAACTTGTGTTGACTCAGCTGCGGCTCAATCAGCGGCAGAAGGTCTAGTTTCACAAGGTGTAGCTGCAATTATGGGAGCTGACTGTTCAGGTGTAACTGGGGCTATTGCAACAAACGTTGCAGTACCTAATGGAGTTGTAATGATTTCACCATCAGCAACATCTCCTGGTTTAACAGATCTAGCTGACAACGGTTTCTTTTTTAGAACTGCACCATCAGATGCAAGAGGTGGACAAATTCTAGCTGATATCACTAAAGATAGAGGAATTAAAAGCGTTGCAGTTACTTACACTAACAACGACTACGGAAAAGGTTTAGCAGATGTTTATGAAGCTGCTTGTAAAGCTCATGGTATCAAAGTAACTACTGTTGCAGCTCATGAGGATGGAAAAGCTGACTATTCTGCAGAAGTTGCTACACTTGCTTCAGCAGGTGGTGATGCAGTTGCTGTAATTGGTTATCTAGACCAAGGTGGTAAAGGAATAATCCAAGGTTCTTTGGACTCTGGTGCGTTTGATACATTTATTTTATCAGACGGTATGATCGGAGATTCTTTAACTGATGCATTTGGAAAAAGCTTAAGCAAATCTTTTGGTTCTTTACCAGGTTCAACTGGAAAAGGAGCAGGAGTATTTGCTAAAGTAGCAGGTGCAGCTGGTATTGATCCTACTGGACCTTACACTGGAGAATCTTACGATGCAGCAGCTTTGATCGTTCTTGCTATGCAAGCTGGCGGTTCTGCTGATAGAGCTTCAATTGCTAAAAACGTAATGGCAGTTGCAAATGGTCCTGGTAAGAAAATTTATCCAGGACAACTTAAAAAGGCTTTAGATTTATTAGCAAAAGGTAAAGCAGTTGACTACGAAGGCGCAACTGGAGTTACTTTTACTGACGTAGGAGAAGCTTTTGGTTCTTTCTTAGAAAAAGAAGTTAAAAACGGAAAATTTGAAACTAAAAAACAAAGATAATATCTAAATTTATAAACCTCAGCGGTGTAAACTGCTGAGGTTTTTTTTATTGATTCAGCCCTTCAGCTCTAAAAGTCAAGTAAACTATTAAAATTAAAAACGGAATACATATTAAGTTCATAGTTGCCCAACTAGTTAAGCTTAGCAATATTCCAGCAGATAAACTTGCTAGTGCCATTGTAGTAAATACAATTAAATCATTAATCCCTTGTACTCTAAATTTCTCTTCTTCTTTATAAGTTAAAACAACTAAACTAGTTCCAGAAATAAATAAAAAATTCCACCCTAATCCTAAAAATATTAGTGCCACCATATAATTTGCATATGTTTGTTCAAATAAACTTAAAATTATTGTTATGACATAAAACAAAACACCTACATAAATTATATTACTGTGCCCAAACTTTTTAATTAAATGTCCTGTAATTAATGATGGAAGAAACATAGCTACTAGATGAAATTGAAGAACCAAACCTGTTTTTTCTAAACTCATTTTTTCCATCACATGCATACTTAAGGGTGTTGCAGTCATTAAAAATGACATTACAGCATAAGCAAATGCAGCAGCAACTATTGCTTGCAAAAATCTTGGTTGAAAAATTATTTCAGACAATCTTCGTCCATTGTATTTATTATTAAAATCTATTTTTATTTTTTCATTATTTTTATAAAAAATAAAAAATATTGCTGGCATAAAAGTAAATGCAGCAAGTAAAAGATAAGAACCAACGTATAAATGATCAGGTATAAGATTTTTTGTATAGTTTGCTAAAGTTATACCTAAAAAGGATGAAACGATTCCAGCTAACATTAAAATAGAAATAGCTTTTGGTACTTTTTCTTTCTCTACACTTTCTGCTGCTGCAAAACGATATTGATGAGCAAAAGCTAACCCCAAACCAAGAATTAAGTGTGAGATACAAAATAAAATAAAGTTTTGTTGAATAATAGAGAAAACAGCTAATAAACAAGTCGCTGAACTTGCTAAAGCTCCAAAAATAAAACCTAACCTTCGTCCTATTTTGCCCATAATTTTTGCTGCTAAAATAGTAAAAATTGCAGTACCAACAACTGCTAAAGCTGTAGGTAATGTTGATAAAGACTTTATAGAAGTAATTTGTGATCCAACAATTCCGCTTAAAAAAACTGTAATAATATTAACTGTAAATCCAAAAACCTGACTGATGGCTAATATACTAAGATTTTTATTCATTAATGAACTCAATTAAACTTTCTGCTACTTCGTTCGGTGCCTCAATTAAAAAAGAATGTTTGTATTTTGGTAAAATTACTAATTTAGAATCTTTTATTTCATTAGCCATAATTTCATTATGCTCTGGACTACAGCCACTATCATTTTCTCCTGTCAAAAGCAAACATGGTTTAGAAATATTCTTTAACCATGGAAGCATTTCTGTTTTTGCATATATTTTAAAAACATTAAGAAAGACTTCAGGATCAGTATCTACAACTTGTTTTAATCTTCTCTGAACTAATTCAGGATTGTTTTTAATAAATTCATCGGTAAACCACCTATTGGTTAAAGTTTGTAATGTTTTCTCTATTCCATTTTTTTCCATTTCATAAATTACATTCCATACTTTTTTAGAATCCTCTTCTGATCTTCCAGCAACAGTAGATAATAAACCTAATGAAATTGTATTTTTTGGAAACTTTAAAGCGTAGGCTGGCACAATCATTCCTCCTAATGAGTGTCCAGCAAAATGTGCTTTTTCAAATTTTGTTTTTTCTCTAATTCTTTCAAGATCAAGGACTAACTCATCTAAAGTAAAATTTTTATGTGTTACTTGAGATTTTCCATGACCTCTAAGATCATAAGTTACTACGGTAAAATGTTTTGATAATTTTGGTAACACGAATCTCCAGGCGTCTTCTGCTGCACCTATTCCATGTGTTAAAAATAATGGAGGTCCTGATCCAGTTATTGAATAGTGACAATCAACAGCTGACGTTGTCACTGTTTATGCTACCTGGCTGCTTGTTTTTTTAAAATAAGGTATTACCTCTTCACTTATACGATGCATTGATTCAATCATTTCATTTTGACTCTGCCCAAAGCCAGCACTTACTATTATTTCGTCAACTCCTGCTTCTGCATAAATGCTTAATTTATCAATCATTTCATTTGTTGGGCATATTAATAAATTTTCTGTCATTTCTTCTAAGCTTTGCTTCCTAGGTAATGGCTCTATTTTGCCTTTTGTAACTTTTCCTGGACCAGTAAACATATTATCGAAGCGTTTATAATATCCGTATGCTAATTTATTTTTTTCTTTTGCATCTTTTGAATCTTTTGCAGCAAAAGCCATTCTTTGCATAGAAAGTTTTAATAATTTTCCTTCTTCACCTAATTCAGCACAACCTTCTTTAAATGCATTTACTCTTTCTTTTAATAATTCTTTAGTTCCAGACAGAACTGTTGATTGCACATGAAACCCTCTTGAGGCTGCATTTTTTATACTATTAAGATCCATTGCAGCAATCATAATTGGTACTGGATTACTTATGGGTCTAGGCATAATTGTTATTGGTTCAAAGTTATAGTATTTACCTTTATATGAAACTTCTTCTTCTTTTAATAACAACTTAAGAACATCTAAAGACTCAATAAATTTTTCTCTAGATATGTCTTTTGGAGTTCCTAGTCTTTTCATTTCCCATGCAAAAGCTCCACGACCTACTCCAAGAATTAATCTTCCCTCTGTTAAAATATCAGCAGTAGCAACTTCTCCAGCATAGGTTCTCATGTCATGCAAAGGAAGAACAACAACTCCAGTTGTAATTTTAATATCTTTTGTCAAAGCTGAAATCTTAACAGCCATCTGTAATGGAGAAGGCATCATTAAAAGATTTACTAAATGATGTTCGGGAATTGAAACTGTTTTGTAACCAAGTTTTTCTGCTAAGATTGCTTGATCAATCATATTTTGAAAATGAACTTTTGATCCAATTGACGGATCGGGCATATAACTTGTTAAAAAATGGTTAAAATCCATAACTTAATTACACTATTTTATATTAATTTTTTCTGGGAGTATACCTTTGGGTCTGTATCTCATAATTAATAATAGACCTATTCCCATCATTAAAAATCTAAAATAAGGAACACTATTGATTAAGTGCAATTTTAATGCATTTGTATCAGCAAGACCAGAGGTAAATAAATTAATTAAAAACAATGCAATTGGTGCTGCTTCAATCCATAAAAACCAAACGGCAAAACCTCCTAAAATAGCACCAAAATTATTTCCACTTCCTCCTACAATAACCATGACCCATATTAAAAATGTATATCTCATTGGTCTGTAACTACCTGGTGTAAATAAACCATCGTGTGTAACCATCATTGCTCCTGCAATTCCAACTATTGCAGAACCTAATATAAAAATTAACAAATGTTGTTTAACAACATTCTTTCCCATGGCATTTGCAGCTTCTTCATTGTCTCTTATAGCTCTCATCATTCTTCCCCAAGGAGAATAAAGTGCTTTTTGTGTAATAATTAATAAAATTACTACTACAGTTAAAAAAAGTCCGGAGTAACAAATTTTTACGAATACGGAAGATGACTCGATTACTAATTGAGATAATGCAGCTTGCTTTCCTTCTGCTGTTGAAATTAAATCTAAGACTCCTCTATTCCACTTTGCAACTAAATCAATAAACCATTGTTCGCTTTGAAGATTAACTTCGTATGGAACTGGTCTCTTTAAACCGATTACATTTTTAACGCCTCTAGCTAACCAATCTTCATGTTTAATAACGGCTATTACAATTTCAGAAATTAACAAAGTTGCTATTGCTAAATAATCAGCTCTTAGCCCTAGTGCAACTTTGCCAATAATATATGCTAATCCTCCAGCAAAAAATGCTCCTACAATCCATGAAAATATAATTGGTAATCCTAAACCTCCTAAAAAACCAGTTTTAGCAGGTTCTACTGCTTCGATCGAATGAATTGCTGGACCAGAAACTATTCTTAAAATAATTAAACCTATAACTATTATTGAAGCTATATAAATATTTTTTCTTTTTGATTTTTGAAAATTTTTTAAAACATAACGAACGCTAAAAACAATAAGGACAATTATAAAAAGACAAAAGAGCATACTTAAGCCTCCTACTTGCCAAGCTTCTCTAACAGGCGGAACTGAAACTAAAACAGCTGCTAATCCACCAAGAGCTGTATAACCCATAATTCCAAAGTTAATTAAACCAGCATACCCCCACTGAATATTCGCTCCCATAGTCATAACCGCAGAAATTAAACATAAATTAAATATAGAAAATGCTATGTTCCATGACTGAAAAATTCCAACCAATATGATTAAACCTATCATAATTGCGTAAGCAGTTATTACATTGGCATATTGCTTCATAAAATTTTTCCTTTAAAAATACCCGAAGGTCTAAATAATAAGACGATTACCAAAATTGAGAATGAAACAGCAAATTTGTAATCAGTAGACAACAACTGTATTAAAGAATTAGGTTCCATGCTTTCTGGAAGCACATACATAAAAAACTTTTTGTAAGCATATGTTAAAAATATTTCTGAAAAAGCTATTACATAACCTCCTAAAAAAGCACCAAAAGGGTTTCCAATTCCTCCAACAATTGCTGCTGCAAATATTGGCAACATGTTATTAAAATAAGTGAATGGTTTAAAACTTTTATCTAAACCATACAAAACGCCTCCTATAGTTGCTAAAATTCCTGCAATCATCCAAGTAATCATTACTACTCTTTTTGGATCAATTCCGGATAATAAAGCTAAATCCTCATTATCTGAATATGCGCGCATACTTTTGCCTGTTTTGGTTTTGTTTAAAAACCAAAATAATATTGAAACAACTATTATGGTTAAAAATATTGTTAATACTTGTGTTGATTTGATTGTTAATCCCTCATTTAATCCTGTCATTTCTTTAAATTGATTAGCTTTGATTATAAATTTTTCACCATCAAAAAATCTTCTATCAAATGGACCGATAATTATTCTGACTATTGCTTGTGTCACAAACATCACGCCAATGCTAACCATGGCAAGTTGAACAGGAGGGCTTTTCTTAATTCTATAATAACTAAAGACAAATTTATCAATAGTTAGCATGTATAAAATCATAAAAACAACAGCTAAGGGTATAGCAAGTAAAGCTGTGGGCAAAACACCTAAGCTTATTCCGAGTGATTGAAAATACCATGTAAACAAAATTGCTACCATAGTGCCAAAGGACATCATGTCTCCAGTAGCAAAATTTGCAAATCTTAGAATTCCATAAATTAATGTTACAAAAATAGCTCCAAGTGCTAATTGTGATCCATAGGCTAAGGCAGGAACAATTATATAATTTAATAATAATATTATTGCATTTAAAAAATCCACATTAAGCTCCTAAAAAAGATCTTCTCACCTCTGGATCATTTAACAATTCTTTTCCTGTTCCAGAAAATTTATTTTCTCCAGTAACCAAAACGTACCCTCGGTCTGAAATATTTAATGCTTGTTTTGCATTTTGTTCAACCATTAAAATTGCAACATTTGTTTTTTTTACTTTTAAAATATGATCAAATAACTCATCCATTACTATTGGTGAAACTCCTGCGGTTGGTTCATCCAACATAAGTACGGAAGGTTTAATCATTAGTGCTCTACCTAAGGCTACTTGTTGTCTTTGGCCTCCAGACAGTTCTCCAACTAATTGAGTTTTTTTTTCACTTAATATTGGAAACAATTCATAAACTTCTTCTACAATTTTATCTAAATCTTCATTCCTTAAAAAAGCACCCATTTCTAAGTTTTCTCTAACGCTTAATCCTGTAAAAACATTTCTAGATTGAGGAACAAAAGAGATACCTTGTTTAACTCTATCTTGAGGGGATAATTTTGAAATATCTATTCCATCAATTTTAACTGTCCCAGATTTTAAATTAAGCAAACCTAACATTGCTTTCATTGCTGTTGACTTTCCAGCCCCATTAGGACCTAAGATCGCAACTATTTCACCTTTATTAACATTGACTGAACAAGAATTAATTATATCGGGACCATTTCCATAACCACCAGTCATTTGATTACCTTCAAAAAAAGCCACTAACTATCTCCTTCCTTTGATTTTGAACCACGACCTAAATAACTTTCAATTACTTTTTCATTCTTTTTAACTTCATCAGATGTCCCTTCAAACAAAACTGAACCTTCGGCCATAACAATTACAGGATCACACAAACGACTTATAAAATCCATATCATGTTCTATCATGCAGAAAGTGTAACCTTGTTCTTTATTAAGTCTTAAAATTGCTGTTCCTATATCTTTTAATAACGTTCGATTAACTCCGGCCCCTACTTCGTCTAATAAAACTAATTTTGCATCAACCATCATGGTTCTTCCAAGTTCAAGTAATTTTTTTTGTCCTCCTGATAAATTTCCTGCAAGTTCATTGGCTAAATGTTTAAGATTTAAAAATTCTATTACTTTAAGTGCCTTTTGTTTTACTTTTTCTTCTTCTTCTTTAATTAACTTTGGTTTAAGCAAGGCATTAACAAGATTTTCCCCAGATTGATTTCCGGGTACCATCATTAAGTTTTCAAGTACTGTTAAGTTGGTAAATTCATGTGCAATTTGAAAAGTTCTTAGCAATCCTTTTGAAAATAGTTCGTAAGAAGGAATATCGGTAATATTTTCATTATTAAACAAAACACTTCCTTTAGAAGTTTTTAAATTTCCAGCAATTAAATTAAATAATGTTGTTTTTCCTGAACCATTAGGACCAATTATCCCAGTAATAGATCCTCTTTTAATTTTTAAAGAACAATCAGATACAGCCGCTAAGCCTCCAAAATATTTAGAAAGATTATCTATTTGCAGAATATTTGAATCTGACTGCATAGAAAAACTATACTTTGTTTAATCTTTTAAGAATACTACTTAATGTTTTATTAGTTGCTTTGTAGAATCCAGCTTTTCTTAATTCTTTAACTCCTTGTTCGTTAAGACCTTTTGGAGTTTGAGAATCTTTAACTAAATGTTTTAAATCTTTTTTAGAATTTATGACTGCATCTTCAGATAAAGCGACAAAAAGAGAAGTAATATATTTTTGAGCTTTATCTCTTTTAACTCCACGTTTAACTAACCAGTTAGACATTGTACTTAACAATTCGTAAAAAGGTGCCATCATTCCCGATGTAGACCAAAAGTTTTTTGAAAGTTTTTCATTTGTAATTTCAACAGTTGTTCCAAGTTTATTAAAAAAGTTTTTAACTTTTTTATTTGGTGGAAAGATTGGAACGGGTCCTTTTTTTAAAGAAATTGGTGGTAATGGTATGGCTCTTATTATTTTTGCTTTTACTTTAATAGCTTGTTTAAGTTGAGCTAAAGTCATTGTTGAAATAAAACTAATAACAGTTTGACTTGATTTAAATTTTAAATGTTTAATGATTTTTTTACCAACATTTGGGGTAACGGCTAAAAAAATCCAATTGCAAGAATTGGTTATTTCCTGGTTATTTTTTGCAATAACTACTTTTTTAAATTTTTTTTTAAGATCTCTAGCTACGCTTCTATTTCTTGGTGATAAAATTATTTTTTTGAAAGATATTTTTGATCCACATATGCCGGTAACCACCGATGATGTTATTTTTCCTGTTCCTATAAAACCTAATTTCATTATTAAGTGATATATTTAGAATTTTTTTATGAGAAAGGATAGTCCTAAAAAACCGAGAGCTAAAGATGGCTAGATAGGACTATCTATTGACTATGTTATCATCTTGATTAAAAAAAGCATTAATCAATTTTTTTAAAATATCAAAAAATCTATGAAAAAAGGTCACAGTCCAGTAACTAGAGTTAAAAATTCTGAGCCAAATATCAAAAGTCCAGATTGGGTTATATGGGCAGCTTGGGCTGATAGAATTACTTTCGAAGAAATTAAAAAAAAGACCGGGATGACAGAATCTGAAGTTATTAAAGTTATGCGAAGAACTTTAAAACCTAATTCTTTTAAACTATGGAGAAAAAGAGTTCGTACAAAGAGTCTTAAGCATAGAAAAAAATTTGAATATGAAAGAAAAAAAGTTAGAAATAAGAAAATTAATGATTATATATAAATCATGAAAAATGTAACTGTCTACATGGGACCAAGATGTGCTTTTTGTGATGCTGCTAAAAGATTACTAACTAGAAATAGTATCACCTACAAAGAAATAAATATTGCACTTGAAGAAGGCAAAATGGATGAGATGTTAAAAAAATCCAACGGTAAAAGAACTATTCCACAAATATTTTTTGACAATTACCATGTAGGTGGTTTTGAAGAGTTAAGAGCTTTAGAAAAAGAAAATAAGTTACTAAATTTATTAAAATAAACTTATTAAACTTTTTCTTTAAAAATTAAGCATACACCATTATTACAGTATCTTTTTCCAGTAGGTTGTGGTCCATCATCAAATATATGTCCATGATGCCCACCACAATTTTTACAATGATATTCTGTTCTAGCATAACCCAAATGATGATCTGTTTTTGTTTCAAAAACATCGGGTAAGGACTGAAAAAAAGATGGCCAGCCTGATCCACTTTCATACTTAGTTTTTGATTCAAAAAGTTTTACTCCACAGTTTACACAATGGTAACTTCCTTCGCGTTTTTCATTATTTAATTTACTAGAGCCAGGTGCTTCAGTTTCTTCTTCGAATAAAACTAATTTTTGTTCAGCAGTTAAATTTTTATTATTAGACATTATTAATAGTTTTCTTGTTTGAAAGAATTATGCCAGCAATAATAAATATTGCTCCTAAAAAATGGTAAAACATAAATTTTTCATTAAATATTATCATTGCCATTATTGCTCCAAAGATTGGCATTAAATGTAAAAAAACTCCAGCTCTATTCGCGCCAATTAAAGCAATACCTTTAATCCAAAAAAAGAAAGAAGTAAGTCCCGGAAAAATTACTACGTAAGTTAAAGTTAAATAAAATGGTTTTCCTAATTTAATTGTATGTCCCATGTTCATTTCAATAAAATAAATAGGTATTAAAAATATTAATCCACATATTATGACAATTTGAAGTAACGTAATTTGTGATACTTCATAACTTTTTTTCTTTAAAAGCGCTGAATAAATTGCCCAAGAAAGCATTGCAACTATCATTGTTAAGTCACCTCTGTTGAATTCTAAATTTTTTAGTATGTCTATGTTTGCTTTACTAATTATAAAAACCACTCCAATTAATGATAAGATTACACCAAAAATTTGAAAAACATTTGTTTTTTCAATATTTAATAATGATGAAATAAATATAATCCACACAGGAATTGTTGAAATCATTAAAACTCCACTTATTACTTGTGTGTAATACAAAGAATAATAAACAATTGAATTAAATATTGTAATACTTGTTATTCCTAAAATTATAAAAAAACCAATATTAGCTAAGATATAATCTTTTTTTTTAATTAATTCTTTAATTGTAAATGGCATCAAAATTAAGCAAGCAAAAAACCATCTATAAAAATTAAGAGAAAAAGGTGGAATTTCATAAATACTTGCTGCCTTACCAACAATAAAATTTCCTGACCAAAAAAGTGTTGTTAAAATTAGTAATAGATATGCTAAATTATTATTATTTTTCACTAAGATGTTAAAATCTTTTAGAACTATAAGGTTCTAAATTTAAGTTAGTTTTTCTCTCAGAAATAATATTTGAAATAATTTTTCCTGAAATTGCTGCCAATGTCCATCCAAGATGATGATGACCAAATGAATAAAATACGTTTTTATAATTTTTTGATGGACCTATAACTGGCAGATAATCTGGTAATGTTGGTCTAAAACCTAGCCATTCATCTTCATGTTCTGGCAAAGCATCTAACATATATTTAGCGTTATTTACTAAATTTTTTATTCTACCTTTGCTTAAAGGATTTTTTAAACCACCAAATTCTACAGTTCCTACAACTCTCAGTCCTTGTTCCATTGGTGTCATACCAAACCCTCTATTCTGAAATACAATGGGACGTGAAATTAAATGTTCACAGCCTTTAAAATGAATATGATAACCTCTTTCAGTGTCTAGGGGAATTTTTTCATCTAATTTATCAGTCAATTTTTTTGAAAAAGCACCGCAAGCAATTACAACTCTATCGAACATAAATTGCTGAGCTTCTGATTTTAAAGTTGGTTTTTCATTCTCAAATGTAATGTCTTTAATATTTAATTTTAAAAATTTTCCATCTTTTTTTAAGAAAAGGTCAAATAATTTTAAAAGTATTTTCTTTGGATTTTTAGCATGTCTGGCTTTTTTGTAAAAAACTCCAGCATGGTAAATTTTTTTGATATTGGGTTCTAGGTCATGAATTTCTTTTTTGTTTAATAACTGTTGTTCTGCACCTATTTCATTTCTAATGTTAATTTCTAATTCTCTGCTTTTAAGATTTTTATCATTCCAAATATACATAATTCCTTTATTTTCTACCAAGCTAGACAAATCAATCTCATCAAATAATTCATCATATGCTGGTAAAGCTAGATCTAGTATCTGGTGCATATATTTGGCAGTATGCATCATATTTTTTGTACTACAGTTTTTTAAAAATTTTAAAAACCAAGGAATCATTTTAGGAACATAGTTCCATTTCAATGCAAGTGGTCCAGATGAACTTAATAGCATTGCAGGAACATCTGTTAAAATATCAGGTCTATTTAAAGGGATGGACGCGTAGGGAGAAAAATGACCAGCGTTTCCATAAGAAGCTGAAAGATTGCCTGGCTCATCCTTATCAAACAGAGTTACTTGGTATCCATTTTTTTGTAAAAATAATGCATTACAAACACCTTGGATTCCTGCTCCAATTATCCCAATTTTTAAATCTTTTTCCATTTCGAATATTTTAATAACTAAATCATCTAAGTTAATGTTTCTATAAACAAGTTAAGCGCACTCAACTAAAAATTGTATTTAACTATTCTTTTATGATTACTTTATTTAAGGGTACTAAATGGATCTCTAATACAATCAATATCGTCTAAAGTTTCAAAGAAAACTTGAGTTAAAGAAGAACTGTGTGTTGTTTGGCATTCTCTAACTTCATTACTGGCTAAAAGGGTATCAAATTTATGATTTTTTTTAACCAAAGTTAGTACATGCTCGCCTGGAGATTGACCTGTTGCTTTTTTAATTGCATATCCTGAGGCTAATGAAGTGCCTGAATGTAAAACACTGCCTGATTTAGCCATGGTAAGGCTTGGGCCAACCAGCGCGCTGTACTCAGCACAAGCATTTAAAAATGCCAAAGTAATTATCAATAAAATACTTTTCTTCATATCTCCCTAATATGATTATTAGTATATTTTCTATTAAAACAAAATAAATAAAGTATATAAAGTCAGTTTATGACCATTTTAGGCCATTTTAGTTGGCCATCATTGATGATGATAAAGTTAAATATTATTTATTTTCCAATAGTCAAAATTGTTAGATCATCATTAAGTTTATCTTTGTGAGAATTGCTTAAAACTTCCTTTGATATATTGTCTAATTCATTTGCTAAGCTAGAATTAAAATTATTATTTATTATTTTTTTTGCTCCTTCGATTCCTATCTCTTCATTATTTTTATTTAAACTTTCAGATAGACCATCTGTAAATGAATAAAATCGATGCCCCTTTATATTTTTTTTATCAACTTGATAAACTGATTTATTATTTTGAAAAATAACTCCCAACGGAGGCGACTTAGATTCAAACTCTTCAAAATTACCTTTTGTATTTCTAATCAAGGCAGGTTGATGGCCTGCATTTACCCATTTTATTTCTTCAGAAATTATATCGTAGTTTCCAATAATTCCAGTTACAAACATTCCAGCAGTTTTAGTATTGAATAAATCATTATTCATATGAAAAGCCATTTCATTTAAATCCACTTTTCCTTGAGATAAAACCTCAAACAAAGTAGAAGCTTTCGCCATTACCATTCCAGCGTGAATACCTTTTCCCGCAACATCTGCAATTATAAAATAAATATTTTCGTTATTTGGGTAAAAACTAAAAAAATCTCCTGAGACTTCTCTTGCTGGAATATTTATACCTTTTACTGGATAATTTTTTAAATTTCTTTTAGGAATAAAATTTTCTTGGACTTTTACAGCTAACTCTATTTCTTTGGAAATTCTGCTTCGCCATTTATTTTTTTCAGCTTCGCTCGACTCTAATTTGTCCATCATTTTGTTATAATAAAGCCCAATAACACCTCCTGCAGTAAATGGATCTTGTGGACCTCTAATTTTAAGATCGCCACTAGCTGATTGTTTATCTAAAACGGTAATTAAATCATGTTCAACAGAAACGGCACCGTGTTCAGCTATATTCAATCCAAGTTCCTCTTGCACAGGGCTTACCCTTAATGGATAAACTTTATTAAAAAGTTTTAAAATTAAAAATGAAGTTATAAATGTAAACGCTCCAATACTTATTACTCCAATTAACTGGATTTTAATTTGTGAAAATCTATCAAGTCCTGTATCTAAAATACTTAGATCGCTAAATAAACCAACAGCTAATGTTCCCCAAATTCCTGCAGCTAAATGAACTGGAACAGCTCCAACCACATCATCAATTTCATATTTGTTTAAAATTTCATTAACAATAATTGCAATAATTGCTCCAACAATTCCAACAAAGATAGATGTAACTGATGTCATTGAATTACATCCAGCTGTGATTGCAACTAATCCTGCTAATGGCCCTAAAATAATATAAAAAGGATCAGGCTTTTTAAATCTTAAGTATGAAATACTTAACCCTGTTAATAAACCAAATGCAGCAGCTAAAAATGTATTTATTAAGATTAATGGAACGGCTTCATTCATTGCTCCATTGCTTCCACCATTAAAACCAAACCAACCAAACCATAAAATTAATGTCCCTAAAACTGCAAGAGGAAAACTAGAACCGGTAAATTTACCTTTATTTGTATCTGAGTATTTTCCTATTCTTGGTCCCAAAATTAAAACTGCTGCTAATGCAATCCATCCTCCTACAGAATGAACAATCGTACTACCAGCAAAATCTACAAAACCTAAATCTGAAAGCCAGCCAGTAGTTCTTATTTGGCCTGTTGCAATTAACAACTGATTAACAGTATCGTATTTTGATAAAAAACTTGAAGACCATGCCCAATGACCGACTATCGGATAAATTATTCCGGTAGCTAAAACTGTCATTATTAGATAGCCATTAAACTTCATTCTTTCAGCAACAGCGCCTGAAATAATTGTTGCTGCAGTTGCTACAAACATTGCTTGGAAAACAAAATAAGTCATGTACTCAGCTTTATCTGTTTTGAAAAAAAATAGATCAGTGCCAAAAAATCCATTGTAGGAAGTACCAAACATCAAGCCAAACCCAAAAATCCAAAAGATAACTACAGAAACACCGAAGTCTGCTGCATTTTTTAATGCAACATTGATACTATTTTTATGTCTTGATAAGCCTGTTTCCATACACATAAATCCAGCTTGCATAATGAAAACTAAAATTGCACAGTCTATTACCCAAAGCGTATCTATATTCTGAGTTATTTTTGATATAACTTCATCCATCAGTTTTGTCTTTTTGTTTCTTTGTAAATTTAACTAATTCAGTATTTTTAAGATCTAAAGCTAAGCAAGTTATATCATCTCTTAATTTTTCCGCTCCCCAATTAAGTTCAATTGCAATAGAATCTACTATATTTTTAGGAGTAATATCATTTAATCCTGTAACTATTCTTTGAACGCCTTCAGCGCCAAGTTCTTGTCCATTTTTCAGATAACCTTCAGTAACACCATCGGTATAAACTACAAATGTTTTTTCTTTTAAATTCATAGTTTTTGATTTTACCATAGACTCGGAAAAATATTTTATAATGCCAATTGGCGGCATCTCAGATTTTATAAATTCAAAATTTTTGTTTCTATCAAAAACCATGATGCTTTCATGGCCTGCATTTACAAAAGTAATTTCATTAGTGTCTATATTAAATTTACCAAATACTGCTGTAACAAACATTCCTTTAAATTTTGCCTCAACTAGTTCATTGTTTACACCAAAAACAATCTTTTCTAATGGAAATGATAAATTTGAAAGTGTCCTAAATATTGAGGAAGCTTTAGCCATATACATTCCGGCTTTAATGCCTTTTCCTGATACATCGGCTAATGTAAAAAAGTATTCATTTTTATTCACATTAACTACGTCAAAATAGTCTCCAGATACATCTCTTGCTGGAACGTTTGTTGCATAAATAAAATTTTCAAACTTTGATATGTCTGGAAATAGACTTTTTTGAACTTCCCCTGCAAGCTCCCTTTCTTTTAATAGTTTTGCTTCTTTTTGTAAGTTTGATATTGCAATTCGATTTTCTTCCACGAACCTAAAATAAAGTCCAGTTAAAAAAGTAATTGTAAGCATAAATATAGGATAACTAATATCTACAAGTTCAGATCTAAATAGAAAGACACTAAAACCAATTACAATCACTGTAGTTAGACTTCCAAAGAATATTGATAAACTATATTTTGGTTTTATTTTTTGAGAAAAAATAAAAGTAGCACAAGCAACTATAATTGAAAATAGCAGCTCGAATATATAAGTGTTTGGATTTCGAATAAGATAGGATTGATCTAAAATATTTTCAATTACATTTCCATGTACTTCAACTCCAGGAATTGTAACTCCTAAGGGGATTTTAACCAAATCAAACAACCCTTGTGCCGATGCACCAATTAAAACATATTTATCTTTAAATCTTTTTGGATCAAATTTTTCATCAAAAACTGAGCTTGCTGAAATGTATTGGCTTTTTAATGATTTTTTATATCTAATCCAAATAATCCCATTTGGATCTGAAGAAATTTTATAAGGTCTAGAACTTATCCTATTAATACCAATCTCGTTCATTTCAACGTATAAATTTTTTTGGTTTGATCCTATTCGCACCATTTCCAATCCCATTGTTGGATACAATTTATTTTTCAAACGAACTATCAATGGAAGTGATCTAATAATACCATCAGTTTGATCTAAGAAAGAAATAGAGCCTAGTCCTTTTACGCTTTTTTCTAATTTTTCAAGTGATCCTATTGAGTATGGATAAGAATAAGTAAATTCTTTTGGATCTCCTCCTTTTGAAAGAAATTTCGCTTTTGCAGATCTGTCATAAGTTCCATGTGAAGAAACATTACTACCAAGAACTGCAATAACTGATTTTGATTTTTCTAACTGTTCTCTAAATATTTCATCAGGTCCTTTAATCTTTTGCAATTCAACAACATCATTAGGTATTAAATTATAAGCACTAATTATTTCTTCAGGAGACTGTTTGTCTTTCTCGGTAAAAAAAATATCAAAGCCTACTGCCTTTGGTTCAGCTGCGCTAACATTTTCAAGAATTTTTGCAAAAATAGACCTATTCCAAGGAAATTGACCAAATTTTCCTAAGCTCTTTTCGTCTATGTCTATTATTATAACCTCTGAAGTTTGCTTGTTTAATGGAAAAACCTTTTGGTATAAATCAAAACTCAAATGAGAAACTGATTTTATAAAACTTGGGTTAATTGTCTTTAAAACAATTAAAAAAAACAATAAAATTAAAAAAAATATGTAGTTTTTGTATTTAATAAATAAAGAGTTCACATTTAGAATTTAACCAGAATCTAATTAAAGTAAATAAAA
>CACLNT010000002.1 GCA_902608385.1 uncultured Pelagibacteraceae bacterium
AACCGTTTGGTGTTTCCTGTCCTTATTAACAAGTCGGGATCTGGTATATTTGCTGTGTATAGATGTTTACCTAGATTAGATATCGAAAAATTAATTTTTTTTCTTTTTATTAAATTAATAGCTTTAATTAATTCACTTTTAAAGCCATAATTTAAGGCTAAATTTATTTGTAAATTTTTATTATTTATAGTTATTTTTTCAGAATTAATTAAAATTTTATTAAGTTTTTTGGAAAAATTTTTTTTACTCCCAATCATTTTAAATCTTATTCCATTTTTATTTAATTGATTTGTTTTCTTTGTTAAAAAAACTTCAAGCAAATTAAACAAAAAATTAACTTCTTTTTTAGGTCTCTTCCAATTTTCAGTGGAAAATGCGTAAAGAGTAAGAAATTTAATCTTTTTTTTTAATGTTTCTGTAATAATTTTTTCGATTGTTTTAAGTCCAGCTTTATGACCAAGATTTCTTGTTTTTTTTTTTTTTAAACCCCATCGACCATTACCATCCATTATTATGGCCACATGAACTATTGGGTTCATATTTTCATTATTTCTTTTTCTTTAACTTCAACTTTTTCATCAATTTTTTTTACATAGGTGTCAGTTGATGTTTGAATTATTTTTTCAAATTTTTTTTCTTCATCTTCACTTGTGTCTTTATCTTTAAGAAGTTTTTTTAATACATCATTAGCTTCTCTTCTTATATTTCTAATAGAGACCTTGCATTTTTCACCCATAACTTTAATCATTTTTTTTATTTCATTTCTTCTTTCTTCACTAAGATCTGGAACTGGTAATCTAATAAGTTGTTCGTCAATTTGTGGATTAAGACCTAATTCTGATTTTTTTATAGCTGAATCGATCAGCGCTACATTATTTATGTCCCATACTTGAATATTAATAGTTCTTGGTTCAGGCGTCGTAATTGTTCCAAGTTGATTGATTGGCATTTTTTGTCCATAGACATCAACTTTTACTAAATCGAGCATATTTGAATTTGCTCTACCAGTTCTTAATGAACTTAATTCCTTTAGAAATACATCAAAGGTTTTATCCATTTTTTGGGTGTAAGTTTTTTCTTGAAACATTTATTCACCAATTTTTAATCTATAAAAATCTTTAATTTTTAAATCATTTATACTAAGTTCTTCCAATATATCTTTAACTTTTTTTTTTGGCTCCATTACCCATGGTTGTGTTAATAATGAATTTTCTTCTTTAAATTTATTAATTTTGCCAATACTAATTTTTTTAATTATATCGTCAGATTTTCCAGTATTTTTTAACTCTTCCGATATTAGAGAAGTTTCTTTATCCAATATATCTTTATTAATTTCATTTGCTTCAAGCGCTAAGGGATTCGATGCAGCTATGTGCATTGATAAATGTTTACCAAAAGTTTTTAAAGAGACAGAACTATCTTTTGTTTCCAAAGAAACAACTACAGCAAGTTTAGACAAATTGTCTTTTACAACTGTATGTAAATAATTAAAATTTTTTGATCCATTATGGTTAATAGTCTTGGATCTTCCGATAGTTATTTTCTCACCTATCTTAGCAATTAAAGAAACTAGGTTTTGTTCAACTGTTTCTGAATTTTTCATTTTTGATTTTATTAATTCTTCAGTATTTGAGTTACACAAATTATTAAGATCGCTAAGTTCTTTTACAAAATTGATAAAGTTATCATTTTTTGCAACAAAGTCGGTTTCACAATTAACTTCAATTAATGATATTTTTTGTTGATCACCACTTACTGCAATAACTCCTTCTTTTGCTTCTCTTAACATTTTTTTTGAAGCTTTAGAAATACCTTTAATTCTTAAAATCTCAACAGCTTTACCTAAATCTCCACCCGATTCTTGTATAGCAGCATTACAATCCTTGAAACCAGCACCTGTTGACTGTCTTAGCTGTTTAATTTTTTCTATATCACTCATGATAATTTAGGTTTTTGCTTTTTTCGCAAATTTAGCGTCTAACTTTTCTCTATCTATGTCTTGAACTGTTTTAGATTTATCAATTTTCTTTTTTTGTTCCACAATTTCAACTTTTTTTTCAGTTTGCTGTGGTACTGCTTTTTTTGCATTTAAAATTGTCTCTTTAATTAATGAGCAATATAGATCAATTGACCGTCTTGCATCATCATTTCCAGGAATTGGAAAATCAATACCTATAGGATCAGAATTTGTATCCAGTATTGCAACTATTGGAATGCCAAGTCTCACAGATTCTTTAATGGCTAAAGATTCGTAGTTAGTATCAATTACAAAAACTAAATCTGGAATTTTTTTCATTTCACTAATTCCACCAAGTGATCTCTCTAGCTTGTCTCTTTTTACACTCATTTTAAGAAGTTCTTTTTTGGTAAAGCCTCTATTTTCAGAAACTAGATCTGACTCAATTTTTTTTAATTTTTTTATAGAGTTAGAAATTGTACCCCAGTTTGTAAGCATTCCACCCAACCATCTATAATTTACAAAATATTGATCAGTTTCTTTAGCAAGTTCTGCTATAGCCTCAGATGCTTGTTTTTTTGTTGAAACAAATAAAATTTTTTCATTATTAACAATTGTATTGTATACTTTTTCTAGCGCCATATTTGCTAATTCTAAAGTCTGTGTTAAGTCGATAATATGTATCGAATCTCTTTTTCCAAAAATATATTTTTTCATTTTTGGATTCCATCTAAGTGTTTTATGTCCTAAATGTACTCCCGCTTCTAGTAGTTGTTGTATTGTAACGTTTGGTATCTTCATATTTATTCCCGGTTATGCCACCACAGTTATTTCCACTTAAGGACCGGAGGTATAAAACCACAAACTGTGTGCGTATTAATTTAGATGGTTATTTACAAATTATTTTTACAATAAACAAGTTTTTTTTAATGAATTGTCGTCAAAATATCTTGTTTTTTAAGCATATTTAGTGATTTCTTATCAACAAGTCTTTTATTTTTTAATTTAAAGATCAGATTTTTGTTCCCATCTTTAATTTTAATTTTAACATTAGTTGTTCCATCTTTCTTAATATAATTTGATATATCGTTTATACACTGAGTATCATTCACAATAAAATCAATATCAGAAATTGGCTTATTGAATAGGTCTTTAAGAGATGCAATTTTTTTAACATTTATTCTTTTAAATCTATTGTTTTCTTCAGTGATATTTTTGCTTAAAGTTATAATTAACGAATTACCTTCAGTTAATATATTTCTATTTAACTCTAAAATATCAGAAAAAATAAACAACTCAAATACACTTGACAAATCTGTGAGTTTAATAATGGCATACGAATTCCCTTTTACTGTTTTTCTTTCTTGAACTTTTAATAGAGTAGCGGCAATGTTATTCTCTTTAGATTCTTCATTAGAATTGAATTTATTAAAATCAATTATTTTATAATCTTCAAAAATTTCTTTAAATTGATTAAGTGGGTGGTCAGAAATAAAAAAACCAACTGCTTCAAACTCCTTTGATAGTCTTTCTTCAAATTTCCAGTCTTCGATAAAACTTACAATGTCATTATCTTTAATTTCGTCTGATCCAAATAAATCTATTTGATTGGCAATTTTATTATCAAAAATATTTTTTGATTTTAAAATAAAGTTAGGAATGGAATTAAATAAAGCCTGTCTGTTATTATTGATTTTATCAAAAGCTCCAGCTTTTACTAGGCCTTCTAATTGTAGTTTGTTTATATCTTTTGGGTTTACTCTATTAAGAAAATCATTAATGGATTTAAATTCACCTTTTTCTATTCTTTCTTTAATTATGTTGGATACAGCTTCATACCCAACACTTTTTATTCCACCTAAAGCATAAAAAAAATTATTATTATCTGACCTAAAGTCTGCAAAACATTTATTAATATCTGGTCTCACAATATTGATATTTAATCTTTTAATTTCTTCATAAAACTCACTAAGTTTATTTTGATTAGATATATCCATTGTCATTGAAGCAGAAAAAAATTCATGAGGATAATATGTTTTTAAATATGCTGTTTGATAAGCAATTATTGCGTATGCCGCTGCGTGACTTTTGTTAAATCCATATTCGGCAAAAGGTTCAATCTTTAAAAAAATACTTGCAGCTATTTCTTTGGATATTCCATTTTTTACAGCACCATTAATAAAATTTTGTTTTTGTTTTTCAAGTTCAGCGCGTTTTTTTTTACCCATTGCTCTTCTTAATATGTCGGCTTCACCAGCAGTATAGCCTGATAATTTTTGTGCAATTTGCATCACTTGTTCTTGGTAAATAATTACTCCATATGTTGGTTTAAGAATTTCTTCTAAATTAGGATGTAGATAATCTGGTTTTAATTTTCCATGTTTGCAGTCATTATAGGTGGGTATATTACTCATTGGTCCAGGTCTATAAAGAGCAACAAGAGCAATAATATCTTCAATATGGTTGGGTTTCATTTGCATTAATGCTTCTCTCATTCCGCTACTTTCTAATTGAAACAAGCCAACAGTATTACCAGTAGAAAGAAGGTCGAAAACTTTTTGATCATCATAGTTAATACTCTCGATTAAAAAATTTTTATCTTTTTTATTAATTAATTTTTGTGTTTTGTTAATTACTGTTAATGTTTTTAAACCTAAAAAATCAAACTTGATTAATCCAGCATTTTCAGCTGAATACATATCAAATTGTGTTGATGGTAATAATAAGTCAGTTGATGCATCTTTATATAAAGGTACTGTTTCAGTTAATTTTTTATCTGCTATAACAACTCCAGCTGCGTGTGTTGCAACATTTCTGTTTAAGCCTTCTAATTTTAATGAAAGTTCAGTTAATTTTTTTACCCTAGAATCTTCATTAATTAATTTTTGTAATCTAGGTTCATTATTTATGCATTCGCTTAAGCTTAGAGGTCTAGAAGGATCAAAAGGAATCATTTTAGAAATACTATCAACAAATCCATATGGCAATCCAAGAACTCTACCCACATCTCTAATAACCATTCGTGCTTTTAATTTTCCAAAAGTAATTATATGCGCAACGCTGTCTTTATATTTATTTGTCAAATATTCAAATACCAAATCTCTCTTTTCTTCACAAAAATCAATATCAAAATCCGGCATTGATATTCTGTCAGGATTCAAAAAACGTTCAAAAATTAAATTAAATTTAATTGGATCTAAATCAGTGATTGATAAGCACCAAGCAACTAATGATCCGGCACCTGATCCTCTTCCGGGACCTACGGGAATATCATTATTTTTTGACCATTTAATATAGTCAGAAACAATAAGGAAATAACTTGAATATTTCATTTCAATTATAATTTTTAATTCATGATCAAGTCTCTCTTTGTATTTTACAAATTTTTCGTTTTTATTTAAATTTTCATTTTTAGTTTTAAATTCTTTTAAAAATTTACTTTTCAACCCTTCTTCTGATTCTTTCTTTAATATTTCGTCCGCATTACCACCTTTTTCTGAACTAATATTTGGCAAAACAGGTTTAGAAAATACTGGTCTAAAATTGCATCTAAAAGGTAAATTGTAATTATTTTCTAAAGCTTCAGGTAAATCAGAAAACAAGCTAGACATTTCTTCGTCTGTTTTAAAATAATGTTGGTCGGTATATTTAATTCTATTTTTTTCATTAATATAGGTTTTTGCACCAATACAAGTTAAAGCATCATGTGCTTCATGCATGCTTCTATCTAAATAAAAAACTTCATTAGTTGCTATAATTGGTATTTTATATTCATTTGATTTTTTTAAGTTATATTTTTCAAAAATTTTTTCATTCAGATCACCATGTCTTTGAATTTCTAAATAAAAATTATTATTAAAATTTGATATCATTTTTTGATAAATTTTCTCTATTTCGGAAAATCTTCCTTTGTCAAATAACTTTCCAAAAAAACCTTTTATTGATCCGGATAAAATCAATATCCCTTCGCCATTTTTATATAGTTCTGATAAATTACAATGAGGTTCAGAAAGTGCATCATTTTCTAGATATGACTTTGATGATAATTCTACAATTCTTTTATATCCATGTTCATTTAGAGCTATTAAAGGAATAAGTCCTGTTGTGTCTTCATGCTTAAAATTTATTTGTGTTCCTATAATTGGTTGAGTGCCTACCTTAGAAATATTTTCAGCAAATTCTAAAGAACCACATAAATTAGATGTGTCAGATAGGCCTACACATCTGATTTTTCTTTCTTTGCAAAAATTTTTTAAACTATCAATTTTAATTGCACCTTCGCATATAGAATATTGTGTGTGGATTTTAAGATGATTAAATTTGTGGTTGCTTGATTCTTGCATTGACAGTTTTAATATTACCATCAATCATTTCTAATTTACAATCTGCCATATTAGCAAAAAATCTATTATGAGTTGCATATATAATCAATCTATTAGAATTTTTTAATTTATATAACATTTTAAAAACTTCTTTTGCAGTAAATCGGTCTAGACTGCCAGTTGGTTCATCGGCTAAAATAATTTGTGGTTCATTAATTAATGCTCTTGAAATAGCAATTCTTTGCATTTCACCAACAGACAGTTCTGATGGATAGTGATTAATTCGATTAATCAAACCCATTTTTTTAATAATATTTTCAGCATCAATAACAGCTTTTTTTTTGTTATCTTCTAAAGAAAGTCTCGCAAGATAGACATTTTCTAGAGCAGTAAAATCTGGAAGTAAATTATTTTGCTGATAAATAATGCCAATTTTTTTAGCCCTAATTTTATCATTAATAGACAAATCGTTATAATTAATAGCTCTATTATTTATTTTTAATGAACCTGAAGTTGGTTTATCAATTAATGATAAAATGTTTAATAATGTTGATTTTCCAGAACCAGACGGCCCTACTAGTGAATAAATTTTACCTTTTTTAAATTTATAATTGATCTTTTTTAGAACTGAAATTTTTTTACTTGTGAAAAAATTTTTTGAAATTTTATTGAGTATAACTAAATTATTCATATTTAAGAGCTTTAACTGGATCTAATTTTGATGCTTTAATTGCAGGAAATATTGAAACAAGAATTGTAACAATAATTGAACATATTGATATTATAAAAATTGAAAAAGGATTTATTTCGGATGGCATTGTACTTAAAAAATAGATCTCTTCAGGAAATAAACTGATATTAAATATATTGCTCAAAAATTCTCTTAAATTTTCTATATATAAAGAAAACATTACACCTAAAAAAATTCCAAATAAAGTTGCAGAAGTTCCAATTATAACGCCAACTAAAAAAAATATTTTTGTAATAGATTTATTTAATACTCCTATCGATTTTAGTATTGCAATTTCACGTGTTTTATTTTTTACTAAAATTGTTAGCCCAGAAATAATATTAAATGCTGCTACAATAATAATTAAAGATAAAATTATAAACATTACATTTCGTTCTACCTTTAATGCAGAAAATAAAGAGCTATTCATATCAGACCAGGTGTAAACAAATTGACTTTCAAAAATTTTTTGTATTTTAATTTTTTGCTTTTCTATATTAGTTGGGCTCTTTAAATAAATTTCTAAATTTCTATCTTTCGTTTCTAAGTCAAAAAAATTTTCAAGTGTACTTATGTTAATAAAAGCAACATTTCGATCAAAATCAGCTATTCCACTATCAAATATTGAGCTAATAATAAAAGCTTGTTGTTTGGGCAAATCACCAATTATTGTTTGAATACCTGATGATGACATAATCATAATTTTATCACCAATCTTAAGATTCAAATCAAAACTTAATTCTTTTCCTATAGATATATTGTTATTTTCCAAATTATTTGAGCTACCGATAAAATTGTTACCTTTTGTTACTGTAATTTTAGGAAAATCCTTTTTAGAATAACCTCTTAAAATTATACCTTTTGTAAAATTTTTATTAATAACAACCGCTTCACCAGAATTACTAAAAATTAATTCTTTGGATATTTGATTTAATTCTTTATTATTTAATTTTTCAGCGTTAATTGAATTTTCATATGGTTCAACTGTAACATGTGAGTTAAAGCCAACAATTTTATTAATTAATTCTGATCTAAAGCCATTCATCACAGACATAACTATAATCAACACAGCAACACCAAGACTTATTCCTATAAAAGAAAAAATTGAAATAATGTTTAAAAAACCATCCTTTTTCCTGGTTTTAAGATACTTGAAAGTAATTTCTTTTTCTAATGTAGAAATCAAATTTTTTCTTTTTGTTCAGTTAAAAATTTAGTTATTTGTTCTATAGATAAATTTTTTGGATCTTTGCCAATTTCTTTAAACTCGAACAAATCGCCATCAGATTTTTTTCCTAAAAGTATTTGATATGGCACTCCTATTAAATTAAATTTTTTTATTTTTGAAGAAAAATTTTCATCTGTGTCATCTATAATTGAATCTATATTTTTATTATTTAAATGTTTGAAAATATTATTTGCTTTTTCAAGGTTAGAATTATCATTTTTACTTACCAATGGAATTATAGCAACTTCATATGGTGCAACAGACATTGGCCATTTCATTATTTCTTCTTTTTCATCATATTTTGCTTCAATGATTGCGCCAACTAATCTTGATACACCAATTCCATAAGAGCCCATTTTAACAAAATCCTTTTTTCCACCCGGAAGGTCTACAGATGCATTTAGCGGTTTTGAATATTTATCTCCAAAATAAAAAATATGGCCAACCTCAATACCTTTGGTTGTCAATCTATTTTCTTTAGAAACTTTTTCTTCAAATTCTTTTTTATTGAATTTTTCATCTGTAACAGCATAAAATTTTTCATATTTTTTTCTTAAATCTTCTAAAGATTTTTTTTCAATATCAAAACCATCGCTACTAACATCAAAAATTCTTTTATCGGTAAAAATTTTACTTTCGCCAGTTTCAGCCAATATAATAAACTCATGTGAAAGATTTCCACCTATAGGTCCTGTATCTGCAGCCATTGGTATTGCTGTTAAAGCCAAACGTTTAAAAGTTCTTAAATAAGAAAGAAAAAATTTATTATAAGAAAAAAAAGCCTCTTCATCGTTAATATCAAATGAATATGCATCTTTCATGAAAAATTCTCTACATCTCATAATTCCAAATCTAGGTCTAAGTTCATCTCTAAACTTCCATTGTATGTGGTAAAGCAATTGAGGTAATGATTTATATGATTTAACACTTGATCTAAATATTTCTGTTATTAATTCTTCATTTGTAGGTCCATATAACATTTCTCTATTCTGACGATCTTTAATTCGTAACATTTCATCTCCATAATCTTCATAACGTCCACTTTCTTTCCAAATTTCACTCGATTGTATAGTTGGCATCAATAATTCATGAGCACCTATTTTATTTTGTTCTTCTCTAACTATTTTTTCAATTTTTTTCATAACTTTGAAACCAAGCGGCAGCCATGAATAAATTCCAGCTGATGATTGCTTGATCATTCCGGTTCTTAACATTAATTGGTGAGATTTAATTTTAGCTTCTGATGGGTTGTTTTTTAAAATTGGTATGAATGCTTTTGATATGTACATTTTAAGTTATTATGTTTCTTAAATTAAAATATTCAATTAAATTCTCACTAAGTTTATGTTTGTAAAAGGTTTTTTTCCTGTTTTTTCCTTTGAATATTTTCTACAAACAGTTTTAATTGTATTAATTAAATTATTTTCTTGTTTCTTGCTATTTAAAGAGAAAGTTTTTGTGGTATTCTCTATTTCTTCTTCTAATCCATATATAAAATCTTCTGTTTCAGTAATTGGCAATCCTTTGAATGTTAATATAGGCTTTTGATGAATATTTCCTTTAGACGTAACTAAAATAGTTACTTCCATATATCCATTATTACCCAAATTTTTTCTATCTTTAATTGACTGTGAATCTTCTTCTACACTAATATTTCCATCGAGATAAAGTCTTCCACTTGGCGCCTTATCATAAACTTTTGGCTCATCACCAGGGAATAATCTCACAATATCTCCATTTTCTACTTGCACAGGATAAGGAACCTGCATTTCTTTAGCAAAATTTATATGTTCAATCATATGTCTATGTTCGCCATGTACAGGAATTACACATTTGGGTTTAACCCAGTTATACATGTCTTTGAGGTCCTCCCTATTTGGGTGTCCTGAAACATGCACAAATTCATTTTCTTCAGAAATTACCTCAATTTCATTTTTTACAAGTTGATTATGTAATTTGTATAGTTTTTTTTCATTTCCTGGAATAATTTTTGATGAAAATATAACTGCATCATCTTTTTCAATAATAACATCTGGATGAGTATAATTAGAAATTCTCATCATTGCACCCATTGGTTCTCCTTGACTTCCGGTGCATAGATAAATTATTTTTTCTCTTGAAAAATTCTTAGTCTCACGTGAGTCAATTGGTTCAATTACATCTTTCAAGTAACCACATTGTTTTGCAGCTTTATATATACGATTCATTGATCTACCAACTAATGAAATTTGTCTACCTAAATTTTCTGCACAATAAAAAACTGTTTCCATTCGTGCTACATTTGAAGCAAATGATGTAACAATAATTCTTTTTTTAAACCTACCCATTATATTTAATAAACTTTTTCTAACATCGAGCTCAGAACCTGATCTTCCGATGCTAAAAAC
This sequence comes from uncultured Pelagibacteraceae bacterium, assembly GCA_902608385.1. Lineage (GTDB taxonomy): Bacteria > Pseudomonadota > Alphaproteobacteria > Pelagibacterales > Pelagibacteraceae > Pelagibacter. The sequence goes on from CACLNT010000002.1 coordinate 10,625, forward strand.
ATTTGTTGAGTCGCAAATCATTGCAAGAACACCCTCATTGCCAATTTCTTTTAATCTTTCAGAATTTATTTTACCTCCAATAAGTGGGTTTGGATCAACTTTCCAATCACCAGTATGTAATATAATCCCAGCTGGTGTTTCTATTCTTAAACCATTTGGTTCTAATATAGAGTGAGTTAATGTTATGTATTCAATTTTAAATGGACCCAGTTTTATTTTTCCATTTAAATCGACAATTTGTAAGTTGTTAGTTATATCAATTTTTTTTTCTTTAAATTTTTCTCTTATTAAAATTGCAGTAAATGGTGTTGCAAAAATTTTACATTTTAATTTTGGCCATAGATGAGCAATCGCACCTATATGATCTTCATGAGCATGTGTTAAAACTATTCCCAGCAGATCGTCTTTTTTATCAGTTATAAAACCTGGGTCAGGATAAATTAGATCAATTCCAGGAAAAGTATCATCAGCAAAAGTTACACCTATATCAACCATAATCCATTTTTTGTTATCAGCATTACCATAAGCAAACAAATTCATGTTCATGCCTATCTCGCCAGATCCTCCCAATGGACAAAATAATAATTCTTCTTTCATTGCTATTTAATTAAATTAGAGACCTTGATAAGGCCTTTAATTGTAATGTCTCTATTTATAGATACTTTTTTATTATTAAATTTATTAAACAAATGTGAAAATCCACCTGTAACTATTATTTTAAAAGATTTTTTAGTTTCTTTTTTAATAAGGTTTACAATATTGTCAATTAAACCTCTATAACCCAAAAAAAAACCAGATCTAACAGCATTAACTGTATTTGATCCAATTACTTTATCAATTTTTCTAAGTTTTAAATTGGGTATTAATGATGCATTTTCAACAAGTGTATCTAAAGAAAGTTTTATACCAGGGGAAATTATACCACCAAGATAAACATTTTTAACTAAAACATCAAATGTTGTTGCTGTACCAAAATCTAAAATAATAAAATTGTCTTTATTGTTCATCGACCCAATTGCATTTGCTAGACGATCAGATCCAATTTGCTTTTTGTTAACTTTAACTTTAATCAATTTGTCAATTTTTAAATTTTTTAATTCAAAACATTTAATCTTATAATTATTTTTAATATATTTTTTTATTATCTTGAAAGTTTTTGGAACAACTGAGCAAAATAAACATTTTTTTAAATTTAAATTTTGTAATTTGAGTTTCTTGAATTTTTCTTTTAATTGAGTGTTGGTTATATTTTTTGAAGAAAAATTAATTTTTTTAATAATTTTTTTTCTCGAATTAACTAAACATATCTTGGTATCAGTATTTCCAATATCTCCAACTAAAAACATTTTATAAATTTTTTACTGCTTTTAAACTTAGTTTTGAAACTTTATCAATAAATTTTTCGTAAATATTAGCTAATTCTGAAATAATAATTTTTTTTTTAACTTTATTTTGCGTTAGTTCTAAAATACTTGTTGTTGGATAATTTTCAATATGTGGGCTTTTTATTAGATTTATACCAACTCCAACAATAAAGTATGTAGAGTCAGCTTTTTTAAGCGTTTCTTGAAGAATTCCACAAATCTTTTTTTTATTTATAAGTAAATCATTTGGAGGTTTAATGTAAATTTTTTTCTTACAAAATTGCGCCAGTGTTTTTTTAATTAAAAAACAGTTTGTTTTAGTTAATTGTTTTAATGACATATTAATTTTATCAAGGCTAAAAAAAATACTTACAAACAAGTTTCCTTTGTAAGAAATCCATTTATTTCCATGTTGACCTCGACCTTTTTTTTGCTTATCTGCAACTATTATACCAAATTTATTATTTGTTTTTTTAATTAATCTTATTGCAATATCATTCGTACTATTAACAATTTTAAATTTAAATTTTTTTAATTTCATTAAATAATATTAATTCTTGACACTATTTCTACTAATCTGCTTGGATAAATGAAATATAAAAGAATTAACAATGTTGATAAGGATAATGTGATTTTTAATCCAATATTGTAATCAGAATCGTATTTTTCTTTTTCTTGATCAAAATAAATAATTTTTATTATTCTTAAATAATAAAAAGCTGATATTACAGTTGATAACAATCCTGTTATCGCTAAAAAATACATATGCTCTTGTATTATAGCTTTGAATAAATAAAATTTAGCGAAAAAACCTGCCATAGGAGGTATTCCAGCTAACGAAAAAAGAATAATTAATAAAGATAAAGAAATTAAAGGATGATTTTTTGAAAAGCCTGATAGATCATCAATATTTTCGTAATATTTATCATTGCGTTTTAGCATAAATAAGCAGCTAAACAGTCCCAAATTCATTACAATATAAATTGAAATATAAATAATGGAACTTTGTATACCTTCGTTGGTTCCTGTAGACAAACCTGCTAAAGCAAAACCCATATGACCAATTGAACTATAAGCAACTAATCTTTTTAGATTCTTTTGTCCAATTGCAGCTAAAGCACCAAAAATCATTGAGGCAATTGATAAGAAGATTATAATTATTTGCCATTGATCAATCATGTTAATAAAAGGTACATATAAAAATCTTATAAATACAGTTAGTGCTGCAATTTTTGGAACTACAGCAAAAAATAGAGTGACTGATGTAGGAGATCCTTCATAAACATCTGGAGCCCACATATGAAAAGGGACAGCAGATATTTTAAATGCTAAGCCTACTAAAATAAATACTATTCCAAACGTTAAACCATAGTTAACAAAGCCAATATTTTCAGAAATTATTATAAAATTTGTTGATCCTGTGTAACCATATATTAGAGAGCATCCGTATAACAATAAACCTGATGATAAAGCGCTTAATATAAAATATTTTAAACCAGATTCTGATGATTTAATTTGATCTCTATTAAAAGAAGCCAGCACGTATAATGAAAGTGACTGAAGTTCAAGACCGATATAAAAAACGATTAAATCGTTAGAACTAATCATTACCATCATTCCCAATATTGAACTAAGAAGTAAGATTGAGTATTCAATTTGAAATATTTTAAATATTTTTAAGTATTTTGAAGACGCTATTAGCACAAATATTCCCGAAGATATTGTCAAAATTTTCATAAATGATGAAAAGAAATTTATTTCATAGCTATCATTAAATAAATTAATATTAGATTCTTGTGGATAATTAAAAATTAAAGCTAAAGTAAAAATTAAAAAAATAATCGACAAGTTGTAAACCAAACTAGTACTATTTTTTTTAAATACTCCTAATAAAAGCAAAAACATTATTGATAAAGAAATAAATACTTCGGGGTATATAAAATTTAAATTGTCAATCATTTAATTAAATTATCTCCATTAAATTCTGCATAGAAAGATAAGTTCAAATCATACATCTGAATCAAATCTTGTATCGAAATTTCAATTGTATTTATAAGCGGCTCTGGATAAAAACCAAAAAATAATGTTGGTATGGCCAAACTCCACAAAATAAATATTTCTGATCTATTTAAGTCTGGAATTTTAAATAATTCTTTGTTAATTAAATTCCCAAAAACAACTCTTTTATACAACCAAAACATATATGCTGCTGCAAAAATAACTCCTAAACTTGCAATAGCTGCTACAATGAAGCTCTTTTGAAAAGCACCAAGCAAAATTAAAAATTCACCTATAAAGCCACTTGTGCCTGGCAATCCAATCGCGGCAAGTGTAAAAATCATAAGAACTACCGCATATTTTGGCATAATAGAAACAATACCTCCATAACTACTAATAAGTCGTGAATGAGTCCTGTCATAAAGAATACCAACGCATAAAAATAAAGCAGCCGAAACAAGACCGTGACTAATCATTTGAATTATACTTCCTTCAAGGCCTTGTTGAGTTAAAGTAAAAATGCCCAAAGTAACAAAACCCATGTGCGCAACTGAAGAGTATGCAATTAATTTTTTCATATCATCTTGCATCAAAGCGACAAGGGATATGAATACAATAGCAATTAAACTTAAAGAGTAAATTAATGGTGTAAAAAAATCAGAAGCTATAGGAAACAAACCTAGAGAAAATCTTATGAAGCCATATCCTGCTAATTTAAGTAATATTGCCGCTAAAAAAACAGAACCAGCTGTTGGAGCTTCAACGTGAGCGTCAGGAAGCCAAGTATGAACAGGCCACATTGGAGTTTTAACTGCAAAAGAACTAAAAAAAGCTAGCCATAATAGATTTTGGTATTTCCAATCAATTCCTAATTCATAAAGCTGAACAACATCGGTTGTGCCTGTGATCCAATATATAGTAATTATTGCTACCAGCATTAATACAGAACCCAACAAAGTAAATAAAAAAAACTTAAATGCTGAATAAACTCTTCTTGTGCCTCCCCAAATACCAATAATTAAAAACATTGGTATTAAGCCACCTTCAAAAAATAAGTAAAATATTATTAAATCTAATGAACAAAAAACGCCGATCATTAAACTTTCCATAACTAAAATTGCAATTAAAAATTCTTTTAATCTAAATGAAATAGAATTATTTATTGAAATTATAGATAAAGGAGTAATAAATGTAGTTAATAAAATAAATAGTATAGAAATACCATCTATTCCAACTTTGTAATTTACAAATCCCCTTAACCATTCTTTGTCTTCAATAAACTGGAATTCAGAAATAGTATTATCAAATAAATACCAAAGATAAATTGAAATAAAGAAATTTACAAAAGATGTAAATAAAGCAACATACTTGCTACTTTGGTAGTTATTTGATGAATCGCTTTTCACAAATAGTATGAACAACGAACCGACTAAAGGCAGTAAGATTAATGAAGATAAAATTGGAAAATTCATTATATTAAAATTAAGTATGTAAGGAGTGCAGAAAATCCAAGTAACATAATAAATGCATACTGGTAAATAAATCCACTCTGAAATTTAACTGCTTTATTTGAAAAAAATTTAATTAAATTAGATATTCCATCTGGTCCAAATTTATCAATAAATTTTATATCAATATTTTTCCAAAAGAAAATTCCAATTTTTTTTGATGGTTTAACAAAAATGTAATCGTATAATTCATCAAAGTACCATTTATTAATTAAAAAATTGTATAATGGTTTATTTTCATTTTTTAACCAATTAGGAATATTTTTATTTTTTACAAATAAATAATAAGAAAATGGTATAGATAAAACCACTATTACTGGAGTAAAATAAATTATCCATAATGGTGGATGGTCTAAACTTAATGGTAATAAAAATTTAATTGAATCAGTCCAGAAATAATTGCTACTAGAATAGCCAATAAATAATTCTTTAAAGAAGTAACCAGCAAATAAGGCACCAATTGCCAATACTATCAAAGGAATTAACATAACTAATGGAGACTCATGCATGGTATCAATTTTCAATTTATTATTATTATAATCTCCATGGAAAGTTTTAAAAATTAACCTCCATGAATAAATTGAAGTTAATAAAGCAGTAAAGATTCCTACAGTGACAGCATAATACCCGGCAGTATTTCCTCTTAAATATGCATATTCAATTATTGCATCTTTAGAATAAAAGCCTGATAAAAATGGGAAGCCTGTTAATGCTAAAGTTCCAATAATCATTAAAACCCATGTATATGGTAATTTTTTCCATACTCCTCCCATTTGATTAATATCTTGCTCATCTTTAAAAGAGTGTATGACTGATCCAGAGCCTAAAAATAATAAAGCTTTAAAAAAGGCATGTGTAAATAAATGGAACATAGCAACATTATAAGCGCCAACACCAGCTGCAAAGAACATGTAACCTAATTGGCTACATGTGGAATATGCTATAATTTTTTTTATATCATTTTGTACTAAAGCAACTGTTGCAGCAAAAAATGCTGTGATCATTCCAACAAAAGTAATTATATTTAATGTAAATTGAGAATATTCAAAAATAGGTGAACACCTAACAACCAGAAAAACACCAGCTGTAACCATTGTGGCAGCATGAATTAATGCAGAAACAGGTGTTGGACCTTCCATTGCATCAGGGAGCCAAGTGTGTAATAATATTTGTGCAGATTTACCCATAGCTCCAATAAATAGAAGCATACAAATTAAATCTATTGAGTTAAGTTGAAGGCCGAAAAAAGTTAATTTATTATTTAGATTTTGTGGAATTTGTTGAAATACTTCATTGTAATTTACTGTTCCAAATAAATAAAAAATTAAAAATATTCCTAATGCAAAACCAAAATCACCCACTCTATTAACTACAAAAGCTTTTATAGCTGCTGCATTTGCAGAATCTTTTTTATACCAAAAACCAATTAAAAAATATGAACAAAGTCCAACACCTTCCCATCCAAAAAATAATTGTAAAAAATTATCTGAGGTTACTAAAGTCAACATTGCAAAAGTAAAAAGCGACAAGTAGGCCATAAATCTTGGTTTGTGTGCGTCATGAGACATATAACCAATTGAATAAATATGGACCAATGAAGATATTAATGTAACTACTACAAGCATTACCGCAGATACAGCGTCCACTTTAATTGACCAATTAACATTTAGAGATCCTGAATGAATCCATGAAGCTATGACAACATTATTAGTGTACCCTTTTGTTATGACTTCGTAAAATATGATTAAAGCTAATACAGCTGATATAGAAACAAATAAACTTGTAATAATTTCGGATAGTCTATCTCCAATATATTTTCCAAAAAAACCTGAAATAATAAAAGATGTTAGAGGAAGAAATAACAAGGCTAATTCCATAATTATCCTTTTAATTTATTTATTTCTTCAACACTTATTGTGCCAGCATTTCTATAGTAAACAACAATAATTGCTAATCCAATAGCTGCTTCAGCAGCGGCAACAGTCAATATAAACACTGTGAATACTTGGCCTATTAAATTGTTTAAAAATATCGAAAAAGATACTAAGTTAATGTTAACGGCTAGCAAAATAAGTTCAATGCTCATTAATATTACAATAATATTTTTTCTATTTAAAAAAATCCCAATAACACCAATTGTAAAAATAATTGCACCAAGCGTTAAATAGTGTCCTAACCCAATATCAATCATCAAGATTAACTCCTTTGTTCCTTTCTACGTCTACTAATTTAACTCCTTCAGATTTTTCCCTAGAAATTTGTTTAAAGTAACTTTGTCTTTTCACACCTGACCTTTGCCTAAATGTAAGAACAATTGCGCCTATCATAGCAACAAGCAAAATCATGCCACTTAGCTGAAATATATGAATATAGTCAGTATAAATTACATTTCCTAATGAGTGTGTATTTGTAATATTTTGATTAATAGATAATGACATTGATGTCACTAAATCTGGTTTAAATTTCCAGCCGCCAATTACTACTATTAGTTCAAAAAAAATAACTAAACTAATTAATAAGCCTACTGGTAAATGTGTAGAGCTTTTAGTTGAAATAAACCATTGATTTTCTTGTTGTGTTACATTTAACATCATTACAACAAAAAGAAACAAAACAGCTACAGCTCCAACATAAACAATCAACATCATCATTCCTATGAATTCAGCGCCAATCATAATAAATAAGCACGAAATACTAATAAAATCTAAAATCAAAAAGAAAACTGAATGGACTGTATTTTTTGAAACAGTTAACATTATAGCTGAAATAATTGCTATAAATGAAAATGTATAAAAAAATATTGCATGAGCTAACATATTGCTATCTGTAAAAATTATCTGCTTTAATATTGGCAGCTAAAATATTTTCCCATCTATCACCATTATCTAAAAGTTTTTGCTTGTTGTAATAAAGTTCTTCTCTTGTTTCTGTTGAAAATTCAAAGTTGGGTCCTTGAACAATAGCATCTACAGGGCAAGATTCTTCACATAGACCGCAGTAAATGCATTTCATCATATCAATATCATATCTAGTGGTTTTGCGACTTCCATCTTCTCTTTCAGTTGACTCAATGGTAATTGCCTGAGCTGGACATACTGCCTCACAAAGCTTACAAGCAATACATCTTTCTTCACCATTAGGATACCTTCTAAGTGCATGTTCTCCCCTGAATCTGGGACTTATTTTTCCTTTTTCAAATGGGTAATTGATGGTTTTTTTGCTTTTGAAAATTTCTTTAATAGCAATGATGAAAGCAAGTAAAAAATCTATTAAAAAAATTGTTTTAAATATTCTAAAAATTTTCATAATTAAATAGTTGGTAGTAAATTAAAATAAAACAAATAACTTGCAGTGATAACCACCCAAATTAATGAAAAAGGTAAAAATATTTTCCAACCTAATTTCATAAGTTGATCATATCTGTATCTTGGAACTATTGCTTTTACTAATGCAAAAAGAATAAATAATAACAATATTTTAAAAATTAACCAAAGTGCTCCGGGTATTAAGTTAAAGGGAAAAATTTCTACTGGTGGTAACCATCCTCCTAAAAACAATATCGAACCCATTGCGCACATTAATAAAATATTTGCATACTCACCTAACCAAAACATTGCGTACATCATTCCAGAATATTCAGTTTGATAACCAGCAACCAGTTCTGCTTCTGCTTCCGGTAAATCAAAAGGAGGTCTATTTGTTTCCGCTAAGGCAGATATAAAAAAAATAACAAACATAGGAAATAATGGTATTATAAACCAAATTTTCTTTTGTGCTAAAACAATGTCATTAAGATTCAATGATCCCACACATAAAAGAACATTGATTATAATTATGCCTATAGAAACTTCATACGAAACCATTTGAGCAGCAGATCTTATTGCTCCAAGAAAAGGATATTTAGAGTTAGATGCCCAACCTCCCATAATGATTCCATAAACTCCCAAAGATGAAACAGCAAATAAATAAAGAATACCAACGTTTATATTAGCTAGCACATGTGTCTCACTAAAAGGAATTACAGCCCAAGCTATCAAAGCTAAAGTCATTGTGACTATAGGTGCCAAAATAAAAATAATTTTATTAGAGCTTGCTGGAATAATTATTTCTTTAAAGATATATTTTAAAGCATCAGCTAAAGATTGAAGTAATCCAAAAGGACCAACTACATTTGGTCCACGTCTTTTTTGTACAAAAGCCCAAATTCGTCTATCCAACCAAACAATCATTGCAACCGAAACTAATACCGGTACCAATAAAAATAAAATTTTATAAATTTCTAGTAAAACTATATTAAAATATTCAAACATTTTTACCCTTCTGTTCCAGTAGCTTTAATATGATTTTTTGAATTTCTACAATCAGACATTGTTTTTGAGGCTCTAGCAATTGAATTTGAATAATAATAATCTTGATCTTTAATTATTAATTTTTCGTTCGAGAAAGGCAAATCAGTTAGTTCTAAAAATTTTTTGGTTAAATTTTTTTCTTTAAACAAATTTAAATAATTTAACATACTATTTTCTAAATCAACTTTGTTATTAAATAATTTTTTATCAGTTATAACTTCAGATAATTCATTTATTATTTTCCAATCTTCTTTTGCTTCGCCTGGCGGATATGATGCCTTAAATGCTTTTTGTAATTTTCCTTCTAAATTTGTAAAAAAACCATCTTGTTCAGTGTAAGCAGATCCTGGTAATATGATGTCAGCAATTTCTGCACCTTTGTCACCATGACTACCTTGATATATAATAAATTCATTTTGTTTTTTGAATTTTAAACTATCTACTCCTAGTAAATAAACGATTTCATGTTTGTGATTTTCTAAATCTGTTAATACTTGATTTGATCCATCATCGGTTTTATATATTCCTAAATCAAAACTTCCAACAGTAGACGCATTTTCCGATATTGTATTTAAAGAATTCCAATCATTTGTGATTTTTTCATTTTTAATCAAATAAGATTTTATAGATTCAAAAATATATTTTCCAAATTTTAGCTCTAATGATGATTGACCAAACACTATTATTGGTTTTTTTGAATCTTTAATTTTTTTTGAAATTTCATGTTGATTATTAACAATTTCTTTTATTATTTTTATGTTGCCGTCTAATTTTTTATAAGGATAAGTTAAATCACCAACATCGCTTAAAGAAATTATTTCAGTTTTATTTTTCAAATAAGATTTTCTTATTCTTGCATTTAAAATTGTTGACTCAAATCTTGGGTTTGTTCCTATTAAAAATATAAAGTCACTCTCTTCAATTCCATTTATTGTTGAATTGAATAGATAATTCTCTCTCTTCTCAGTATTTAAATAAATATGATTATTTCTAGATTCTATATTTTTTGAATTTAATGATTTATTAAAAAACTCTTTATATACATAAAGTGTTTCCATGTTAACTAAATCACCTGCAAAACCACATATTTTACTGCTATCAGTGTTCTTAATTTTTCCTTTAATTATATTATAAACTTCGTTCCAAGAAGCCTTTTCAAATTTCCCATTTTTATATTTAACATATGGCGTGTCCAACCTCTGGTTTAATAGTCCATCACATGCATACCTTGTTTTATCTGAAATCCATTCCTCATTAATATCTTCATTAATTTTTGGTAAAATTCTTTTAACTTCCCATCCATATGTATCCACTCTTATGTTGGATCCCACAGCATCCATAACATCAATTGTTTCCGTTTTTTTTAGTTCCCATGGTCTTGCTTCAAATGCATAAGGTTTTGACGTTAAAGCTCCGACTGGGCATAAATCAATTACATTTGCTGACAATTCTGATTCCATTGATTTTTCTAAATATGTTGTTATTTCCATATTTTCCCCTCTACCAATAGCTCCTAATTCAGGAACTCCAGCTATTTCAGTAGCAAATCTTATGCATCTTGTGCAATGAATACATCTCGTCATTTGTGTTTTAATTAAAGGACCCATATTTTTTTCTGGAACAGATCGTTTGTTTTCTTTGTATCTAGATTTATCAATACCATAAAACATAGATTGATCTTGAAGGTCGCATTCTCCCCCTTGGTCACAAACAGGACAATCCAAAGGGTGATTTGCAAGTAAAAATTCCATTACACCTTTTCTAGATTTTTCCACAAAAGATGTGTTGGTTTTTATATTCATTCCTTCAGTGGCCGGCATAGCGCATGAAGCAACTGGTTTGGGAGATTTTTCTATTTCAACCAAACACATTCTACAATTACCAGCTATTGATAATTTTTCATGATAACAAAATCTAGGAATTTCCACTCCAGCTTTTTCGCAAGCTTGAAGAACTGTTAATCCTTCATCTACCTCTATATCTAAATTGTTAACTTTTAATTTAAGCATTTTTTTTATCTAATAAATGTTGATCAACTAAATATGGTATATTTTTGCTTTGTTTTATAATTGGATTAAAATTATTTTTTTTCTCAATTTCTTTTTTAAAATTCCTTAATAATCCTTGGACAGGCCAAGCTGAACCTTCTCCAAATGCACAAATTGTATGTCCTTCAATTTGTTTTGTAACATCCATTAGCATGTTAACTTCATCTTTTGATGCTTCACCTCTTGACATACGTTCAAGCATTCTCCACATCCATCCAGTTCCCTCTCTACATGGTGTACATTGGCCACAACTTTCATGTTTATAAAACCTAGCAATTCTTGCTATGCATTTAATTATGTCTTGATCGTTATTTATTACAACTACTCCTGCAGTGCCTAGTCCACTTTTTTCCTGAATTAATGAATCAAAATCCATTGTGATTGTATCGCATGTTTTTTTTGGTAACAAAGGCATTGAAGATCCACCAGGAATTACTGCTTTCAAATTTTCCCATCCGCCAATTACTCCTCCTGCATGATTTTCTATTAAATTTTTTAATGGAATCCCCATTTCTTCTTCAACATTGCAAGGATTATTGACATTTCCTGAAATACAAAAAATTTTACTACCTGTATTTTTAGGTTTTCCTAATGATGCAAACCATTTGCTACCTCTTCGTAATATTGTTGGAACAACCGCAATAGTTTCAACATTGTTAATAATAGTTGGACATCCGTATAATCCTATTAAAGCAGGAAAAGGAGGTTTTAATCTTGGTTGTCCTTTCTTGCCTTCCAAACTTTCAAGTAGGGCCGTTTCTTCTCCACAAATATACGCTCCAGCTCCATAATGAATAAAAATATCAAAATCCCACCCAGTCCCAGATGCATTTTTGCCAATTAAATTTTTTTGATAAGCTTCATCAATTGCTTTTTGAAGTTTTTCTCCTTCATTAAAATATTCTCCTCTTATATATATATAACAAACATGGGCATTGACTGCGTAAGAAGCAATCAAACAACCTTCAATTAATTTATGTGGTTCAAACCTTAAAATATCCCTATCTTTACATGTTCCAGGCTCTGACTCATCCGCATTAATTATTAAATAATGAGGTCTTGATTTAACTTCTTTGGGTGCAAAAGACCACTTTAAACCAGTTGGAAAACCAGCCCCTCCTCTTCCCCTAAGTTCAGATGCTTTAATTTCGTTGATTATCCAGTCCCTACCTTTTGAGCACAATTCTTTTGTATTAATCCAATCTCCTCTTTCCTGTGCACACTTAACGTCAACACCCTTGTCGTTATAAAGATTTTTAAATATTCTATTTTCGTCCTTAAGCATTTTTTGTGTCCATTAGTGTTTTTCTGTTGTTTTCAGGTTCAGTGTTTAGTCGACCTCTATACGATCCAGGTTTAGGAGTTTCTCCTTTTAAAATTTGATCTATTATTTTTAATGTTTTTTCTTTATCCAAATCTTCATAATAATCATTATTAATTTGTATCATAGGAGCATTTACACACGCTCCTAAACATTCAACTTCCATCCAAGAGCAGTTTTTGTCTTTTGATAATTCATTTTCATTCGGTGATATTTTTTCTTTACATGCTTCCACTAATTTATAAGCACCTCTAATCATACATGGAGTAGTAGTACATACTTGAATAAAATGATTACCAACAGGAGTTAAATTATACATCGTGTAAAAAGTTGCTACTTCATAAACTTTAATATAAGGCATCTCTAAAAACTTACCTATATATTTAATTGCAGACAGAGGTATCCAATTATTGTTTTGTTTTTGTGCCAAATAAAGCAGAGGCATTACCGCGCTCTGTTGTTTTCCATCAGGATATTTATTAATTATTTTTTTAACTTTTTCTAAATTATCTAAAGTAAATTCAAATTTATCTGGTTGTTCTTTCGATATTTTTTTAATACTCATCTGTCAATTTCTCCAAAAACTACATCGAGTGATCCTAAAACAGCTGGAACATCTGCCAACATATGGCCTTTAATTAAGTAATCCATAGCTTGGAGATGTGAAAATCCAGGTGCTCTAATTTTACATTTGTAAGGTTTATTTGTACCATCCGAAATTAAATAAACACCAAATTCACCTTTGGGTGCTTCAACTGCGGTATAAATTTCATCTTTTTCAACACGATATCCTTCTGTAAATAATTTAAAATGATGAATTAATGCTTCCATAGATTCTTTAAGTTCTTTTTTTGGTGGTGGAGTTATTTTTGCATCTTCTGATTTAACGGCACCTTTTGGCATCATTGACAAACATTGTTTAATAATTTCTACACTTTCTTTCATTTCTTCAATCCTGCACAAATATCTATCGTAACAATCGCCATTTTTTCCAATAGGTATTTTAAAATTCACTTGATTGTAACAATCATATGGTTGTGATTTTCTTAAATCCCAAGGAATACCAGAGCCTCTCATCATAACTCCTGAAAAAGAATAATCTAATGCATCTTCTTTTGACACTATGCCAATATCAACATTCCTTTGTTTAAAAATTCTATTATCGGTAAGTAAAGTTTCAAGATCGTTTATAATTTTAGGAAAAGTTTCACAGAACTTAGCAATATCGTTATCTAAACCTCTAGGTAAATCTTTATGAACTCCTCCGGCTCTAATATAATTAGCATGAAGCCTTGACCCAGAGACACGTTCATAAAAAGTCATTAAAGTTTCTCTTTCTTCAAATCCCCATAATGAAGGAGTTAAAGCTCCAACATCCAGAGCATGAGTAGTAATATTTAAAATATGACTTAAAATTCTACCTATTTCACAAAACATAACTCTTATAAATTGTGCTCTTGCAGGAACTTCAATTTTAAGTATTTTTTCTATAGCTAAAGCGAATGCATGCTCTTGATTCATTGGTGCAACGTAGTCCAACCTATCAAAATAAGGTACGGCCTGCATATAAGTTTTGTTTTCAATCAATTTTTCAGTTCCTCTGTGAAGCAGACCAATGTGAGGATCAGCTTTTTCTACAACTTCTCCATCAAGTTCAAGTATCAATCTTAAAACACCATGAGCGGCAGGATGTTGAGGCCCAAAATTAAGATTTAAAGTTTTATTTTTTTTTGGCATTATTCTTTTGTTTTTTCTTTAATATATTTTGTTCCTTCCCAAGGACTTTGATAATCAAAGTTTCTATAGTTTTGCTCAAGTTTGACAGGTTCATAAATAACTTTTTTTTGATCTTCACTGTAGCGAACTTCGGTATGTCCAGTTAAAGGAAAATCTTTTCTTAAAGGAAAACCTTTAAAATCATAATCAGTTAATATTCTCCTTAAATCAGGATGATCTTTAAATTTTACACCATACATGTCAAAAACCTCTCTTTCCATCCAATTGGCAGATGGAAAAATTTTTGTTAACGATGAAACAACTTCGTTTTCATTTATTAAACAACTGATTACAATTCTTTGATTAAATTGATGACTTAGAAGTAAATAAATCATCTTAAATCTTTTTGAATTTTCTGGGTAGTCAACAGCAGTAATATCAATTAGTTGCTTGAATTTAGTATCATTGTTTATTTTAAGAAATAAAATTACATCTAACAAATCTTCATTATCAATGCTTAAATAAAGTTGCTCATGAGAAATATTAGAATCGTTAATTTTTGTTGTAAGTTCTGAGTTAATTTTTTTTTCTAAATCTGATAAACTTTTCATTTACCTTTATCTTTCTAAAGATCCGCTATTTCTGATTTTTTTTTGTAATTGTAATATTCCATACAACAATGCCTCTGCTGATGGAGGGCAACCTGGTACATAAATATCTACAGGTACAATTCGATCGCATCCTCTAACTACAGAATAAGAGTAATGATAGTAACCTCCACCATTTGCACAGCTACCCATAGATATAACGTATCTAGGTTCTGGCATTTGGTCATAAACTTTTCTAAGAGCTGGTGCCATTTTATTTGTTAACGTTCCAGCTACAATCATAACATCAGATTGCCTAGGGGACCCGCGGGGCGCAGCACCAAATCTTTCAAGATCATATCTTGGCATTGAAGTTTGCATCATTTCAACGGCACAACAAGCAAGACCAAAAGTCATCCAGTGTAAAGATCCAGCTCTTGACCAATTTATTAAATTATCAAAGCTTGTTGTTATAAAACCATTTTTGCTAAAATCTTCTGCCAACTTTTTAAACTCATCAGGGATTTTTTTATTATCTAGTTGCATTATTTATTCCCAATCTAATGCTCCTTTTTTCCATTCATAAATAAAACCAACTGTTAAAATAAAAAGAAATATCATCATAGAGCAAAATCCTAACAAGCCAATATTTCCTAATGTGATTGCCCATGGAAAAAGAAATGCAATTTCTAAGTCAAATATAATAAATAAAATTGCAACTAAATAAAATCTAACATCAAATTCTATTCTTGAATCGTCAAAAGCTTCAAAACCACATTCATAAGCAGATAACTTTTCTGGGTCTGGTTTTTTTGGTGATAAAATAAAATTTAGAACAATAAAAGCTACACTTAAACCTAACGCAATTATTAAAAATATAATTATAGATAAATAATCTTTTAAAAAATCAGATAACATAGAATTATATATATATGCTTTTTAAGCAAAATATAAAGATAACTTAAAGTCACATTTATTAACAAACGTTTAACGATTTAATAAAACTTATTAATTAAGTGGCGGGAGTGAAGGGACTCGAACCCTCGACCTATCGCGTGACAGGCGATCGCTCTAACCAACTGAGCTACACCCCCCCCAATATTTGTGGTGGGCAGTAAAGGACTCGAACCTTTGGCCCTCTCGGTGTAAACGAGATGCTCTACCAACTGAGCTAACCGCCCTAAAACAAGGCTCTATATAACAACAATTCATTTGCAAGTGAAGCAATTATTTGAATAATTTTATCAAATCATCTTTCATCTCTGAAAATACTGAGTCCCAATCACCATCAGTTTTTTGGCGAAATATTTTCATATTTGAATACCAAGGTGAATCTGGTCTATTTTCAAACCATCTCCATTCAGCATATTTTTGAATTAGCAAAAAAGTTTTTTTTCCAAGCGATCCTGATAAATGTGCAATTGATGTATCAGATGTAATTATTAAATCTAAATTAGATATTAATTCTGCGGTATCTACAAATGGAGCGTCATTATCTAAATTGTCAATTATATTCAAATTAAATTTATCTTTTTTACTTTTAATTTGATCAACTCCATTAATTTTTTGCAAACTAAATAACTTAATACCGTCTATTTTTGAAATTTCTTCAAAATTATCTAATCTAAATGAACGACCAGCATCTTGTCTTGGATCAACACCTCCTTGCCAATTAACTCCTATATTTTTATAATTTTTATCTAATAATTTTTTCCACTTTTCTATATTTTCAGCATTACATTTTAAATAAGGTTTGTTTGGAATGGAATTGATGTCAATTTTTAATTTATAAGGTAAAGACATTATTGGACATTGTAGATCAAAATTCGGCAACTTATCACCTTGAGAATAAATATTTTTAAAATTAGTTGTATATTTAAATAATTTTAACAATCTAGGATCAACTTCAACAATAACATTAGCACCTTTTTCTATAATTAAATTAACAAATCTTATAAAATGTATTTGATCACCTAAACCTTGTTCTGAATATAATAAGATTGTTTTATTTTTAATGTCTTCATTTCCATCCCATGTTCTTTTATTAAAATTTCTAATTTTATCAAAAAATAATGATGACTTCCATCTCCATTCATAATTTTTAAAACCTTCAATAAGATTTTCTTTTTTTAATTCAATTGCCGATTTTAAAAAATGTGCATTTGCGTGATTAGAATTAATTTTTATTACTTCATTGAAGTCATTAAGTGCCTCTTGATCTTTATGTTGTATAAATTTTACTAAACCCCTGTTTTGATAAGCGCTTGTAAAGTCAGGTTTTGCTTTAATTGCAAGGTTATAATTAAAAACAGATTCATCTAACTTGTTATTTTCTTTTAAAAGATTTGCATAATTAAATAAGGCATTTGTATTATTATCAATATCAATAGCTTTCAAATAGTCCTTTTCTGCTTTTTCAGTTTCTTTTAATTTATGATAGACTACTGCTCTGTCTGAGTATACTTCAGAATTGTTAGGTTTTGCCTTTATACACTCGCCAAATAATTTTAATGAATTGCTATAGTTTTCTAAAGAATATTCAATTAAAGCTAATAGTCTGTTAATCTGAAAATTTTTTTGATCTATTTTTAAAACTTCCAGATATTTAATTTTTGCATCATTTAATTTATTGTTTTTATGAAAAGCTATGCCTTCTTCAATCAATTTTTTTACAGTATTCATATAGCAAGTTTTAACTATAAATATAACATAATCTTTAAAAAAAAGAATTATTGGTTGATGAGACTAAAATAATATTATTGGATGCTAGCTTGAGTCTTGTCTTCTTTTTTATTGTCTGAAATTTTTTCAGGTTCAACCCATTCTGTTGGTTTAAGTTCTTTTGTTAGAGCAATTTTTAAAACTTCATCAGCAGTTTCTACTGGAGTAATTTTAATTTCATCTTTAATTTTTTGAGGAATATCTACAAGATTTTTTTCATTATCTTTTGGAATAATAACATGTTTAATACCAGCCCTATGTGCGGCCAATAATTTTTCTTTTAAACCACCAATTTCTAGAACTTGTCCTGTTACTGTAACTTCACCTGTCATTGCAATTTCTCTATTGACAGGATTATTTGTAATAGATGATACTATTGATGCAACCATTCCAATACCTGCTGAAGGTCCGTCTTTTGGGGTAGCTCCCTCAGGAACGTGAATGTGAAAATCTTTCTTTTCAAATATTGGTGGAATTATTCCATACTCTAAGCTTTTTGATCGAACAAAAGATTTTGCTGCTTTAACTGACTCTTGCATTACATCGCCTAATTTTCCAGTAATTTGCATTCTACCTTTTCCTGGCATGTTTACAGTTTCAATTTTTAAAATTTCCCCACCTACTTCAGTCCATGCTAAGCCGGTAACGATACCTACTCTATTTTTATTTTCTAATTCTCCATATTTAAATTTCTTAACTCCTAAAAAATCTGAAAGATTTTTATCATCTACTACAACTTTTTTTTCTTCATTATTTACAACTTTTTTTACAACTTTTCTTGTGATTTTAGAAATTTCTCTTTCTAAGTTTCTTACGCCTGACTCACGTGTATAATTTCTAATTATTTCTTTGACTGTTCCATCTGTCACTTCAAATTCATGATCTTTTACACCATTTGCTTTAATTTGTTTTGGAAGTAAAAAATTGTTTGCAATATTAATTTTTTCATCTTCAGTATACCCGGGTATTCTAATTACTTCCATTCTATCTAATAGAGGGGGTAAAATATTTAATGTATTGGCTGTAGTCACAAACATCACATCTGAAAGATCATAGTCAACTTCTAAATAATGATCATTAAAACTAGTATTTTGTTCTGGGTCTAAAGCCTCAAGTAAAGCTGATGATGGATCACCTCTATAATCATTTCCAATTTTATCAACCTCATCAAGTAAAATTAAAGGGTTTTTAGTTCCAGCTTTTTTCATCATTTGAATAATTTTACCTGGTAATGATCCAATGTAAGTTCTTCTATGACCTCTAATTTCAGCTTCATCTCTTATGCCCCCAAGAGACATTCTTACAAACTGTCTATTTGTAGCTTTTGCTATAGATTTTCCTAAAGATGTTTTTCCAACACCAGGAGGGCCAACTAAACATAATATTGGTCCTTTAATTTTTTCCATTCTTTTTTGAACAGCTAGAAATTCAATTATTCTTTCTTTAATTTTTTCTAAACCAAAATGATCTTCATCTAATGTTTTTAAAGCTTTATTTAAGTCGATATCAATTTCATCTTTTTTATACCAAGGTAGATCAATCATCCAATCAAGATAATTTCTTACCACAGTTGCTTCAGCTGACATTGGACTCATGTTTTTTAATTTTTTCAATTCTGACATGCATTTTTTTTGAACCTCTTTTGGCATTTTTGCTTTCAATATAGATTTATTTAAACTTGAAGTTTCATCTTTGCCATCTTCAATTTCTCCAAGCTCTTTCTGAATAGCTTTAAGTTGTTCGTTTAAATAATACTCCCTTTGAGTTTTTTCCATTTGAGTTTTAACTCTACCTCTAATTCGTTTTTCAACTCCTATAATGCTTGCTTCATTCTCCATCACTTTAATAATTGCATTAAGTCTCTTTTTAACATCAATTAATTCAAATATTTGTTGTTTTTCAGTAATTGAAGTATTTAGATGTGAGGCAATATTGTCAGCAAGTATAGATGGATCTTTTAGTTCTTTTATTTTATTTATAGTCTCATTGGAAATTTTTTTATTTATCGAAGTTAGTTTTTCTAATCTTCTTACTGCAGTCAAAGCTAATGGTAATAAATTTTCATTTTTTGGTAATTGATCATTGTGATGACTGAAATCACAAGTAATAAATTTTTCATTTTCTATAAAATCTAAAATTTTTACTCTTTTGATGCCTTCAACTAAAACTTTTACTGTTCCATCAGGTAATTTAAGAAGTTGTAATATATTTCCTTCACAACCAAACATATATACATCACTTTTTTTTGGATCATCAACCTCAGAGTTCTTTTGAGTTGCTAAAATAATTTTTTTATCATTTTTCATAACTTCATTAAGTGCTGAAATAGATTTGTCCCTACCAACAAAAAGAGGGATAATCATACTGGGAAATACAACGATATCTCTCAAGGGCAACAACGGTAGACTTGCTTTAACTTCCATAAGTTAAATATGGATATTAATATTAATATTGCAACTAATTTTTTATGCTAATTAACGCATATTAAGCTGCTGATGTCTTCTCAGCCTTGCTCTTGATCTGATTTTTTGAATGAACAACAATA
This sequence comes from uncultured Pelagibacteraceae bacterium, assembly GCA_902608385.1. GTDB lineage: Bacteria > Pseudomonadota > Alphaproteobacteria > Pelagibacterales > Pelagibacteraceae > Pelagibacter. The sequence continues at coordinate 30,782 of CACLNT010000002.1, forward strand.
GGTTGGCTTTGTCCCTTAACGACAGATAGATCAATAATGACCTCTTCAACATTGTTCTGGCTTGGTAAATCATACATGGTTTTTAATAAAATATTTTCCAATATAGATCTTAATCCTCTAGCTCCAGTTTTTTTCTTTATAGCTTTGATGGCAATTTCTTTTACAGCAGAATCTTTAAATGTAAGTTTTACACCTTCTAATTTAAATAATTCTTGATACTGTTTAATAAGTGAATTCTTTGGTTCTTGAAGAATTTTAACTAAAGATTTTTCATCCAAGTCTTCAAGAGTTGCAACTATTGGCAATCGACCAATAAATTCTGGAATTAAACCATATTTTAGTAAGTCTTCAGGCTCTAAACTTTTCATCCATTCTCCAGTTTTTTTATCTTCAGTATTTTTAACTTCAGCACCAAAACCAATTGACGTTCCCCTATCTCTTTGAGAAATAATTTTATCTAAACCTGCAAAAGCTCCTCCACAAATAAACAATATATTCGTTGTATCAACTTGCAAAAATTCTTGTTGTGGATGTTTTCTTCCTCCTTGAGGGGGTACACTTGCAACTGTACCTTCCATAATTTTTAATAAAGCTTGTTGAACACCTTCTCCTGACACATCTCTTGTAATTGATGGGTTTTCAGATTTTCTACTAATTTTATCAACCTCATCAATATAAACAATTCCACGTTGGGCTTTATCAACATTATAGTCAGCAGATTGCAATAATTTTAAAATAATATTTTCAACATCTTCACCTACATAACCGGCTTCAGTTAAAGTGGTGGCGTCGGCCATTGTAAATGGAACGTCTAAAATCCTAGCGAGTGTCTGTGCTAATAAAGTTTTACCACATCCCGTAGGACCAACTAATAAAATATTTGATTTAGCTAACTCTACTGTTTTGCTAGTTTTATTTTCGTAATTTAATCTTTTGTAATGATTGTGTACCGCAACTGATAAAACTTTTTTTGCATGTTGTTGTCCAATTACATAGTCGTCTAAAACAGCACAAATTTCTTTTGGCGGTGGTAAGCCATCTTGATGTTTAACAAGGGTATCTTTGCTTTCTTCTTTAATGATATCCATGCATAGTTCAACACACTCATCACAAATAAATACTGTTGGGCCCGCAATCAGTTTTCTTACCTCATGCTGGCTTTTTCCACAAAAAGAACAGTAAAGAATATTTTTATTATTAGTTGTCATAAATTATTTTTTAACGAATCAATTAAGACACCATAATATAAGTGACTCACAATAATCAAGTATGAGTTGTGTATTTTTCAATATCTTATGTATTAAGTTCGTTTTTCGACTACTTGATCTATTAAACCAAAGTCTTTAGCATTTTTTGGAGTCATAAAATTATCTCTCTCAAGAGCTTTCTTAATTTCATCTACTGGTTTACCTGTATTTGTAGAATAAATTTCATTAAGTCTTTTTTTTAGAGAAAGAACTTCATTTGCATGTATCTCAATATCAGTTGCTTGTCCTTGAAAACCTGCCGAAGGTTGATGAACCATAATTCTTGAATTTGGCAAAGAAAATCTTTTACCCTTTTGACCTGCTGAAAGAAGAAAAGACCCCATTGAAGCAGCTTGACCAATACATAAAGTGGAAACATCTGGTTTTATATATTGCATTGTATCGTAAATTCCTAAACCTGCAGTAACTAATCCTCCAGGGCTATTTATATATAAATAAATATCTTTCTTAGAATTTTCAGATTCTAAAAATAATAATTGAGCAGTAACAACAGAAGCTACAATGTCATTAATTGGTCCAACTACAAAAACAATTCTCTCTTTTAAAAGTCTAGAATAAATATCATAAGCTCTTTCTCCTTTAGATGATTGTTCAACAACCATAGGAATTAGAGTATTCATATATTCAGGTATATTTTTTGTCATAAGTTGATTCGTTCAACTTATACAACTTGTAATTACTTTTTGCTAACTTTTTTTGTTTTTTGTGATTTTGAGGTAGTAGATTTGGTCTTTTTGGGTTGGTCTGCTTTTGATTTAGATTGCTTTTTGTTCTGATCATTTTCTTCGTGAGAATGATCATGAGAGTGACTATGTTTATTTGCTTCTTTTAGAATTTTTTCAGCTTCATCTTTAGTAATATTTTTTTTATTACTTTTGGCCTTACTTTTAATTAAATTAATTATCTTTTCTTCATAAATGTTTCCTCTTAGGCTTGCCAAAGCAGATGGATTTTTTTCATAAAATTCTCTTACAATGTTTTCTTGACCTGGCATCATCCTTAATTGTTTTTGTACTTCAGCTTGAATTTCATGTTCTTCAACTTTGATGTTATTTTTTTCTCCAAATTCATTTAATATTAATCCAACTTTAATTCTTTTTTTGGCAGTTTTTTCAAATTCTTTTTTCTTTTTTTTAATCTCATCTTCCTTAATGCCTTGAGTTAAAATTTTAACCTCTTCTTCGACTAAATTTTCAGGAATTTCATCGACTTTAAATTTTTCTAATTCTTCAAGTATTTGATTTTTTGACAAAGTGTTTAAAGAATTTTTATATTCATCATTAATTTGTTTTGAAATTAATTTTTTCAAATCAATTAAATCTTTAGCTCCTAAATTTTTTGCAAATTCATCATTAATATTAACTTCTTTGGGTTTTTTAACAGCGGTAATTTTGCATACAAAAACTGCTTTTTTACCAGTGAGTTCTTTTTCTGGAAAATTTTCTGGTAAATTTACTTCAACGTTTATTGTTTCATCTTTTTTTGCTTTAATTAATTGTTTATCAAAACCCTTAATGAATAAATCTTTTCCGATTTCTAATTGTGTATTTTTTCCTTCACAACCTTTGAATTCATTTCCATTAACTGTAGCTTTGTAATCAAATACAACTAGATCTCCTTCGTTGGCTACTTTGGCGGGATCTACTTCAATGAAATTTTTTTGATTTTTTGCAATTTCTTTAATTCTTTTATCAGTTTCTCTATTTTCAATGCTTACATTGAACTCATCAAATTTAATATTTTCTATAGATTTAATTTCAACCTTTGGAAACTCTGTGACTGAAATAATATATTCAAGATCTTTATCTTCTCCATACGTTTTTAAATCAATTTTTGGTTGTCCTGCTGGTTTTATTTTATTTTCATCTAAAGCTTTTGTAGTTGTTTCTTTTAAAACTTTATCAAGAACTTCACCAAAAATTGCTTTTCCAAATTGTTTTTTTAAAATATCATTAGGAACTTTTCCTGGCCTAAATCCTTTTATAACTACATTTTTTTTGATCTCTTCATACTTATCATTCATGTAAGTGCTGATAGTTTTTTTATCTATAAAAACTTTTAGATCTTTGTTTAAACCTTTTTTATTTTCTATTGTTACTTTCATAATTAATCAATGGTAGGCGAGAAAGGACTCGAACCTTCACAGCTTGCACTATTGGTTCCTAAGACCAACGCGTCTACCAATTCCGCCACTCGCCCACAAATTATTAAGTTTTATATATGATTGATTATATTTGTCCAATATCAATAATTAAGAATATATTGAACAATAAAATATAAATATATAAAAACTAAATAATTATGATCGTTTCACCTTGTATAAGTATTTGTAAAACTGATCCTCTAACAGGGTATTGTTATGGTTGCGGTAGAAGCAATGATGATAAAAAAATGTGGAAAGATGAAAAAACAAGCGATGATTGGAAAAAAAACAACCTTATAGAATTAGAAAAAAGACTAAATGGATGGCAACTAAAAAGCTTTAAAGAATCTTATAAACACAAATTAGAAAACGGTATTTCTTTATTTAAGAAACAAAATTTAAAATAATAAATGATTTCCAATAGTCAATATACAAATCTAAACAGGAAAATCATTAATTGTAAGAAATGTAGAAGATTAGTAATTTTTAGAAAAAAAATAGCTAAAGATAAACGAAAACAATATATAAATGAAAAATATTGGGGAAAACCTATAACTGGGTTTGGTGATATTCGTGGCAAAATATTATTAGTTGGTCTAGCACCTGCTGCACATGGAGGAAATAGAACTGGCAGAGTGTTCACAGGAGATAGATCTGCAGATTTTTTATACAAGTGTTTGTATAAAGCAAAAATGTCTAATCAACCAACCTCAGAAAATAAAAATGATGGTTTAAAACTTTATAATGCCTATATCACAACAGCTTTAAAATGTGTGCCTCCTGGAGACAAACCAACACCTTTAGAACTTAAAAATTGTTTTGTCTTCTTTAAAAAAGAAATAGATTTACTAAAAAATGTTAAAATTATTGTTGCTCTTGGCAAAATTGCTTTTGATGCATGTATTCAATTTTATAAAGAAAATTATTTTTTAAAAAGTAAAAATTATAAATTTTCTCATGCAATCAAATATCAACTACCAGACAAAAAAATATTAATTGGGTGCTATCATCCAAGTCCAAGAAATGTTAATACCAAAAGAATTAATTTAAATATGATGGTAAAATTATTTAAAAATGCGAGAAAAATTAATATTTAAAATTTTAACTACTCAGAAGAAAAGTAAATATTTTGATAGTAAGAAATAGCTTTTAACTTCGAATTATCAGTATCGGTCATTATTGCTACACCGTTTAACTCTTTAACGTCCAAATCATGAAATTTTTTAAAATGCTCTCTAACATTAGCTTTGACAGTAACCCATTCATTTAAATTTTTTTTTGTTGTTGACAAAACATAATCAATCGATTTTTTTGTATAGGGGCTAGGCCAATTTTCATCTAATATGTTGTTACTTGAATAAACGTAGTTTATAGCTCTATTTGATAAAGCTGTGGCACCAGTTTTTTTTATAACAAATACTCTTGCAGCATAATCATGGCCTTTTTTGCTATTTTCGATAATTCCAGATAAATCTTTTTCAACTTTCCATGTAATATTTATAAATGGTGTTTTTAAGAGATTAATTGTTACCTCTTTTCCAAGTCCTGAGGCCTTGCCTTTTGCTTCGGCTCTTAAATAATTACCATTTTCATTAGACCCCAAAACATATGTTGTTTTACCCTTTATTTTTTTCACTTTTAAAGATTTCATTTCATCTTCACTAAACTCAAAGACATTTATTGTTTCAGCCATCAATAGTTGCTGTGAGAAAAATAAAACTATGGCTATAGATGAAATTTTTTTAAACATCTAACCCATATAAACTATCTCGAAACATTTTCAATAAATTGTTAAAAACAAAATTTAGACAAAATTTAAACATTCAATGTCCAAGATTAGATTTTAAATTGATATTATGAAAACAATAACCTTATTATTACTTTTTATTATCTTGTCAAATTGCTCCACACATTCAGTAAAACTTGGAAAAAAATGCACTAAATTAGCTAGGGATAATACTTATGAAAAATCATTAGTTTGGATTGTTGATAAAAAAAACATAGAAGTTTTTGAAAGCAAGATAAATAAAGAAAACTGCGAAATAAATGGAGAGAAGCTTTGAGAATAATCACTTTGTTTATACTTTTTCTGTACTGGTCAGCAATAATCTTGGCTCCCGTAATTGCAAAAGAACTTAAATTGTCTAACAAACAATCAATAATAAGTCCAAAAACTAAGCCTAGTAAGTAGATCTACCTCCACTGATATCAAATACAGCTGCTGTAGAAAAAGAGTTTTCTTCTGAGGATAACCAGCAAACAAGAGATGAAAATTCTTCTAATTCTAGAAATCTAGCTCTAGGAACTTTAGAAAGCATATATTTAACATGCTTATCGGACATTTGATCTAATATTTTTGTGTTAGCGGTAGATGGTGTAACTGCATTAACAGCAATATTTTTATCTGCAAGCTCTTTACCTAAAGATTTTGTTAAACCTATGATTCCAGCTTTTGCTGAACTATATGCGCTTGCATTAGGATTTCCATCTTTACCAGCCACAGAAGCTACATTAACAATTCTGCCGTAATTTTTTTTAATCATATGAGGAACAATTGTTTTACAACAGTAAAAAGTTCCTAATAAGTTTATTTCCAAAACTTTATTCCATTCATTAACATCATAATCCCAAACAGTTGCATTAGAGCCTGTTATTCCTGCATTATTAATCAATATATCAATATTTGATGAATTAGTAATTTTAAGTACCACATTATTAACTTGTTCAAAATTAGATACATCAACCTGATTGTAAGATAAATTAGAGTTATTTATTTCTTTTGATGCTATTTGCAATTGTTGCCCATCAATATCCCAAATTATAACCTTTGCACCAAAATTTAAAAATTTTTTAGCAGTATCCAAACCAAACCCTTGAGCTCCTCCAGTAATTACAGCAGTTCTATTATTTAAATCAAATTTATTCATATATGCTTAACGATTAGCTAATAAATAATAAGTAATTGAAGACATTAATGCTCCTATTAACCATGAAAAAGACTGTAAAAAACTTAAATCTACATTCCAAATAGTTGATGCAGAAAAAATAAATCCTATAAATAATGAATATATTGCTTTGATATGCCAACCGTTTGAATAATAATAAGAACTATTTGGTACAGAAGAAAAAATATCTTTATTATTTAATTTTCCTTTTTTTATTAAATAATAATCAACAATAACTATGCCAAATATAGGACCAAAAAAAGCACCAATAGTGTCTACAAAAGATAAAATTCCAATTTGACTTAACACGGGAACCCAAAATATTCCTATTAAAAAACCAAATATAAGAATTATTATTCCTGAGCTTTTAAGATTAAGATTTCGTGGAAAAAAATTTAACAAAGTATTTTGAGATGGAACATAATTTGCAATTAAATTAGTAGAAGCAGAAGCAAATAATATAAAAAACAAAACAATTATAGTTATAGATATATTGTCAAATTTTCCAATAATATCAGTTGGGTTAGTCAATATTTGATCTATATTTTGTAAGTTTTTATTAAATATTAAATCTGTTCCAATTACTATTAAAACTGAAAATAAAGAAAAAATAATTAAATTTAAAATCAAACTTAAGTTTCCTAAATTTAAATTTTTTTCATTTTTAACATATCTTGAAAAATCGCCAAAGTTTAATATTACAATTGAAAAATAAGCAAATATAGTTCCTGCTATTGTTATTATTGGTATAATATTTTCTTTTGAGAAAAAGTTTTCAAAAATTAATAAATCTTTAAATGATTGATATACAGCAATATAATTTTCTGAAATGATAATTATTAAAAAAAAAGATAGTCCAAAATAAACAAACATAGCTGAAAAATTAATAAACAGTTTGTTAAAAGAATGACCTCTGCTAAACAAAAAAAATTGCAAAAGGATAGCAAAAACAAAAGCCGTCCAATCTATAGCATTCAATCCTAAATAAAATATTAAAAATATATCTTGATTTAAAATTGTATGATCAAACAAATGAAAGCTTATTCTTATTAAATAGCTAAAAGATTTTGATAAAAAATATGTTTGAACACCAAACATAAAAATACCAACAAGACCTCTAAATAGAGAAACATATCTTGCTCCATTAATTCCCATAGAAATTCTTAAAAAAACTGGGAATGGAATTCCGTGTCTTTGAGAAGGTTTGCCAATAAGGTTTGCAAAAATATAAACAAAAAATGAGCCAATTAAACATCCAAATAGAACGACTAAAAAATTTAAACTGTAGACTAAATACAATGAAGTAATAAGTGAAAAGCCAATGATGGTTTGTATGTTGTTTCCCCAAAAACAGAATAAGTCTGTCCAGTCCCATTTTTTATCACTGGGATTAACTGAAACTAACTCCCAATTTTTAAGTTCTATATTTCCATTTTCATGAATCACTACTTTATATTAAACTAATAAAAATTTATTATAAACATTTAATAATGAAAAATTTTGACTATGTTATTGTAGGAGCTGGTTCTGCTGGATGCGTGTTAGCAAATAGACTAACAAAAAATTCTAAAATTAATGTTTTGTTGCTAGAGGCAGGAGGAAAAGATTCAAGTCCATGGATACATATTCCTGGAGGTTATTTTAAAACAATGCATAACCCAGAAACTGACTGGTGTTTTAAAACTGAAAAGGAACCATACTGCGATAATAGAGAAATGCTTTATCCAAGAGGAAAAACTCTTGGTGGAAGCTCGTCTATAAATGGAATGCTTTATATAAGAGGTCAATCAAATGATTATAATTACTGGAGACAACTAGGAAATATTGGCTGGTCTTGGGAAGATGTGTTACCTTATTTTAAGAAATCTGAAGACTTCCAATTTGGAGAAAATCAATTTCATGGTTCTGGTGGTCCTATAAAAGTTGAAAAAATTAGAGCAACTTTTAAAGTGTTGGATTTATTTTTAGAAGCCGCTGAAGAGTTTGGTTATAAAAAAACAAAAGATTTTAATACTGGAAACAATGAGGGAATGGGTTATTTTCCATTTACAGTTAAAAATGGTTTTAGATGTAGTACATCTGTTGGTTATTTAAACCCTGTTAAAAAAAGAAAAAATTTAAAAATTCTTACAAATGCTCATATAAAAAATATTGAGTTTGAAAATAAAAAAGCAATAAAAGTCAATTACTGGAATAAAAATAAATTACTTTCTGTTAAAGCAAATAAAGAAATAATTTTGTGTGCTGGAACAATAGGATCTCCTCATATTTTGCAAGCTTCAGGAATTGGCCCTGCTAAACTATTAAAAGATAACAATATTGAGGTAATTAGAGACCATTCTGAAGTCGGTGCTAATCTTACAGATCACTTAATGCTTAGACCAGTTTACAAAATAAAAAACTTAAAAACTCTAAATGATATTTATTACAGTGTTTCAAAAAAAATTTTGACTGGATTACAATTTTTTTTATTAAGGAAAGGACCATTAGCAGTAGGAGCTAGTTATGGATGTGGTTTTATAAAAAGTGATTCTCATCTAGAAACTCCTAATTTACAATTTCACATATCTCCAGCAAGTACAGATTTATTAGGAAAATCATCTCTTCACAAATTTCCTGCTTTTACACCAACCATTACAAATGTAAGACCTACTAGTAGAGGATCAATAGAGCTTAAATCATCAGATACTAGAGTTTCACCAAAAATAAAAATGAACTATTTGTCAACAGATGAAGATAGAGAGATCGCAGGTAAATCAATTAAAATTGTTAGAAATATAGTTATGAACTCAAAAGCTTATAAACCATACGAACCTGAAGAATTAAGACCTGGGATTAATATTAATGATAATGAAGCTCTTGCAATAGAATCTGGAAAGTTTGCCAATACTATATTTCATCCTGTTAGTACATGTAGAATGGGAAATGATGAAAAAGCTGTAGTTAATGACAGGCTTGTGGTTCACGGTTTATCAAACTTAAGAATTGTTGATGCTTCTGTTATGCCTCACATAACCTCAGGAAATACTAATGCTCCAACTATTATGATTGCTGAAAAAGCAGCAGACATGATAATAGAAGATAGTAAATTATGACCGAACAAATAATAATTTTTTTTCAAATTGTATTTATTGATTTAGTGTTAGCAGGAGATAATGCAATTATTATTGGCATGGTTGCTTCACAATTTCCAATTGCTCAAAGAAAAAAAATTATTTTTTGGGGAATATCTGCTGCGGTAATTCTTAGAATTGTTTTCACATTAATCACCGCATACTTGCTTCAAATAAAAGGTATAAGGTTATTTGGTGGAATATTATTACTTTATATTTGTTACAAGCTGTATGTTGATGTTGTCAAAAATGTTAAAGAAGATAAAAAAAATATAAAAGTTGATAATTCAACATTTTTTAAAGCAATCACTACTGTCATAATTGCTGATGTAACAATGAGCTTGGATAATGTTTTAGGTGTAGCTGGTGCTGCAAGGGATCACTATTTGTTATTAATTTTTGGATTAGCTCTTTCTATTGCTTTAATGGCTACCGCAGCAACATTAATTTCTGATTGGATAAAAAAATATAGATGGATTGCTTGGCTTGGTTTATTTGCAATATTAGCTGTCGCAATTGAATTGATTTATACAGATATAAAGTTATTCATATAAAAATGTATTTAAAAAAATATAATTTAAAAAATAAAACAGCATTAGTTACAGGTGCAGGAAAAGGCCTTGGTAAAGCTTGTGCTATAGCTTTAGCTGAAGCGGGTGCTAATTTAATAATAATTAGCCGAACAAAAAAAGATTTAGATCAAGTATCTAAAATAATTAAAAAATTTAAAGTTAAATGCAAATCATATGTATGTGACATAACTAATTACAATGAAATTAAAAAAATTATAAATAAACAAACAAGAATTGATGTTTTGGTAAATAATGCCGGTACTAATATTCCTGAATATTTCACAAAAGTGAAAAGAGAAAATATGGAATATATGGTTAAAATTAATAATATTGCTACATTTAATCTTGCTCAACTTTGTTCAGTTAAAATGATTAAGGCAAAAAATAGAAAAAAGATTGGTGGTTCAATTGTCAACATGTCATCACAAATGGGACACGTAAGTGGTCCAAAAAGAACTGTTTATAGTATGAATAAATTTGGTGTAGAAGGACTAACCAAAGGAATGGCTTTAGAACTTGCAAAATATAATATTAGAGTAAATGCAATATCTCCAACATTTGTTGTTACACCTATGACAAGAAAATTTCTTAAAAATAAAAAATTTAAAAGAGAAATGTTAAATAATATTCCTCTTGGAAGATTTGCAGAACTGTCTGAAATTTCTTCAGCTGTGGTTTTTCTTGCATCTGACGCTGCTTCAATGATAACTGGAACTTCATTACTTGTAGATGGTGGATGGACTGCAAGATAATAAAATTTATATTATTAATTTTTTTTATTAACTTTAAAGTTTTAGCCGTAGAATTTGATGGTAAATTTATTCAAGGTCATTTCATAATTGGAAAAACTAACCCTGATTCAAAAGTTACAATTAATAAAAAACAAATAAAAGTTTCAAAAGACGGCTATTTTGCTTTTGGATTAGGTAGAGATAGAAAATACGATGTTGTTATAACTGTTGAAAAAAATGGAAGTAAAGAAAAAATTATAAAGAAAGTCCAAAAAAGAAAATACAATATTCAAAGAATTGATGGTTTAGAAGAAAAAAAAGTTACTCCGCCTGAAGAAGTTTATGAAAGAATTAAAAACGAAAATAAATTAATAGCTAAAGCAAGAGCTGTTAACAGTGACTTAGATTTTTTTAAGGATAAATTTATAATCCCAGTTAATAATGCAATAATTACCGGTGTATATGGAAGTCAAAGAATTTTAAATGGCAAACCTAGGTGGCCTCACTACGGATTAGATTTTGCACAAAAAGAAGGTACAGAAATTAACGCTATGTTAGACGGAATAGCAACTTTAGTGGAGGCTGATTTATATTATACTGGTGGAACAATAATATTTGATCACGGGCATGGTATTTCAACTTTATATATGCATTTGAAAGATATCTTTGTTGAAAAAGGACAAATGGTGAAACAAGGAGATGTTATAGGAACAGTTGGCTCAACTGGTAGAGCTACTGGAGCACATCTTGATATAAGATTAAATTGGTTTGATACTAGATTAGATCCAGCAACAGCTCTTGATTAATCATTATGATGTTTATTTATCTCAATAAGATAACAAAACTTGTTCTTTTGTTTCATTAATAATTTTAAAATTATTATTAATCATATATTCAATTGACAAATTTGTTTTTAATCCTTTGTCATCTAACAAGACTAAAGATTTTTGGTGTAAATTTTTAGAAGCTAATTTTATTTCATTTAACTGATGTTCTGAGGCATTAGCAAATTGCCCATCTAAAGAATCTAAATATAAAAAGTCAATTTTTTTCTCAAAATTTTTTAAAAAATTTAAGCTATCATCTCTTATAAAAGTAATAAAATTTGAATTTTTTCTAGTAAATTTTTTTGCAGTATTAATATTTTTTTTGTCTATGTCGCAAGAATATACATGCCCGTTGATAAAATTTGCATAATCTGAAAATAACAAAGTGCTCATACCATCAAGCCAATTAATTTTCCTAAAAAAAATAAATTTAATTTTTCCTCTTGCAACACCAGTTTCAACTAAAATCTTATGATTTCTTCTATTTGCTTCCTGTAATGCAAATTCAAAAGATTTAAATCGTATATTTTTCGGATTGTCATAATTTTTTAAAAATTTCATTAGTTTAATTCAAAACTATATTATATAATTAATTTTTGTCGAACAAAATCAATTTGTAAAATATTAAAATATATTTAATATATGGCTCTCCATTTTACTAAACAAGAATTTTTAAATAGAAAAAATAAAGTTCTGAATTCCATGAAAGAACAAAATTTAAATGCTCTTTTAATGTTTAAACAAGAATCAATGTACTGGCTTACTGGATATGATACATTTGGTTTTGTTTTTTTTCAGTCTTTAATACTTAGAGATGATGGAGAAATAATTTTATTAACAAGAGCTCCAGATTTAAGACAAGCACAAAACACATCAAACATAAAAAATATAAAAATTTGGGAAGATAAAGAAGGCTCAAGTCCTTCAGATATATTAAAAGACATCTTGACAAATTTAAATCTTAAAGGAAAAAATATTGGTGTAGAATATGACTCTTACGGTTTGACAGGAAGAAACGCTTTAAAACTTAATAGTTCATTAAAAGATTTCGGATATTTAAAAGACAATTCTGAATTAATTTCTTATTTGAGAATTATTAAATCAGATGAGGAAATTTTTTATGTTAGAAAAGCCGCAAAACTTGCAGACGATGCTCTTAGTGCTGTATGGAAAACAGCCAAAGCTGGAGTTAATGAAGGAAAAATTTTGGCTGAAATGCAAAAAGTAGTTTTTGAAGGAGGAGGAGACTATCCTGCTAACGATTATATAATTGGCTCTGGTCACAATGCTTTGCTTTGTAGATATCAATCAGAAAAAAGAATATTAGATAAACAAGATCAATTATCAATTGAATGGGCTGGTACATATAAACATTATCATTCGGCAATGTTTCGTACAATTCCTATTGGAAAAGCTCATCAAAATCATTTTAAAATGTATGATGCTTGTGCTGAAGCGTTAACAAATTGTGAAAAAAAGCTTATCAAAGGAAATAAAGTTGGAGATGTTTTTGATATACATGCTGAAACTCTAGACGAACATGGATATAAAAATTCAAGAATGAATGCTTGTGGTTATTCACTTGGAGCTACATTTTCACCTAACTGGATGGACGTCCCACCTATGATATTCACTGGAAACCCATTAATTATTAAACCTGGTATGGTATTTTTTATGCATATGATATTGATGGATTCAGAAAATCAATTAGCAATGAATTTAGGTGAGACATATTTGGTTACAGAAAAAGGAAATGAAAGATTAGGAAAACAAAAACTTGATTTAACTATTTTATAAAATTGGTGAAAAAAATATGATAAATTATTTTCTGCTAGCATACCAAGGTTTTGATCATTTTAGAGAAAAATTTGATAAAAAAAAATACCCAAATACAACATTAAGAATAATTGATAATGGAAATCAAAAGATAGAAGGTTGCGAAATATATAAGACGCAAAATAATATAGGTTGTGCAGGAGGATGGAATTTAATTTGTTATATCGGTTTCGAATATCTTGGTTTAGAGAAAATTATTATTGGTCAAGAAGATACAATTGTTGAAGAAAAAGAAATGAAAGAATTACTTGAAAAATGTAATGAAAATACAATTGCAACTTTAATTAAACCTCATTTTGAATTTTCTACTTTTGCTTTACATAAAAAAACTTTTATAACAATTGGAATGTTTGATGAAAATTGTATTGATGCTTATTGTGAAGATGCTGACTATAAACAAAGATGTTATTTAAATGAAATTAAAATAGAAAATCTAAACAAACCGGTTGAAAGAAATTTGGGAATATCCAGAAAAATTAATAAAAGAATTTATGATACAATTACACTGAATAGAATTTATATTAAACAAAAATGGGGAACGTCAATCAATAAAGATGATCTCTCGTTTAGAGATGAGCAACCACCTTATGAATTTAAAAATCCTTTTAATAAAAAAAACTTAGACACAAACTTTATTCCAATCACGGAAAGAATGAAAATAATTCAAGATTTAAAAAATAATACGCTACCATCTCAAAATGAAATAGCTAAATTGTTGATTGATCCACAAGGAATAAAAAAATAATTTAAACTAATAATGAACAACAAAATAGTTATTTTAGGTATTCTTAAAGAAGTAAGAATTGATGAAAATAGAACACCTTTTTCTCCTGCTCAAGTGTCAAGTATATTAAATAAATTTTCTAATATAAAAATAATAGTTCAGCCATCAAATAGAAGATGTTTTAAAGATGAGGAATATCAAAATGCTGGAGCTCAGATAACAGATGATTTAAGTTCAGCTAATATTATTTTTGGAGTAAAAGAAGTTGATATATCAGCACTTATTGAAGGTAAAACTTATTTATTTTTTTCCCACACAAGTAAAGTTCGTCAATACATTGGTCAAACTATAAAAGATGAAGCTATTATATATAAAAAAGAACTTTTAAGAGAAGTTATAAAAAAAAAAATAACCTTAATTGATTATGAAAATATAAGAGAAGTTTCTGGAGAAGGTTATAGATATCTTGGTTTTGGTAGGTTTGCAGGTATCGTTGGTGCTTACAACACATTAAATCTTTATTTAAAATTATATAATAAAAAACCATTATCAAGAGCGTTTGAAATTAATAATTATAAAGAAATTAAAAAACTAATTAGCAAACAAAATTTTAATAAAATAAAAATATTACTTACGGGAAGTGGACGTGCTTCTAAAGGCGCTATAGAATTATTAAAACAGGCAAACATTAAACAAGTTTCAATTAACGATTATTTGAATAAAAAATATAATGAAGCTATTTTTACTAATATTTCAGCAAAAAAACATATTGAAAAAAAAGACGGCAAAGATATCTCAAAAGTAAAAAATTATTTATTGGAAACAGACATATTTATAGCTTGTCATTATTGGGAACCAAAATTTCCAAAATTGTTTTATTCAAATCAAATTAATGAATTTAAAAGTTTAAAAGTCATAGGTGATGTAACTTGCGATGTTAATGGATCTATACCAACTACTATTAGATCTACATCAATCGCAAAACCTTATTATTCAATTGATGTTAATACAATGAATGAAATTAACCTTAACGATAAAGATATCGCTGTTATGGCTGTTGATAATTTGCCTTCAGAGCTGCCACGAGATGCTAGCGAAGAATTTGGGAGTAGTGCCATATCAGAAGTTTTACCTAGTTTAATAAATAAAGATGACGGCCGAATAAGTAGAGCTACCACTGCTTCAAATGGTAAATTTTTTAAAAACTTTACTTACTTAAATGATTTTATAAATTAAAAAAGCTAATTCAAAGATTTTTGAGGTTTCATATCAGCTTTATTGATGCCTGCAATTTCTTGAGCTTGCTCCCTCACCTGCTAATTGAGCATCAACCAATATTATTTTTTGACCGAAATATAATTGTCCCAATTTTCTAGCAGCAGATAAACCAGTATAACCTGCACCAATTATCAACCATTCACAATTTAAATTTGATGAAATTGTTTGAATGTTACTTCTAGGATTTAAATCATTAACCCAACTACATCCATTATCATTAATTACTTCCATGATAATGAATTTAATCTAATTCGAATTCTTTTGTATAGTCTTTTTTAAGATTTGGATCCTGTTTTGTTTTATCTAAAATACAATTGCCAATAACAAGATAGTCTAATTCTGTTCCCATAAAACAATTAAACGCATCAGTGGGTGTATTAACTATGGGCTCACCCCTAACATTAAAAGATGTATTAACTATAACAGGACAGCCCGTTTTTTCCTTAAATTTTGAAATTAAATCATAATAACGTTTATTATTGTTTTGACTTACTGTTTGGACTCTAGCGGAGTAATCAACATGAGTTACAGCTGGTATTTCTGATCTTTTAATATTTAGTTTATCAATTCCAAATAATTTTTTTTGCTCGCCAGTCATATTAATTTGTTTTTCTGGATTAATATTGGCCACTAACAACATGTAAGGACTATCTACATTCATATCAAACCAATCTGATAAATCTTCCTTAAGGACCGAAGGCGCAAAGGGTCTAAAACTCTCTCTATATTTTACTTTCAAATTTAAATTTTTTTGCATTTTATCAGATCTTGGGTCACCTAAAATTGATCTGCCACCCAAAGCTCTTGGACCAAATTCCATTCTTCCTTGAAACCAACCAATTACCTTTTCTTTAGATAAGTAATCAGAAGTTTTATCAATTAAGTTTTCAAAATTCATAATTTCGTAATTTGCACCTATAGATTTTAATTCTTTTTCTATTTGATCTTGAGAAAATTCTGATCCTAAGTAGGATCCTGCCATATCATCATTTGGGTTTACAACTCTTTTGTTTCCTTGATCTATATGCCATAAAGCCAAAGCTGCTCCTAATGAACCACCAGCGTCACCTGCTGCAGGTTGTATCCAAATATTATCAAAAATTTTTTCTTTAAGAATTTTACCATTAGCCACACAATTTAATGCTACTCCTCCTGCAAGACATAAATTTTTAATTCCATATTCTTTACGAATTGCTTTTGTTAATTTTATCATTATTTCTTCAGTAACTTTTTGAATAGACGCTGCTATATCCATATGAAAATCTGTTATCTTTTCAATTTTGGTATTTCTAGGCTCTTTATCAAATAAATTATGAAATTTTTTATTCGTCATTGTTAAGCCAGTTGTGTAGTTAAAATATTTTTGATTTAACCTAAATGAACCATCTTCTTTTATATGTATAAGTTCTTTTTTTATAATTTCAGAATATTTTGGTTTACCATACGGTGCTAAACCCATTAATTTATACTCACCACTATTTACTTTAAATCCAATATAGTAAGTAAAAGCAGAGTATAATAACCCTAATGAATGAGGAAAATGGATTTCTTTCTTTATATTAAGATTATTTCCATTTCCAATTGCCACTGTGGTTGTGGCCCATTCACCAACCCCATCTGCCGTTAAAACTATAGCTTTATCAAAAGGAGAAGGGAAAAATGCACTTGCCGCATGACTTAAGTGATGTTCTGAAAAATATATTTTTTTTGAATCTTTAAAATTTTTGTCATGTTTGTTTAAAAGATCAACTAACAATTTTTTTTGGAAAAGTTTTTCTCTTAGCCAACTAGGCATTGCTTTGGAAAATTGTAAAAAACCTTTTGGGGCCATTGCCACATAAGTTTCAAGAAGTCGTTCAAATTTTAGAAAAGGTTTTTCATAAAAAACTATCGAATCAATATCAGAAAGTTTTAAATTGGTGAATTTTAATACAAATTCTACAGCATGGTAAGGATAACCAGAGTCATGTTTTTTTCTAGTAAATCTTTCCTCTTGAGCTGCAGCGATAATTTTTCCGTTAACTATTATTGCTGCTGCACTATCATGATAAAACGCTGAAATCCCTAAAATTGATTTCATATTATTTAATTATTTTCCAAATAAGATTTAAGTATATTGAATGTGAGTAAATGACCGTTATCTAACTGATGAGGTCTATCACAAAAATACCTTTCATTAGTTAGTTTAATTTTTTTGTTTTTTTCAAATAACTTAGGTAGATCAATAAATTCAGCAATATTTTTGTTTTGTTTTAAAATTTTTTTAATTGATTTATTATAGTGAATATAAAATTTATCATAATCATCAAAAATAGGTTGTTGTAATTTTTTTTTCATAATATCTGTTTCTTCTATTAATGAAACTAGATAGAAGTCTTCTAATTTATATTTTTTACTAATTTTTAATGCTTTATTTGTATTTATAGAAAAATTTTGAGCTGCTACCTGCATATTTTCATCACTTATTTTTGTGAATAGCTTTTCATTAATAGCTAATCTAAGTTTAACTCTATGTGCTACCTCATCTAATAAATAAAATGAAACAATATTTTTTTTAATTGTAAGGGCTAATGAGTGTAAAAAATATAATCTTTGATTTAAATCTTGGTCTGATTTTGATATTTTTAAAGATAATACATCACTATTTCTTTTTAATCCCCAATATGCAACAAATAGTTCATTAATTTTATGAGCCCAAAATATTTTAGAAGGGTATTTTTTTTCATCAATTTCTGATTCTAATACACCTAAGGAATAGTCTGATGTTTTCCCTGGTCTAGCATAATTAACAATCTTATAATTTGGATAAATATTTTTAAGATATTGTGTCCAGTTTTTTTCGGAACAATAGCTAGTAGATGAAGAGCCTCCAAATACCCAAATTTCTTTTTTTTTGTCATTTAAATTAGTATCAATATGAATAATTTTTTTTGGTTTAGTGGATAAATAAAATTCAAAATTACTCATATCGTTAACAATTAGAATTATATCTTTATCGAAACCGTATTTAAATATAGAAATTTTTTTTGTGATTAAAAAAACTACAGATCTTGATAAAATTTCTAAAACTATAAAGAAAAATAAAGTTATAATAATTATGTTTAAAAAAACTTTTATTTTAGTCATTCAAAATAATTTTTTTGATTTAGAAAATTGTATAAATAAATGGAGCCACT
This sequence comes from uncultured Pelagibacteraceae bacterium, assembly GCA_902608385.1. Classification (GTDB taxonomy): domain Bacteria; phylum Pseudomonadota; class Alphaproteobacteria; order Pelagibacterales; family Pelagibacteraceae; genus Pelagibacter. Next base: position 49,395 of record CACLNT010000002.1, read on the forward strand.
GCCGTACCTTGGCTTAAAACAATTAACCCTCCAAAAATAACAAGCACAATGATTATTGGTAATAACCAATATTTTTTTCTTATTCTTAAAAACTCCCAAAATTCTTTAATAAATTCCATCTTAGAACTGATTTTTCATAGTAGATTTTATATCTTTTTTTTCAATCCAATAACTTTTTTTGTCATTTTTCTTCAATTTTATTAAATCTTTACCTAAAAATCTCATAAATAGCCCTGTTGGAGTAACTACAAAAAAGAATATTATTCCCATTATTATAGGGGTAATAAAATTACCAAAAAAAATTCCAAACTTGAACCACATTTTATTTAATGGGTTAAGTAATTTTGAATTTAAAATTCCTAATATTAAAAATACTAATGAAACAATTAAAGACCATAATCTTATCTCATGATCATTTGTTATTGGCCAAAATGCTATTATGCCAAATACGATTGCAAATACTATTCCGAAACTTCTATTTGAACCGATTTTAATATCTTTGCTTTTCAATTTAAATTACTGATTTTTGAGGTTTCATATCCTCTTTTTTTATACCGGCAACTTGAACTGGTTTTTTCATAGCATCTCTTCTAAATGGTTCACCAAGTTCTTGGTTAAGAATTACTTCAATAAATGTTGTTATTCCTTTCTTTTGATCTTCACAAGATTGTTTGATTGCATTTGTGGTTTCTTCCATTGTTCTAACAGTTACACCTTTTAGACCACATGCAACAGCTACTTTTGCATAGCTTAATTCTGGATCAAGTTCTGTACCAACAAAATTGTCATCAAACCAAAGAATAGAGTTTCTTTTTTCTGCGCCCCATTGATAATTTCTAAAAATAACCATTGTAATCGCTGGCCATTCTTCTCTAGCACATGAGCTCATTTCATTCATACTAATACCAAAAGCACCATCTCCTGCAAAACCTATAACTGGTGTTTTGGGACAACCAATTTTTGCACCTAGTATTGATGGAAAACCATATCCACAAGGACCAAATAATCCTGGTGCTAAATATTTTCTTCCTTTCTCAAAAGTTGGATAAGCATTTCCTATTGCGCAATTATTTCCAATATCACTTGAAATAATAACATCATCAGGCATCCCTGCTTGAATAGCTCTCCAGGCTTTTCTTGGTGACATTCTATCTTTATCTCTTTCTCTTGCTTCTTTATTCCAAACTGTACCTTTGTCATCTTCCTCATGATCTAAACTTGATAGTTTTTGTAACCAAGCAGATTTAGTCTGATGAATTATATCTTTTCTTTTTTGTCTATCTTTATCACCTGCGTTTGAAGATAGTTGTTTTAAAAGTTGTTGTGCAACCATTTTTGCATCACCACAAATTCCAACTGTAACCTTTTTAGTTAAACCAATTCTATCTGAATTCATATCAACTTGAATGATACTTGCATTCTTTGGCCAATAATCAATTCCATAACCTGGTAATGTTGAAAAAGGATTTAGTCTAGTGCCTAAAGCCAAAACAACATCTGCTTTTGAAATTAACTCCATGCCAGCTTTAGATCCATTATAACCTAATGGTCCAGCTGCTAATGGATGGCTTCCAGGAAAACTGTCATTATGTTGGTATCCAGAACAAACTGGGGCATCTAATTTTTCTGCTAGTTTTTTGCAATCTTCAATCGCGTTACCTATAACCACGCCTGCTCCAGATAAAATTACTGGAAAATTTGCATTGGATAATAATTGTGCAGCTTTATTAATTGCATCAGCTCCACCTGCTTGTCTTTCTAATCTAACAATTGGTGGTAATTCAACATCAATTACTTGAGTCCAATAATCTCTTGGAACATTAATTTGCGCTGGCGCAGATCCTCTTATTGCTTTTTCAATTACTCTATTTAATACTTCTGCCATTCTTGAAGGATCTCTTACTTCTTCTTGATAACAAACCATATCTTTAAATAAATTCATTTGCTCAACTTCTTGGAAACCACCTTGTCCCATTGTTTTGTTCGCAGCTTGAGGAGTAACTAATAAAAGTGGCGTGTGATTCCAATAAGCTGTTTTAATTGGTGTAACCAATCCAGTAATCCCTGGGCCATTTTGAGCAATAACCATTGACATTTTTCCTGTTGCTCTTGAATATCCGTCAGCAATTAATCCACCATTTGTTTCATGAGCAACATCCCAAAATGTAATTCCTGCTTTAGGAAATAAATCTGAAATAGGCATAAATGCTGAACCAATAATACCAAAAGCATGTTCTATTCCGTGCATCTGAAGAACTTTTATGAAAGCTTCTTCAGTTGTCATTTTTGTCATATCAATTTATTACCTTTCCAAATAATTTTATAAGTTTTTGTTTGCAAACTCGAGATTAATATATAAATTTAATGAAATTTTCTACCAAGAAATCGTCATAATGGCAAAAACAGATATAATAATTCACGATGAAAAAGATAACGTTGGCGTTGTAGTTATTGAAAAAATCACTCCAAAACAAGATTGTTCATGTTGGATTATGGAAAATGATAAAACAGTAAATATTCAAGCTTTAGACGAAATAGTCCTAGGACACAAAATTGCTATGGTTAGTCTTAATGAAGGTGATACAATTTTAAAATATGGTCATGACATTGGTAAAGTAGTTAAACCGATAAAAAAGGGCGAACATGTACATGTTCATAATGTTAAAACTAAAAAGTGGTAATGTATGGAAATTCCAAAAAGTTTTTTAGGCTATAAAAGAGAAAATGGAAGAGTTGGTACTAGAAACCACGTAGTAATTCTTCCTGTTGACGATATTTCAAATGCATGCGCCGAAGCAGTCGCAAATAATATCAAAGGTACTTTTGCAATACCTCATGCATATGGGAGACTTCAGTTTGGTGCAGATTTAGAATTATTTTTTGACACTATGATTGGAACTGGCAAAAACCCAAATGTAGCTGCGATAATTGTTGTTGGCATAGAACCAAAATGGACAAAAAGAATTGTTGATGAAATAGCAACTACGGGAAAACCTGTAGAAGGTTTTAGTATTGAAGGAGCTGGTGATATTAAAACTATAATGAAGGCGTCAAAAAAAGCACAAGAATTTTCACAGTGGGCATCTGAAAAACAAAGAGAAGAATGCCCTTTAAGTGATTTATGGATTTCTGTAAAATGTGGTGAGTCAGATACCACTTCTGGTATGGCTGCTAACCCAGCTGTAGGAAATTTAATGGACAAATTAGAACCATTAGGAGTTCATCTTTGTTTTGGTGAAACTTCAGAACTTACAGGAGCTGAAAAAGTTTGTGCTACTAGAGGAAAGACTCCTGAAATATCTAAAAAATTTATGAAAACATGGGGTGATTACAATGATTTCATTCTGAAAGAAGCAACTAATGATCTTTCAGAAAGTCAACCTACAGCAGGTAATATTGCAGGTGGACTTACAACAATTGAAGAAAAAGCTTTTGGTAATTTTCAAAAAATTGGATCAAGAAAATTTATTGACGTGTTACCTCCAGCTGAAGAACCAAAAAAAGGTCCTGGCTTATATTTTATGGACACATCCTCTGCTGCTGGAGAATGTTTAACTTTACAAGCTGCTGCTGGATTTAACATTCATTTATTTCCAACAGGCCAAGGAAATATTATTGGTAATGCAATTGAACCTGTAGTTAAATTAACAGGTAATCCAAGTACAGCTGTAAACATGAAAGAACATATTGATCTAGATGTTTCAAAAATTTTAAAAAGAGAAATGAACATGGATCAAGCTGGAGATGAATTAATAAAAACTACTATACGAGCAGCAAGTGGACGTTTAACTTGCGCAGAAGTTCTAGGTCATAAAGAATTTATTATGACTAAACTTTTTAGAAGTGCTTAAATTTAAATTGAAGATTTTATAGCTTCGTAAATTAAATCTTTAGTTGTTTCGCCAATACTTCTGTAAACTTCTTTATTATCTTTAAAAATCAAAAGTGTTGTTTGATATTGCACATTTAGTAAGTTAGCAATTTCTTTATTTTTTATGTCAAATGCTAAAAACTCAATATTATCAAATTCATTTTTAGCTCTATCTAAAACTTTCATCTGACTTGCACAAGATGAACAATATTTAGTCCAAGAACTTACCACCACAATCTTGCCCTCTGATTGAGCTTTATTAAAAATTTCTTTGGTAAATGTTGTGCTTTTTTCTACGGCAAAACAATTAAATGAAATTAAAGTAAAAATTAAAATAAATATTTTTTTCATTATTTAAATATATATCTTATTCAGCAGCAGTTATAGAGACATAATGTGCAACTGCTTCAATTTCTTGTGTCGACAATAAATCTTTATAGGGTGGCATTACGCCAATACCATTCGTTACAGTGTTAATAACTCTGGCAATATCAGGCTTAATTTGATTTAAATTGGGGCCGATATTACCATTTGATTTTGCATCAGCTAGCGTGTGACAAGTTGCACAATTACCTTGTTCTAAAAAAATAATTTTGCCTAGTTCCAAAATTGGATCTGATTTTACAGGTAAAAAAAACAAGTTTAAAAATAAAAAAATTAAAAAATAAAAATAATTATTTTTTTTCATCAAATTGTTAATAAATTGTTGCACCAAAAACTTTAACTTCATCATCTTCAACACCAAGCACTAAACGACCTAAAAATTCTCCAGGAACTGTATTACTAGTCTGTTTATAAAGAACCGTAACATAATTATCTCTTCTCAAACAACCAAACACCTCTCTTTTGTCAGACAAGCTAGTTAACAGTTTGTTATTAGCCCATTGCTTACCTAGTTCAACTTCGTTTGCACCAAATAACATTTGAGATGAAAAATCCTTTGTAAATGCTCCATAATCTTTAATATTGGATGATCTAACTAAATTTTCCCAAATAGGATTAGCTATATCGATTATCTCTTGGTCTGATTTCTCAAGAAGATTCATTTCTTATTTGTTTCTAAGATGCTTTTTTTTTCTCTTTTTCGTCAACAATATGATACACAGGCACTTTTTCCAAAGTAAACTTTCCTGTCTTAGGGTCTCTTCTAGATACAGTTAGGCAGTGCCAGTTATCGTCATCTAATTTTAAATGATCGCCTCTATAATAATATCCAGGCCAACGAGTTTCTTCGCGAAACATAGTATGTTCTGTCACACACTGAGAAGTAAGAGCTCTATGTTTTAATTCCCAGGCACGCATCAGCTGGTGATAATCTTCAGCGCCAACATTTTCTAAATCTTCTTGTAACCATTCCAATAATTCTAAAGCTCTTTTAAGCATATTGCCATTAGTCATATAATGAGAAGTAATTCCTCCTACGTACTCATCCATAATCTGTTGAAGACGTTGAAGTCCTTGAATTGGTGAAATATAACTTGGTGAAACCGTGCCTCCTGTTATTTCATTTCGGCCAACAGTGTAGTTTTCTAAAGGTTTATATATAGTTTCTTTAAAATCATCACACTGTTTATCAGTAACATTAATACCTTCGGCTTTTTGATCTTGAATATATTTAACAGCAGCTTTTGCAGCTAACCGACCTTCAGTAAAAGATCCTGAAGAAAACTTATGAGCGCTTCCACCAACTGTGTCCCCAGCTCCGAAAAGACCATCAACAGTTAACATTCTATTATAACCCCAGAAATATTCTGGTGGTGAAAGATCTTCTGGGCCACTAACCCAAGCCCCTGAACAAGTAGCATGAGAGCCCATAACGTATGGTTCTGATGTAGTTAATTCTGGGTTAGTATACTTTGGGTCAATATTTTGAGATGCCCAAACTACTGCTTGTCCCACAGTCATACCAAGAAAGTTTTCCCAACCTACTTGTTCTAAATGAGGGTCTTGAAAAGCTTCTTTAGTGACCATTTGGATTGGTCCACCGCCTGCAGCAACTTCTTGAATAAAAGCATGATTACGCAAACATGTTGGTGTTGGATGATGGTCAATATATTCTCCAACAAGTTTTTTTGTGTGCTCATACCATTTTTTTTCGTAATTCTCTCCATTAGCATTTTGAGTATAAGTTTTAAGATGTAAGAAATAAGCTCCTACTGGGCCATAACCATCTTTAAATCTACACAAAACAATACGGTTTTCCATTTGAGTCATTTTAGCACCAACTGCTATTGGCAAAGCATAGGCTGATCCATTGCTCCATGGTGCATACCAAGTTCTTCCCATTCCTTCGCCCACAGCTCTTGGTTTAAATATATGTGAGGCTCCACCAGCGGCTACAATTACAGTTTTTGCGCGAAACACATAATAGTCACCTGTACGCATATTAAAACCTACTGCACCACCTACTCTATTCTCTTTACTCTCATCCATTAGTAAATGAGTAATCATAATTCTATTGTATATTTTGTCTGCTGATTTTTTAGCTGCTTCAGCTACAATTGGTTTGTAACTTTCGCCGTGAATCATTATTTGCCATTTACCTTCTCTAAGATAACGTCCAGTTTTTTCATTTTTCATCATAGGCAATCCCCATTCATCAAACATGTGTACAGTTGAGTCAACATGTCTAGCCATATCGTAACCAAGATCTTCTCGAACCATTCCCATTAAATCATTACGAGCGTAACGTACATGATCTTCCGGTTGGTTTTCATCCCATTGCATGCCCATGTAGCAGTTAATTGCATACAAACCTTGTGCAACAGCTCCACTTCTATCTATATTAGCTTTTTCAGCACAAATAATTTTTAAATCTCTTCCCCAGTGTCTAGCCTCAAATGTAGCGCCAGTACCAGCCATTCCACCACCAACAACAAGAATATCGCAATCTTCGTAATGAGTTTTAATTTTAGCCATTAATAATAAACGCCTTTTTTAAAAGACTCCTTAGGTACTGATGGCAACTCTTTTTTTGTATTTAACCCTTCAGGTTCTAAATAAAGTTTCTGGGAATTGATCTCTCCTTGATTTGGCTTATCACCTTCAGCAAGTTTTGGAATAAATTTACCCCAAGGTTTTGTGGTGATTGGAGATACGAAATCTTTTACTGTTCCATTTCTGAATTTAATTTTCCAAGATATGGTTCCTTTTTCTTCTTCTCGTCTAACTCTTACGCTATGACCCATAGGAGAAAAGTCGGCATAACCTCTAACATCAATAGCATGATTTGGGCATGCTTTCACACATGAATAACATTCCCAACAAAAATTTGGTTCAATATTTTTTGCACGTCTAATTGTTTCATCAATGTGCATAATATCTGAAGGACAAATATCTACACAATGACCACAGCCATCACAACGAGTCATATATACGAAAGTTGACATATTTATTTTTTCTCTATCATATTAATAATGTTTTGGCTCTTCTCTTTTTATGCCTGGGCCAAATTGCTCAGGTGCGTCTGCTGGGGGTGGTAAATTATCTCTAGAGCCATCAGCTTCTGCTAAATTTTTTTGTATTGCTGCTCCCGGTTTATAAAACATATGGGCAAATTTTGACCAGTAAACTCCACCAAATAACACAAGGTTAGATATAATATAAAAAACTAAAAATACTTTATCATCCCATCGATCATTTAAGTTTAAAGATTGTAAAAACGACCAAATTAATCCAAATAAAGAAGATGCAATAAGTGCAAGCACAAACAAATCTGCTTGAATAATTCTGTACCAAGGTTGGGCTTCTGAATAAACATCAACTCTCAAAAAAAACCAGAACCAAGAACCTCCAAGTACTGTCATTATGGCACCAATATGCCAAATCATTGGCCACACAGATGGAGTATTTGAAGATGGGTTGGAGTAACAAAAAACCATTATTACTGAACCAATCCAAAATAAAATTGTTCCATACATGCCAAGGAGGTGCGCTGCTCTTCTTTGGCCAGCACCTAACTCAGATGTAGTTGCAATATCACTAACAATCGTTTTAGAAATCACAGATATTCTTTCAGTAGCATTCAAAGCTTTAGTTGCTGATAATTTAGCTTTTTTTGCATTTTCGAAAAAATATTTAACATTTTTTTTATGTATAATATCTACCAAAGTTCCTACAATAACCAATATTGCCATTATAATAACAAACCATTGCATTAAAATTGGCGGCACTGTCTCTGCTAATATTGAAAATGGATTTGTTGTAATCATTAAAAATTATCCCCTAGTAAATTAGGTTTCTAGTATAGTTAATAAAATAGATCAACCAATATATCTTGGGCAATTCGTAACAGCTTTCTGGTAAATCTTTAATAAAATTCTATAGTATTTTAAACTTTTTCTTTTCCAAGTTGATTTTTCAATATTACTAACTGAGACGACACTTTTTCCAGAACCAATAACAATAATTTCATCATATTTTTTTAGTGAGTCAATTAAGATGTTTCTTTTTTTTATTTTTTTAATTTTTTTTTTGAAAAATTTTAATGTTGTTCCACTATAAAAGTTTTTATTGGGAGAATATATCTTGTTTTTTCTAATGAATAGCAAATTAGAAGTTCCAGTCTCTAATATTTTATTATTTTTGTATAAAGCTATATCTGATTTAGTTGTATCGATTTTTTTTAAGAAGTTTAAAATTTTTTTATATTTTAAATTTTTATATTCCGGATCAATTCTTTTATAATTAATTAATTTTAGACTAAAATTTGATTTTGCTTTTGGTCTCTTTCTTAAAGAAATTGATATCATCTTATTGTTTACCGCAACTCTAAACAAATGATCATATTTCTTTTTTTTGCTTAAATTAAATTTAATTAACTTAAGAATATTTTTTTTAATATTTTTTTTATCAATCTTATAAATTTTTAAGGATTTTAATAAATTTTCAATATGTTCTTTGAAAAATAAAATTTTGACAGGTTTACCAACAACTCTCATCGTTGTAAAAACTCCATAAGAGTTCCAAAGATCATGAAATTTTATTTCTTTAAGATCTTTATGCTGATAAGATTTTTTTAATAATAAAGTTGCCATTTTCTGTTAAAAAAGATTCTGGATGAAATTGAAATCCATAAACGTTATTTTTTAAATCTTCTATGCCCATAGGAATATTTGTTTTAGTGCATCTCATTGAAATTTTTATATCATTTGACTTAAAAGGTTCAAATAATTTTAAAGAATGATATCTACCAACTTTAAAAGTTTTACTAGTGTTAAATAATTTACTTTCATTAGTAACTTTAACCTTTGATTGATATCCATGGTAAATATTTTTTTGCTGAATGATTTTTCCTTTTTCATTAAACAAGATTTGCTGATAACCAAGGCAAATACCTATTATTTTTTTATTACCTTTATGTTTTTTGTAAATTTTAGATGTCAAAGGATAATCTTTTGGTGACCCTGGTCCAGGTGATAAAACTATTGTGGTGCACTTGTCTATTTTTTTTTTATTTATTTCAAAATAATTTGAACAATATACTTCATCAAATTTTGAAAATTGATGTACTACATTCCATGTGAACGAGTCTTGATGATCAATAATATAAATCATTTGTATAACTCCAGTAGTGATTTAGCTTTTATAAAATTTTCACTGAATTCTTTTTTAGGTGTACTGTCTAAAACCACGCCAGATGCAGCTGAAATTTCTGAGGTTTTTTTAAAATTTAAAATAGATCTAATGATAATATTAAATCTCATATCCTGATTAAATTTTATATACCCAAAACTTCCAGTAAATATATTTCTATCATCTTTTTCCTGTTTATTTAAAAGTTCTAAAGTTCTAATTTTAGGACATCCTATAACAGAGCCTCCAGGCATCATTGATTTTATAATGTTTTTAATACTAATTTTATTTTTAAGTTTGCCTTGTATCGTGGTCACATAATGAAAAAGATGTTTATATTCTTCTACATATTTTTGTTTTAATATTTTTACTGATCCTGGTTTACATATTTTTGAAAGATCACTCCTTTCCATATCTACAATCATGTTGTGTTCTTTTGTTTCTTTGTCATTATTTCTAAAGAATTTTAAGGCATTTAATTTTTTAATTTTTTTACTCTTTTTAAGTGTTCCTGCTATTGGTTTTGTAATTATATTCTTTCCTTTTTTATTTATTAATGTTTCTGGAGAACAACTAACTATAGAAAAATCTTTATCTCTAATCATAAATGATTCTGGAGATGAATTAATCTTCATAAGTTTCCAAAAAAAATTAACTGGGTTAATTTGAGATTTATTTTTGTATTTTGTACAAATTTTGATTTGATATGTTTCTCCTTCTTTTATTTTTTTTGAAAATAAATCAAATATTCTTTTATATTTTCTATAATTTATGTTTAATTTAAATGGACTCAAAATCTTTGTTTTGCAAAAAAAATTTTTAAAAACTTTGTTTTTTTTAGACGAAATTATTTTTATATTTTTTCTTATCTTGATTAATGTTTCTGGTTTATAAAAAACACCTTTATAAAAATTTATTTTCTTTTGATTTTTAATCTTAATATTTAGTAAATTACAAAGAATTTCATAGCCAAAAAAGCCTATATAAAGATCAGTTTCTTTGCTAGTTTTTTTTTTTGAAAATAAGTTAAAAAAATTATTTATATTATTGTTTGTTAGGATAATTTTTTTAGAAAAATCTGTATACAAATTATATCCATCATTTACTTTATAAATAATTAATGGCTTATCTGAATTGTAAAGCTTTTCCAGATATGGGCTAAATTTAATTTTATGCTTGTTGAAGTCTTTCAATTGCTACCTCTTTTATTGGTAAATGTATCAAACCTGCAAAAAGAGATAAAGCGATAGAAATGTACCAAGCGTAATCAAGAGAACCATATAAATCATGAAATAATCCGCCAAGATAAGCTCCAAGGAATGAACCAACTTGATGGCTTAAAAAAACAAACCCATATAGCAAAGTAATGTATTTTGTTCCGAAGATATGACCAACTATACCATTTGTTGGTGGAACTGTAGCTAACCAGAGATACCCAAAAGTAATGCCAAAAATCAACGCATTAATTGTGCTAGAAGGCATAAAGATAAAATACATTATTGAAACACCTCTTAGCAAATAAATTGCGCTCAATAGTTTTTTTTTACTAATTCTTGTAGCCAAATATCCACTGCTTAAAGTTCCAAAAATATTAAACAATCCAATTAATGCTAAAATTGCTGTTGCTGTCCAATCTTCAAGTCCTTTATCTCTAATATGCATAGGAATGTGTGTTGCAACAAGAGCTATATGCCAACCACAAACAAAAAAACCTAATGTTAAATAATTAAAGCTTTTATTTGAAAAAGCTTCTTTAATGGCTTGCATGGCAGTTTGATTGTTAACATTTTCGTGTTGAGCTTCTTTAGTTGGGGTAGATATAAATAATGAAATAATTAAGCCAATTAAAATCATAGCTCCAAAAATAACTAATGTTGTGTTCCAGCCAAATTCCATAAGTGTAAATCTTGTATACATAGGAGAAACAAAATATCCAAAAGAACCCGCTGCAGTAACAATTCCAATAGCCATAGTTCTTGTGTTCAAAGGAAAATGTTTAGCTACTATCGAAACAGGTATGCTTATTGCCGTAGCTGCGAGACCAATACCAATTAAAATTCCAATATCAAAAGTAAACCAAGTTCCTGTGTTAGGTCCATAATTTAAAAAATAAATTCCAGCTAAATAAAATAAAAAACCTATAAATACAGCTACTCTTCCACTAAATTTATCTGTAATTATTCCAAAGATAGGTCCAAACAATCCCCAAAAAAGTAATTGAATACCCATAGCAAATCCAAATTCAGTTTGTGTACAGCCAAGATCTATTTCAAAATCAAAAAAGAAAAGTCCAAAAGTTTGTCTAATACCTAATGAAATAATAACTACTAAGCATGCAGCTATTAATGTTACTAAAGCAGCTTTATTTGGAAAAAATTCTTTTAGAATCATTTTATAAACCTTAAAGATCTCTTTAAATCTTGAATTAAATCTTTAGGATCCTCAAGGCCTATATGTAATCTTACTAAATGTTCATCTTTTGCTAAATTTAAAAAATTTCTATTGCCTAATTCTCTAAATTCTTGCTGTAAAGCAAGACTTTCAAAACCACCCCAACTATATCCATATCCAAATAGTTTTAATGAATTTACAAATTTAAGAACAAATTTTTTACTTTTTGCTTTAATCGTTATACCCATTAGTCCAGATGCTCCTGAGTAATATTTTTTCCACATTTTAAAATTGTATGAACCTTTTTTATAAGGATATAAAAGTTTTACTTTTTTATGTTTAGATAAAAATCTTGCAACTTTTTTTGCATTTTCTTGATGTTTGTCTAAACGAACATCTAATGTTCTCAACCCTCGTATTATAAGATATGCATCATCAGGTCCTAATCTTAAACCTGTTATTTTATTTGCTTTTTCAACATACTTAAAAACTCTTTTATTAACAGCTAAGCTTCCACCCATTACATCTGAATGACCTGAGTAGTATTTTGTTGCTGAAACAATAGACATGTCGAATCCTAATTTAATAGGTTTTAAAAAATATGGCGTGGCCCAAGTGTTATCTATTGCTGTGAATAATTTATATTTTTTTGCTATTGAAATTATTTTAGATAAATCTTGAAATTCAAAGGAGTTGCTTCCAGGACTTTCGACGTAAATTAACTTTGTTTTTTTAGTAATTTTTTTTTTTAGAGTATTTAGATCGTGTGGGTTATAAAAAATTGTTTTAATATTAAATGGTTTAAGAAAATCTTGAGTTAAAAGTCTTGTTGGATAATAAACTGGATCAGCAACAAGTATTTCATCTCCAGGTCTAACAACGCTAAAAACTGACAGAAAAACTGAACCAAAACCAGTTGGTGTTAAAAATACATGATGGCATTCTTCCATTTCTTTTAGCATTTTTTGCAAAATAAATGTTGTTGAGGTTCCTTGTCTTCCATAATCAAAATGACCCCCTGTAGGGTTTTTTTTGCCTTTAGCTTGAGTTTTTCGAAGCTCATTCATTGTCTTAAAGATAATTGTTGAGGCTCTAACAACTGGAGGGTTTACCGACTGGTTGTAATAATCTTTTGCGGTATGCTTTAAAAATGTTCTAAAATTTTTGCTCATATAAAAAAAAATTGCTAAGTTTTTTCGACAATGCTATATCCCTTCAATAAGGTCAACAACATTATAACATAAAGGAGATTATGGGATACCCAAAAAAACATAGAGGCCGTAGAAAGATGGGCTCTAAAAAAAGAAGAGCTAGAAAAAAAAATAAAAAGAAATAGTTTTAACTGATGGATAAAATCGTAAAAGTTAAATCCATTAGTATTTGGATATTTATTGTCCCTTTTATAGCCCTAAATACTTGTTTAATTCTTATTACAAAATTTCATAGTTTGTTTCCAAACCCTGAAGATGTAATCTTAAATACTATTCCATATATTGATGGACAAGCTTCGATTAGTAGGACAGCTAGAGTTTTTCCAACATACTTAATATTCAAACCTGCTATGTTTTTTACATCATATTTATTAATTAAATATTGGATTTATAGTAAAGATATAATACTTTTTTTTTATAAAGATCATAAAAATGTTAAACGTATTTTATTCTTTGGTGTGGGATCAGCAATTTTGATAACTCTTCATTCAATTTTTTTAGGAATTAAATTTGATAATGATCTTTATAAATTATTTAGAAGAGTAATAATGTTATCTTTTATAATTTTTGAAATTAGTGCTCAGGCCTATTTAGTTGCAGCTTTTTATTCATTCAAAGATAAACTAACAAATTATATTAATCTAGGGTATTTAAAATTAAAAATTATTTTAGTATCTTTATTAATTGTTGTTGCAATGATTAGTATACCTATAATAAGCTTGCCAGGAGATAATTTTTTAGGTTTTAACTTAAAATTTTTTAAACACGCATTAGAGTGGAATTATTTTATAGGTGTTATAACTTTTTATTTATTGACTTTTTTTATGTGGAAGAAAAAAAAATAAATGAAATTTTTTATTTAAATTTTTACTATGTATTTTATAAACCCATTTAAAGGATTAAGACCTACTGTGGAGAAGGCATCTTCAGTATCTATTGCAAGCTCAGATCATTTATCAAAAGATATTATAAGCGAGTATAAAAAAAAAAATAAATGGAGTTATTTAAATGTTTTTGCTGAAAAAGATAATACAAAATCAAAAGAGCAATTTGAATTAATGAAAAAAAATTCAATTTTAGAAAAAGACAGTACAGATTCATTTTATATATATAAAATCTCTACAAAAAATCATTCTCAGGTAGGAATTGTTGGTACAGCTAAATTATCAGCTTATGACAATTTGCATATTCGTGGCCACGAAGAAATTTTTTTAGAAAGAGCACAAAAAAGATTAAAACAAATGGATAATTTAAATGCACAGATTGGTCCAATATATGTAATTCATCCAGATAATAAGGAACTAGATGAATTAATAAAAAATGAAATTACTAATAAACCTACTTATTCATTTAATGCAATGGATGACTGTAACCATGAAATGTGGATTATTAACGATAAGAATAAAGTGATAAAAATATGTGACTTATTTAATACAATTAATCGGATTTATATTGCTGATGGACATCACAGAATGGAAGCATTATCAAAACTTTCAGCATTTAAAAAACACCAAAATCCTAATCATACTGGAGAAGAACGATACAATTATTTTATGGTAGCTATATTTCCTCAGAGCCAGGCACGTTTGCTAGATTACAATAGATTAATAAAAGATTTATATGGATACTCTGTAAAAGATTTTATTAAGGTAATTAAAAAAAAATTTTTGATAGAAAAACAAAAATCATCTTTTAAACCAAAAAAACCTCAAACATTTGGAATGTATGTAGATAAACAATGGTATTCTTTAGAATTAAAAGAAAAGCCTGAAGCGAACTTATTTCACATAATTAATCTAGATATTAATTTACTACATTATTATTTACTAGAGCCCATTTTAGGAATTGGAGATTCAAGATACGACAATAGAATTGATTTTTTGGCAGGTTTTCATGGATTGGATGCAATACAAAAAAAAGTTGATTTAGGTGAAGCTAAAGTTGGTTTTGCTTTATTCGCAACCCAAATGGAAAATGTTATAAGCTTTGCTGATAAAAAATTAAATATGCCGCCAAAATCAACTTGGTTTGATCCAAAACCATTAGATGGTTTGGTTGCTTATGATTTTGAATAATTATCTTTTTTAGTTCTAAATAATATATATAAAAAAAATACTGATAAAATTTTTTAAAAAGATTATTCTCCAGAAAAAATTTATAGTAATGGAAAAACCAAACATTAAACCAAAAAACCCTAATTTTTCTAGTGGTCCGTGTTCAAAACGTCCTGGCTGGAGTATTGATGTTTTAAAAAACTCACCCATAGGAAGATCTCATAGGCATAAGGTCTGTAAAGAAAAGCTTAACGAAGTAATAATTAAATCTAAAAAAATTCTCCAACTACCTGAAGGATATCATGTTGGAATAATGACTGGGTCAAACACTGGTGCTTTGGAAGCTGCTTTATGGTCTCTCTTGGGGTGTAAAGGTGTTGATGTATTAGCTTGGGAAAATTTTGGAAAAGATTGGGTAATAGACATACTTGATCAACTAAAAATAAAAGATGTGAACAGTTATGTAACTGATTATGGAATTCTTCCTGATTTATCTAAAGTGAACTTTAAAAATGATGTAGTGTTTACTTGGAATGGAACAACAGCTGGTGTCAGAATTCCAAACGGTGATTGGATACCTGACGATAGAGAAGGTTTAACAATTTGTGATGCAACATCAGGTATTTTTGCTATGGATATTGATTATAGTAAACTTGATGTAATTACATGGTCGTGGCAAAAAGTTTTAGGAGCAGAGGCTGCTCATGGAATGATAGCATTATCTCCTCGTGCAGTTCAAAGATTAGAATCTTACGTTCCACCTTGGCCAATTCCAAAATTATTTAGATTAGCAAGTAAGAAAAAATTAATTAAAGGTATTTTTGAAGGTGGTACAATTAATACTCCATCAATGATTTGTGTGGAGGATGGTTTAGATGCTTTAAATTGGGTCGAGTCTATTGGTGGCACTAAAGAATTAGTAAATATTTCAAATCAAAACTTAAAAATTGTTGAAGACTGGATTGAGAAAAGTGATAGTTTTAAGTTCATGTGTGAAGATAAAAACACAAGATCTACAACAAGTATTACAGTGCTAATTAAAGATGAATGGTTTGCTAAATTTAATGAAGAAGATCAAAGAGGAGTGTTGAAAAAATTATTTTCACTTCTAGAAAAAGAAGGTGTGGCTAACGATATAAATGGTTATCCAAAAGCACCTCCTAGTATTAGAATATGGGGAGGCTCAACAGTACAAAATAGTGACATGAAAGCACTATTACCCTGGATAGATTGGGCCTATAAATCTGTAAAAAATAATGCCTAAAGTTTTAATTTCAGATTCAATGAGCAATATTGCTCAGAAAATTTTTGAAAAAAATAATATTTCATTTGATGTAAAAACAGGTTTATCTGAAGATGAAATTATTAAAATAATTCCAGAATATGATGGTATGGTTGTTAGATCAGCCACCAAAGTAACTAAAAAAATAATTGAATCTGCTAAAAATTTGAAAGTGATAGGTAGAGCTGGTGCTGGAGTAGATAATATAGATTTGGCTACGGCTAAAGAAAAAAATATGCTCGTTATGAACACCCCAGGAGGAAATGCTAATGCTACTGCAGAACATGCTTTTGCATTAATAATGTCCGTCCTGAGAAAAACTCCTTTTGCAAATGAAACTACACATAAAGGTCAGTGGGAGAAAAAAAATATTAAAGGAACAGAACTTTCAAAAAAGACTCTTGGGATAGTAGGTTTTGGTAATGTTGGAGTTAGATTAAGTTACTTAGTCAAAGGTTTTGATATGAAAATACTAGTAAGTTCAAAATCGCTCGAGTCAAGAAAGAGGGATTTTCCACATGTGAATAATGTGTCATTTGAAGAATTAATAACTAATAGTGACGTAATCAGTTTTCATTGTAAGGCAGCACCTGATGGCAAACCTTTAATAACAAAAGAACATTATAAAAAAATGAAACCTACTACTTATATAATTAATGCAGCACGCGGAAACATAGTTGACGAAAAAGACTTAAACGATGCTCTAAAAGAAAATTTAATAGCAGGAGCTGCTGTAGATGTATTTTCAAAAGAACCTGCGAAAGAAAATATTTTATTTAATAATCCAAAAGCAATATTAACTCCTCATATAGCTGCATCAACTACAGAAGCTTCAATAGTAGTCGCTGAAATGGTAGCAAATCAAATTTCAGACTTTCTATTAAATGGAAAAAAAATTAATACTGTTTAATTATTTTAATTCAGGGATTTTTTCATTATTTAGAAACATTAAAGTTCCTGGATGAATTTCAATTATCTTTTCAACTTCAAAAGGTGAGGTTGCTCCTGGTAGTTTTGATTCTGCTTCTTGTATCGCATTAGTTAAAAGCCACGCAAATCTATTGGGAAATTTTGGTTGAGCAAGTAGGACCAAATCATCAAAAAAATATATAACTAAGGCATTTGCTGATCCATATTTTTTAAACGGTCCTTCACCTTTAATTAAAGCTTTTGCATTTTCTTTAGAAAGTAGAACTAGTGGCATTTGGTTGGTTGAAAATAAACTCTGAACTCTTTTAAATGTTCTTGCTCTCGCAGGTCTTGCGCTAGCCTCAGGCAAAACTTCATTAATAGCTCCCACTAGAATTTTAGAAAAAGGATAAGTTGGAATATCTTCTCTTGTGCTCATTATTAATAAATGTTGTGCTCTATACGCAAGATATTGTCCCCAGGGAGAATGTGCGGAAATTAAAATATAAATAAGAAAAAAAACACCTATTTTTAAAATTTTTTTTTTAGTTTTCATGAAACATAATATTTAAAAAAAGGCGCCTGATAAATCAAGGCGCCTTTTTATTTTTAGAATATAAGTCTAGTTTCTATATTTATCAAATACATCCATATTCAGTACTGCAGAAACTATAAAGTTTGGTACATCAACAACTTGCCCAACTCTAAGATCTACTGCGACAGAACATAAAATATATGCTTGCTCTTTAGTTAATCCATGTTCTTTAACTAAATAGTCAATCATCTGCAAAATTGCGTGTCTTGCAGAAACTGTCAAATCTTCAGATACATTTGTAAGATTTGCAAGCTTCCCAGAATCTAGATAAGTGTGAGAAGGAGGTATTTCTCCTTTTCCTTTTAACGGAATACCCAATGTTTGATAGTATCTAGTTGGCTCCATATCAATAATTTGATCATTACCAATCGTCACTGGCATATCCATACCTCTTCCTTTACCGTATAAAATCCTAACTCTCACAGTAACTACACTCCCCATTTCAATAGCAGTTCCTGAAACTTCACCATCACCTTGAGCATAATGAACATCACCTACAAACAATCCACATCCATCAATAAAACAAGGAAATATGATTTTAGTTCCAATCTGTTGTTGTTGAACGTCCATATTTCCACCATTTTCTCTTGGTGGTATTGTTCTTAAACAGTCATCTTTATTAGTACCAGTTTGTCCACATACGCTTGCTGGTTTAGCTCCTCCTGGCGAAGGTCCTAACGCAACCCCACCTGCGCCAATTAGATCAGCTTCTCTGGCTTTCCATTTTTTAATTTCAGGCTCTCCTGGAAGAACTCCAATTGATCCTGGAAAAGCTTCGTATGGTACTGTAATACCTGGCATACCATCAGACACTGCTCCTACACGAGTTAATCTCCAATTCACAATATATGGATCAGGAAATACGTCTCTCAAGAATCCAAAACCTGGAGCTATCACGGTATATCCATACTCATCTGGTGCTATATCAATCAGTTCTACTTCTAAAGCATCCCCTCTTTTAGCTCTGTTAATATAGACGGGACCAGTCATAGGATGAACTAGCCCTAAGTCAACAGTAGCTAAGTCATCTTTAGTTGAGTCTAGTCTAAATTCTGTGTCTAGAGCATCACGAGTGTGAAATATAATCATGTCACCCTCATTAGCTTTAGCGGCCATTGGAATGTTTGGATGATAACGGTTAAAACAATTACGATCGTCAGCACAATGCATTCCAGTTTTTGTCAGCTCAACCTTGGTCATCCACGTCTGATCTGTAGTATCAGCCGTTGCTGCAAAACTGCAAAGCACTGTGAAAACGAATACACATATTACTTTTTTAAGCATTTTTACCCCCTACTTTTGTAATGAAAGGGTATCATATATTTGTTTTTTAGAATATTTCTAAATTAAGTATTTACTACCTAGCATTGTATAAAAAATCGTTAATATTTGAGCATAACTTGAAACAGAACTCATTTTGGACATATAAAAATTTCAACACTGTTAAATTAAAAATTTTATATCACCTATAATTTGATCTGCAGAATTTTTTAATGGTCTCACTTTAATTTGTTCAATGCTATTATCATTAAGTATTTTTAACTCTGATATTAAACCAGCAATAGCTACTTCGGCTGCCCTTGATGTGCCGTCAGCAATTTTAACGGCTAAAGCGGATTTTTTCTCTGGGATTATAGCAACAAAAACTCCTTCAGCACCATTTTTAAAAAATATTTTTCCTTTTGAGAGTTTAGTTAAAAAACAATTAACACTGTTAGTTCCTCCTGTAATCTCAGGAAATTTTGTGCAAGATTCAAAAATTCTTTTAGCTATCGCAGAGTTTTCATTAAGTTTATTATAGTCAGCAATTTGTGCTGCTGCTAATGCAAATTTTTTTAAAGGAATTAATGGATTAGGCAAAGTACAACCGTCTATACCAATGTGTTTTATTTTATAACTTGATAAATTTTCAATTAAATTAATTAGGTCTTTCTGAATTGGATGATTATTTTGGTTATAATTTTTTATGGGCAAGTCTTTATATTTGCTTACTGCTAAATGACCACAGTGCTTTCCTGAGCAATTATGAAAAATTTTTCTTCTCTTTTTGTATTTTAAATTAGCTTTGAACTTATCATCTATATTCCAAGGCCAATCTGGTCCACAACAAAGATTATCTTCCTTTAATTTAATTTTTTCTAACCATTCAATAATCATTTTTTGATGAAAACTCTCTGAATGATGTGATGCAGTAGTTAAAGCAACAAATTCATCAGATAGATTTAAACCTTCTGCAATTCCGTCTTTATAAAGATTTAATGATTGAATGGGTTTTAAAGCAGACCTTGGATATATTAATATATCTGAATTTCCCCATTCCTGTAAAATCTCTCCTGATGAAGCAACTAATACTGCAGTCCCATAATGTATACTTTCAACTTCACCATTCCTAGTCACTTCAACCATTTTAATTGGGTTCATAGATTTAATTAATTTTTTATCCATCCTCCGCCAAGAACTTTGTATCCATTATTATTTTTAAAATAAAAAACACAAGCCTGACCAGGAGAAATTCCATATTCATCTTCAAATAACTCTACATTTGCTTCCGAATCATTTAAATTAATTTTAGCTTTTAATAATTTTCCAGTAGATCTAACTTTTACAAATAATTCTTTTTCAAAATCTTTTTTGTTGTTTGTAATAATATTAACATTTTTTAGTTTAATCTTTCTTTTGGCTAAATTTTCTTTTGACCCCACAACAATTTCATTACTATCAGCATTTATTTTGATTACGTATAGAGGATCTTTATCTGCTATCTTAATTCCTTTTCTTTGCCCAATAGTGTAATTAATGATACCTTCGTGCACTCCAATAACTTTACCTTCAATATTTTTAATATTACCTTTAGAAAATGAGTTTGGCCTAAGTTTTTCAATTACTGAGGAATAATTGCCATTGGGAACAAAACAAATATCTTGGCTATCTGGCTTATCTGCAACATTAAGTTCTAATTTTCGTGCAATTTCTCTAGTTTCTGTTTTGTTATAATTTCCAAGCGGAAACCTTAAATAATTAAGCTGTTCTTTTGTGGTATTAAACAAAAAATAACTTTGATCTCTGTTTAAATCAATCCCTCTATACATTTCAGTAATATTATTGCTAGTGATACTTTTTACATAATGTCCAGTAACCAAAGCATCTGCATTAAGATTTTTTGCTTCTTGTAAAAGATCTCTAAATTTTACTGTTTGATTGCATTGAACACAAGGAATTGGGGTTTCCCCTTTTAAATAACTATCTACAAAATTATCTATAACTCCTTGTTTAAATTTGTTTTGGTAATATAAAATTTTATGTTCTATTCCTAGCTTGTCAGCAACACGTTTTGCATCAACAATATCTTGTCCAGCACAACACTGTCTAGACTGAGATGTTATTTTGGTATCATCATATAGCTTTAAGGTTATGCCTATTACTTTGTAACCTTCTTGCTTCATAATCCCTGCTACAGTGGAGGAATCTACTCCGCCAGACATAGCAACCACTAAAATAGTGCTTTTAGGATCTTTATCTATTCCAATAGAATTATGTTTTGTCATATTTTATGATATTTATTCATATTTTTAATATAAGTAAATCAAATGATATTAAGCCAAACAAAAGAAATTACACTTTCTTTGCTAGATGCTTTTAAAGACGCTGGTAACATAGCTTTAGAATTAAGAACAAAAGGTTTAAAAAAAGAAATTAAACCTGATAATACGCCTGTTACAAATGGAGATATAGAGGTAAATAATATATTAACAAAAAAAATTTTTTCGCTAACTCCGCAAATAAAAATAATATCTGAAGAAACGCCAATAAATAAAAAAAATCAAAATCTAAATAATTTTTGGTTGATTGATCCTATTGATGGAACATCAGAATACATTAATAATAGAGAAGAATTTACTATAAACGCAGCATTAATAATAAATAAAAAACCTGTTCTAGGTGTAATTTATGCTCCCGATAAAAAAAGATTATTTTATACTTATGGTCCATCTCATAGTTTTGAACTCGTTAACAATAAAGAAATAAATTTATCAGAAAAAAAGAAGGAAAATATAAATTTAATTACCGCTGTCTGTTATTCAAATGATTTAAAACCAGATATACTTGAGTTACATAAAAAATTTAATGTAACTAAATATCAAAAAATGAAAAGCTCACTTAAGTTTTGTGTAGTAGCAGCTTGTGAATTTGATCTTTATGTTGCAGAACCAAGAGCATATGAGTGGGATATAGCAGCAGGCCATGCTATACTTGAAAATGCAGGTGGAAAAATGACAGATTTTGATGGCAATGAAATTCTTTATGGTAAAACAGATTTTAAAAACCCAGGTTTAATATTAAAAGGTAAACACATCTTGTAATGGATGAACAACTAAGAACAATATTAATAATTATTGTATCAGTTTCAATTTTTGGCCTATTAGTTTTTGTTTTTGTAAAAAATTACATCAAAAACAAAATTAACTATTATTTAGTAGAAAAAAAAAAGAAAAAAAAGTTATATTAAACTTATAAATTTTAAATAATCATCTTTATTTAAATCCATAACTCGTTTGGAAGTTTCAAAATCAAATCCATTCCTTGCTAAAATAGATATGTCTTTTTTGTAAAATAATTTTCTATTTTCATCTGTGCGAGATGGGCCTATTCTTTTTTTTTTACATACTTTTATAGCAGAAAAAAAATCTTGGTCTTCATTATTTTCATTAATTTTAAGAATAGTTTCTTTAATATATTTGTCTTTAATTCCTTTTGAAATTAAGTAATTTCTAATTTTATTAATTGAATTTCCTCTTTGAATTAAATTTTTTGCTTTACTTTCAGAATAAAATTTATCACTTATAAATTTTGTTTCTTCTAAATCTAATAAGACAACATCAATTAAGTCTACGATGTCTTGTTTTTTAATATTAAATGCGCTTTTTTTGAGGTATTTTTTCAGTAAATATGTTTTTAATTGTTGTTTTGATGGTGAATATTTTTCAAGATAAGAAAAAGAAAATTTTTTCATTTCTTCCACCGTTACCTCCAAAGCTTTCTTTTTATTTTTAATAGGAATCATTTAATGTTTTAATATAATATATATTAATATGTTCGAACAAATTTATACTTATTTCACAATTGATACGATCTATTTTTGGTTAAACATAGGTGTAATACCATTTTGGCTAATATTGATTTTTTTTCCACAAGCTAAGATTTGTAAAATTTTTACTATATCTATTTTTCCAATATTTATTTTAAGCTTAATTTATTGTTATTTAATTTATAAAATTTTTCAATATGGCTATGATTTTTCAATTAATCTTAGATTATATTTAGGCATAAACGAAGTCTCAAATTTATTTTCAAATAATTCATTTTTAGTATTATTTTGGGTGCATTTTTTATCAATTAACTTATTTTGTGGTGCATGGATAGTTAATGATTATCAAAAATTTGGAATTTCTAAAATTTTAATGTTTGTACCACTAATTATAACATATTTTGTTGGACCTATAGGAATTTTTGTTTATTGGATTCTTAGAATTTTTTATGCAAAAAGAATTACACTCTACGACTAAAAATTATGAAACCAAATTTTTTTAAAAAAATATTTATCAAAATTTCTAAATTATTTGGCTATGAAATTATAGATCAAAATGAATTTGTTTCTCCTACTCTTGAAAAAAAATTAAATGATGATCTTTCAGTCATTAATGATAAATCAATTGTTCTCCCTCTTGGTGAAGTCACTATAAATAAAAAAATCAATTCTATTTTAATAATTTTAAGAATTAATACTGAAATTGAAGTTTGGGATCAAAACAAAAAAAGATTATTTGAATTTCCAAAAATTGAATATACTTTACGTTCATTAAATTCTTTAATTAAATCAATTACTTTTGCACAAAAAAAATATCCTAATATTGATCACAAAATTATAATAGTTGATGATAATTCAAAAAAAGAAAATATTTCTAAAATTAATAAATTGATTGATAAAAGCAATATTAAAATTAATTTAATTAATCTTAACACTAATGATTATAAAAATGTAATTAAAAAACAAAAATCTGATGATACTTTTTCAAATTTAAGTAGCCTTCTTAAATCTTATGAAATCGCCAAAGAAAAAGGTGAAGATTTAATTTTTTTTGTAGAAGATGATTATTTACATTTTGAATCAATGTTGGAAGAAATGATTGCTTCCTATGAAAGAATATCTTCTCAACTTAAAAAAGATTTATTTTTGTGTCCAGCTGATTACCCTTATTTATATATGAATAATCAAAAAACAAATATTTTAATTGGAAGTAAAAGACATTGGAGAACTGTTGATCGCACTCTATGTACTTTTATGACAAGTAAATTTTTCATAAATAAATATTGGAATAATTTTTATAATAATTGTTTGGATCGACATGACCCTTTTGAAAAATATTTAAATGAAATATATGAAAAAGAGTTTTGCATCTCACCTTTAAAAAGTTTATCTATCCATATGACCAATGTTAATTCAAGCTACGGTTTGTCACCTTTTATTGATTATAAAAAAATATGGGACGAAAACTTGGTTTAAACTTCTTATTTTTTTGCTAGAAAAAGTATTAAAAAATTAACAGCCTTTTTTTTAAAAGGCTGTTAATTAATATCTATTACTTATTAAATACTTCTTTAAGTGCTTTTGCAGGTAAGAATTTAACTTTTTGAGATGCTGCGATTTGAATTTGTTCACCTGTTCGTGGGTTTCTTCCAATTCTAGCCTTTCTCTTTGCTACTTTATATGTACCAAAACCAGCAATTTTGACTGAATCATCGCCTTTTAAAGCGTCCAAAATAGTGTTGGTAATAGTATCAAAAGTACGCTCTGCATCAGCTTTACTTTGGTTCAAAGAACCAGAAAGTTTAGCGATCAGTTGTTTTTTGTTCATTTTTAGCTCCGGTTTTAAGGGTTATTCACATATTTGCTATTATCCCTTATAAATCAAGCTTTTTTTTAGTAGTTAAACAAAAGATATCCACAATATGTGGTGTTTACATATAAAAGTGTTGATTTTATTAGCTTTTTTAAAAAAATTAAAAAATTATTTAAAATAATCCTAGATCCTTAAGATCATTAAAAGTTGTAAAAAACATAAGTGACAACAGTAAAAACATTCCGATTCGAAAAAAACCTTCTTGGGTTTTTTGACTTAAAGGTTTTCCTAAAACCTTTTCAAATCCATAAAACATTAAATGTCCACCATCTAACAATGGAATTGGAAATAGATTAATTAAACCTAAACTAATAGAAATGTAAGCCATAATACTTAAAAATGGAATTATTCCTATCTCAGCAACTTGTCCAGTTATCTTAGCTATTCGAATGGGTCCACCTAATTGAGAACTATCACCAGTTCCTTTTAACATGCTACCTATATATTTTAGAGATGAAATACTAACAAAGTACACTTCATTTATAGAATAATATAAGGCTTTAGCTGGTCCTAATTTAACGTGATTAATTTGATTATTGTAAGCACCAATTTTTATTCCAACCATTCTTTTATTAACTTTATTGCCTAGGTTATCTTCACTCTCAACCATATTAGGTTTAACTTTAAAAATAAGCTGTTGATCTGATCTAGATATTGTAAAATCAATAAAATCATCTGTAGATAAAGCTATAAATTTAGAAACATCCATAATACTTTTTACTTTATTGCCATCTATTGAAACAATTATATCGTTATTTTTAAGACCAGCTGACATTGCAGGACTATCTTTCTGAACTTCGTTAATTACAGCGGGTGTAAAGTCTTTTCCAATAAATGTGTATATGAAGAAAAATATAACCACTGCTAATAAAAAATTGGCTAACGGGCCTGCAGCTACAATTAAAGCTCTTTGGTACAAAGGTTTAATAACAAAAAGTTTTTCTTGATCTTTTTTACTATATTTATTTATTATTTTTTCATGGTCTGCTTGGCTAAAAACATTTCTATCACCAAAAAATTTCACATAACCACCTAATGGTATCCAACAAATTTTCCATCTAGTTCCAGACTTGTCATTCCAACCAAAAATTTCTTTTCCAAAACCTATTGAAAAATCAGTAACTCCTACTCCATATTTTTTTGCAAAATAATAATGTCCATATTCATGAATAAATACAACAACTAATATAAGAACAATAAATGGTATAATAAAATTTGTTATCCCCATGGTCCTTTAAATTTTTTTTTTTTAATTTTTTTTTTCCGTTTTTTATTAAAAAACAATATCAAAATAATGCCTGATAAAAAACCACCAATATGAGCTGCATATGCCACACCTCCTCCTTGAGGGTTTGTTAGAGCAGAGTTAATAAACTGCAAAATAAACCAAAATCCAAGTACGTAAATTGCTTTAATTCTTAATATTTGACTAAAAAAGCCAAGAGGAATTAAAACTAAAACTTTAGCATGAGGGTGATTAATTAAATAAGCACCTAAAACACCTCCTATTGCACCGCTAGCACCAACCATAGGAATCTGTGAATGTGTATCCATTATAACTTGTGTCATCGCAGCGCAGATTCCACATAGTAAATAGAATGTTATGAATCTCTTTGGGCCAAGATTATCTTCAATATTATCTGCAAATATCCACATATAAAGCATATTTCCAATTAAGTGCATAAATCCACCATGTACAAACATTGATGAAAAAATAGTTAAAAATGGATGTATAACATAAAGGTCTTCAGATAATTGAGTATCACCTAATAGAGCTGAAGGAATTAATCCAAACGAATAAAAGAATGCACCAGTTCTATAAGAGTTAGAGCTAAGCTCAATAATAAAAACAAAAACACATATACCAATTAACCAATAAGTAATTATTGGTTTGTTGTCTGTAGGATTGTCATCTTTTAACGGGATCATAAATATATAATTTTGTAAAAAATTTTATTTTAATTTCCAAGTTATAATTGGCACAAAGGTAGCAATTATAAAAGACCAAAATAAGAGATTAAAAGAAATGAATTCTGAGAATAACTCAATTGGTAATAAAAAACCTACTAAAATGCTTTTTGAAAAATCAGGTGCTGGAAATAGCAGTAATCCACCAATCAATCCAATAATTATTGATGTATATGCAGTTTTTTCATTTAACTGTTTATTATAAAAACTATAGAAAACTGTAAGAACAAATGCACAACAGAATAAATCAGCTAATAAGAATAAGTACAATACACTAAATCCTTTAGAAGCTACAACAAATGAAATAAAAGAAAGAAATATTATAAAATATTTAGAAAGCTTTAAATAATCTGTATTTTTATTAAAGTTAAAAGTTGCTTTTGCGTCTACGATAACCAAACTTGATATTGCATTAACTAATGTATCAACTGTGCTAATAGTTAAAGAAAGTCCTAGAATAATTATTATTATTGATAAAAATTTAGTCTGATCTTTTAATAATAAAGAAAAGAAACCTAAATCAGGAATTACATTAGAATCCACTGACACTGCAACTAAGCCAGTAAAGCCCATAAATAAAACAATAGGAATAATTGCAAAAAAAGAAATTAATAAGCTTTTTTTTAAAATTTCATTATTTTTTGCTGCATAAATTCTTTGCCAATTTCCCTGATGAAAAAGATTAGTGGCTGCAACTGCGATAAAAAAAGTCAATCCCGCTGTATAATTTGGAACATAGCTACTACTTAGTAAGTGAGAATTTTCTTGTTTTATAAAATCAAATGAGAATTGAGTACCTGTAAATGAGATTAAATAAACAACAGAGATTAAAAATAGAACTAAAATTATTACTGATTGAACTATGTCTGTAAAAATCGATGCCCTTAATCCTCCGTAAAGAGTATAAGTTAATGTTGCAATTAAAATTATTGAAGCTGTGACCCACAAAGATGTCCCAGATATATAATTAATTAATATTGATACTGCAGTAACTTCTGCACATAAAAATACAAACATATAAAATATAGTCATAAGTAAAATTAATTTGAACAAACTTTTTCGAAATCTCTTTCTTAAAAATTCAATTAGAGTTGAGCCTTTTGGAAATTCGCTACGTATTTTTTTTCCTAAATAAATTAAAAAAATCATTGGGAAGGCTGTTCCTAAGGCGTAACCAACTACCGCGCCTATTCCTCCCCAGGTTGCTGCAGAAGCTGGGCCAAATAATATCCATGCACCTAGAGCTGAAGCTACTAAGCTTGTAGATAATGGGAAAAAACCTAAATTTCTATTTGCAGTTAAGTAATTGTTAAGACCTTGATATTTTTTTGAATAAATTAATCCTAAAAAAGTGAAGATTAAACTTATTATAATGACTAAAATTAATGATGTTGATTGACTTAAAAAAATTTCATTATTCATTGTTCTCCCTTTCTGAATTACCGGACAGGTTATTAGGGTTTAATCTCAGTCTTACGACACCCCTTATAAGTCAACTATATCAGACTAACATTAAAAACAAACTATATGATCTATGACAATTGGTCTTTTTATTCCAAATTTTTCATCAACCTCATGTTGATGTATGTGGTGAGAGTGTACAAAAACTGGTATTAACAAATTGCTCAAAGTTTTAAGAGTATAAATAAAATTAGTGCCCCTAAATTTTCTATCTACTACTTCTAATTTTAAATTACTTTTATCATCATGTTCTAAATCCTCAGGCTGGAGTAAAAGTTGCACATCTGACCCTTTGGGATAATGTTTTATAAAATTTCCTTTTATAGTTCCAAGATCATCATTTTCTAAACTACTTTCTCCTGTAACTTTTGCTGGTATTAATATTCCTCTATTCAAAAAATTAACTACTTCAACAGAATTTGGGAAATGATAAACATTATAGGGATCATCATATTGCTTAAGTTGACCATCTAAAATAATTCCACATTTTGATCCTAAATAAAAAGCCTCATAAGAGTCATGAGTAACAATAATAGTTGTTATTTTTAGTTCAGTTAAAATTTTTTTTAATTTAACTTGAATTTCTTCTTTAAAACTTTGATCAACATTAGATAAAGGTTCATCTAGTAATAACAAATCTGGTTTAGAAAGTAATGATCTTGCTAATGATGCTCTCTGAGCCTCACCAGAACTAATTTCATGAGGAAATTTATTTTTAACATGATCTAAATGAAGAAAACTTATTACTTCATCAACACTTAGATTTTTTGACTTTTTTTTATTACGTGCGGCTCCAAATTCAATATTTTGAATAACATTATAATGTGGAAACAAGCAATTATCCTGAAATGAAAGAGAAATATTTCTTTTTTCTGGATCAATATGAATGTCTTTAGAAGAAATAATTTTATCTTTTAATGAAATCTTGCCTGATTCAATTTTTTCTAACCCAGCAATACTCCTTAGTATGGTAGTTTTTCCTATTCCAGATGGGCCTAGTAAACAAATGATATCGCCTTCATTTTCAATAGATAAAGAAAGGTTGTTAACTTTACTTTTATCACCTGCTTTAAAGGTAACATTTTCAATTTCTAAAAAATTTTTAATCATAATATTTAATCTTTAAGAATATATCTAGATGTAACTAAAATAAAAATACTTGCAATAATTATTAAAAATAAAGATGGAGCTGCTGCAGCTTCTAATAAATCTTGAGAAGCAAAAATATAAGCTGTTGTAGCAAATGTTTCAAAGTTAAAAGGCCTCATTATTAGTGTAATTGGCAGTTCTTTTATAATTTCAATTGAAATCAATATACCAATTAGCAATATAGAATTTTTTAAGTATGGAATGTGAATATTCGTAAAAGTTTTGAGTTTTGAATATCCTAGTAAATATGAACTCTCATCAATAGAATAGTTTATTTTTAAATATCCTGATTTAATTCCATTAGAAGCTAAAGAATAAAATCTTATAAAATAAACAAGAACTAATCCTAAAATAGATCCAATAAAAATTGATTTAAAGGCATAAATTTCAAAATATTTCATAAAGTTATTGTCAAACCATGAGATAAAAGTGATAAAAGCTACTGCAAGAATAACGCCTGGTATAGCATAACCTGATATAGAAAATGTTGTTAAAGCTTCAAGTAATTTACTTTTTGAAACTCTATTCCCATAGTTTGAAATAAAAGCAAAAAAGATTAGTACAATACTTGATAAAAAAACTAACAAAATTGTATTAATCAATAACTCTATAATATTTAGATCAATAAAATGTTTTGGAAAAATTATTGTCCAATAAAGCATTTGTAAAACTGGAAATAAAAAACTTATGAAAAAAACAATAAAACAAAAAGTAAATGCTAAAAAAGATTTATATCCAGATAAATTAATTACTGATTTTGATTTAGAGCCACTTTTTGTTAGTGAGTGATATTGTGCTTTTTTTCTTGATAAATTTTCTAAAATAAACAAACCGAAAATAAAAATTAATAGAAAAAAAGACAATCTGTTGGCTAAAACAAGATCATCAAAAGAGATCCAAGCATTATATATTCCAGTTGTTAAAGTTGAGATCCCAAAAAATGAAACTGATCCAAAATCTGATAAAGTTTCCATTGCAACTAATGATAAACCAGCGACTATTGCAGGTCTTGCAGAAGGAAGAATAATTTTAAAAAAAGATTTTTTCCTTGAAAAACCAAGGTTTTTTCCAAGCTCTATTAGATTTTGAGATTGATAATGAAATGAGGCTCTTGTTAATACATAAACATATCCAAATAATGAAAACGAAATTGAAATTATTGCTCCTAACATCCCGTCAAACTTAGGTATGCTTGAATTATAATTGCCTTCACCAAATAAGTTTTTTAAAATTGAAAAAGCTGTTCCAAAGTTTTCAAAAAATGCAGTTAAAGAATAAGCATAAATATAAGCAGGTACCGCGAAAGACAAAATTAAGGCCCATTTAAAAAAATTCACTCCAGGAAATTTATAAAATGACACAATATAAGCGCTACCTACCCCAATTATAAAACTCAAAAACAAAACACCTAATAAAAGTAATAAAGAATTTAAAATATATTCATAAAGAAATGTGTTTTTTAAAATATAAGAATAATTTCCTGTATTTTCAAAAAAGCTACTGAAAACTGTTACTATTGGAACTGCTACAATTAAAGATATTAAGAATGAACTTACATACCATATGTTTATTTTTTTAAAAAACATTTTTACCCTTACATTAATTAGTGCTCATAATCATATTGGCGGGTAAAGACCAAATGAGTTATGAGCACTTTTTCTATTGGAAAGTTGACATTTGTTTATTTTTCAAAAACCTTGAGGATATAGGAAACCTCATTATCTTTGAGATCTGACAACTTTCTATTATTCACTTTCTTATCAATTTTTTTACACTCCAAAGCGCACGGATTACATGAATTGGAAGATTTATTATAATCAATATGAAGTAAATCTGGTTCAAACTTTTTTTTTACCATGATTTTTTTTTCCTCTTTATCATAAAAATATAAAGTTATTTCCATCCTGCAGCTAACATTACTTCTAATGCATCAGCTTGCTTGGCTCCGTATGAAGCTACTTTGGTTTTAAGATCTTGTTTAAAATCTAAGCCCATTTCTACCACTAATGGATGAGGTGATACTCCTTCAATCATTGGGTACTCAAAAGTATTATTTACTATATGCTCTTGAGCCTCAGTGCTTAATAAAAACTCTACCAATGCAACTGCATTTGCTTTGTTTGGAGCATACTTTAATAAACCTGCTCCACTTATGTTCATATGAGTTCCTCTACCATCTTGGTTTGGAAAGAAAGGTTTAACTTTTTTTGCAGCTTCTTGTTGTTCTGCACCTTTTTTTCCAGATAACATCAAAGCTAAATAATATGTATTAGCTACAGCAATATCTGCTTCTCCTGCTGCAACAGCCATGATTTGTGCTCTATCATTACCTTTTGGAGTTCTTGCCATGTTTGATACAACGCCATTTGCCCAAGCAGCAGCTGCTTTTTTTCCATTGTTTTTAACCAATGAAGCAACAAGCGATTGATTGTAAATGTTATTAGATTTTCTTATCACAAGTCTGCCCTTCCATTTTGGATCTGCTAAACTTTCATAAGTTAATCCTGTAAGCTCTGCACCAGTTACTCTTTCAGGAGCGAAATAAACTATTCTTGCTCTCTTAGCAATTCCTACCCATTGTGAAGTTCTAAAGTTTTTTGGAACAGCTACCTTAATTACTGCAGATGATAAACCACCTTGAAGCATTCCTTTTGATTGAGCAGCTCCTAATCTTCCAGCATCAGCAGTGATATATAAATCTGCAACACAATCTGCACCTTCTTCTATTATTCTTTTTTCTAAAGCTTTTGCTTTGCCAGATACAACATTTACTTTAATTCCAGTTTTTGCTGTAAATTTTTCATACAATTGAATGTCTGAATCATAGTGTCTTGCACTAAATATATTTACTTCTGAAGCTACACTTAAAGTTGAAACTAATGCAAAGAATAAGCTTATTATTGTTAGTTTTTTCATTTTTTTCCCTTTTTAGTTTAATGTGAATGCTAACTATTATCAATGATAATGATTATCAATCGCACAGATTGCCGCAGTATTTAAGTATTATTGTCTTATTTTTTTAAGTTTTCTTAAGCAGTTAGGGATATTTTTTACGATATCTTCGGCAATTAATCCTGGTCCAAATTTTTTTGCAATATCTCCATGAATCCATACAGCTGCGCAAGATGCTAAAAAAGGAGTGAGTTTATTTTTACCAACTAAACTTGCTGCTATGCCACAAAGAACATCTCCAGATCCAATTACAGCTAACTCACTTGACGCATGATTATTTAAAACAATATCTCCTGATGGAGAAGATATTAAAGTTTTTGATCCTTTAAGAATAATATTAGTTTTACATATTTCTGATGCTTTATAAATTTTTTCGTAGTTGCTAATTTTTTTATTTATTTTTGGAAAGATTGTATGAAATTCCTTTAAATGAGGAGTAATAATTTTATTATTATCTAGTAAATTGTATAGTTCTTTTGGTTTTTTTCTAAAACAAGTTAATGCGTCAGCATCAATAATGACATGTTTAATATTTTTAAGTATTAATTTAGTTATTTTTTTGGTTAAATTATTAGATCCAGATCCTGGACCAATTAAAAAAACAGAGTTTTTTTCACTAACTATCAATTTTTTTAATAAATTTAAATTATTTATTTCTACTTTTAAAACAGAGGAAAATTTTAAAGAGTATAAAGGTAAAGTTTTTTTAGAACAAATTATTTTAACTGATCCAGTCCCTACTCTTAAAGCAGCCTCTGAACTTAATATAGTAGAGCCAGTCATATTAGGCTGGCTACCAAAAATAACTAATTTACCTCTACTATATTTATGATCACTATGTTTTTTCCAAGGAAATTTTTTTATCCAGATTTTTGGTGAATTATTTTTTAAATTTATTTTCACTTAAAATAAAAAAAAATAAACATTATTTCCAGTCCCCAATTTTACTATATAGAAAATTTCTGAAAGCTTTAACTCGTGCAACATTTTTAAGAGACTCGGGATATACAAAATGAGCTTCTGTAATTGGTCCTAAGAAATCAGGTAGTACTTTAATAACATTGTTTGAGTTAGAAACTAAATATTCAGGTAAAGCTGCTAGACCAACACCACTTTCTACTGCTAACAATAAACCCATGACACTATTAACTTTCATAATTGATTTTCTTTTTTTATTATCTTTAACACCTAATTTAAGTGCCCAGTCAGGATTAAAAACAGGAGATGGAGCGCCTTTACCAAAAGAAATAAACCTATGTTTATTTAAATCATTAATGCTTTTTGGAATACCATTTTTTTCTAAGTATTTAGTTGATCCATAAATATAATAATTAATATCTACTAATTTTTTTTGAATATAATTTAGTCGCTTTGGTTTTCTCATAAAAATACCAATGTCTGCCTGTCTTGTGCTTAAATCTAATTCTTTATCATCAAATATTAATTCAACCTCAATATTTGGATTTAGCTGCATAAATTCTTTAATTCTTGGTGTTAACCAATGAGTGCCAAAACTTCTTACGGTGGTAATTGTTAATTTTCCTGTTGGTTTATTTTTTTGATCGATTAATGATGTTTCAACATCTTTGAGTTTACTAATTACTTCATGAGCGGTTTTAAAAACATATTCACCATTTTCGGTTAATGTTAAACCTCTAGCGTGTCGTTCAAAAAGTTGAACTTTTAAATCTTCTTCTAATGACTGTATTTGTCGACTGATCGCTGACTGGCTTAAATTAAGGTTAATCGTAGCCCTTGTAAAACTGCCTGCTTCTGCAACTGCATAAAATATTTTCAGCTTATCCCAATCCATTACTTATTAAGATCTATCACATACCTTCCTGAAGTCTCTCCATTTAACATTTTTGAATATACGCTAATAAGCTCTTCTAAACTTATTATTTTAACTGATGGTTCCAATTTTTTAAAATCTATTAATTTACTTGATTCATTCCATACAAATTCTCTTCTTTTATTAGATGTTGATACAGAATTAATTCCCCAAAGTTTTACACCTCTAATAATAAAAGGCATAACGGTAGTATTCAATTTAATATCCGCAGCATTCCCACAAGCGGCTACTATTCCTCCATCTTTAGTTTGAGCAAGGACGTTTGATAAAATTTTTCCCCCAACAGTATCAACAGCACAATCCCACAATCCTTTGTCCAGAGGTCTTGGATCTTTTTCAAACTCACTACTATTTAAAATTGCTGTAGCACCAATTGATTTTAAATAATCGTTATGATCTGATTTTCTTGAAACTGCTGTTACGTTATAACCTAATTTAGCTAACACCATTACTGAAATACTTCCTACTCCGCCAGTTGCCCCGGTAACTAAAACATTGTTAATTTTTTCTCCTAACAATAATTCTTCCTTAGCTTTAACTGCGAACGAACACATTAAAGCTGTAAAACCTGCAGTTCCCAAAATCATTGCTTGCTTTGATGTTAACTCTTTTGGTTTTTTTACTAAAAAATCTCCATTAACTTTTGCATATTGAGAATAACCACCATAAAAAATTTCTCCAACTCTCCAACCTGTTAATATTATTTCATCACCTGGTTTAAATTTATCATTCTGACTTTCCTCAACTGTGCCTGAAAAATCTATTCCTGGTATATGAGGAAATTCTTTTACTAACCTAGCACCATTTTTTAATATTAAAGCATCTTTAAAGTTTAATCCTGAATAATCTACTTTAACAAGCACATCGCCATGTTTTAAAAAAGATTTTTCTAAAGATTTTATTTCTCTAGTAAAATTTTCTCCCTCTTGATTAATTACAAGCGCTTTAAATTTTTCCGGCATTAGTGATTATTTATACCAAATTTATTTAGCAATAAATCTTAAATATCTGTTCTGATAACTTAAGTCTTCTTTAAATTGACCTAAATAGTAATTTGTTACAGTTGTCGCCTGTTCTTTTTTAATGCCTCTCATAGTCATGCATTGATGAGTTGCATCTATTGAAACCGCAACACCTTTAGCATTAAGTGCTTCCATTAGAGTTTTTGCTATTTGCATAGTTAGTCTTTCTTGAGTTTGTAATCTTTTTGAAAATACCTCCACAACTCTCGCGAGCTTACTTAATCCAACCACTCTTTCGCCTGGAATATAAGCAACATGAGCTACTCCAATGATTGGTGCCATATGATGTTCGCAATGGCTTTGTAATGAAATATTTTTTTGAATAACCATATCATCGTATCCTTCAACATCTCCAAAAGTTTTTTCTAAAATTTTTTTGGGATCCTCTTTATAACCTTTAAAATATTCTTTAAACGCTTTAACTAATCTTTTAGGAGTTGATAATAGACCTTCTCTTGTTGGGTCCTCACCTATATATTTAATTATTTTAACAAAAGCTTGTTCAGCTTCTTCATCTGAAATCTTATTATCTAAATTCTTCTCATTTTCACTTTTTACTAATTTCATGGTGCGCTTTATATATATAAATCCTTAATTTTAAAATATTTAATATATTCATTTATATGTTAGATAATCAATATTATATGTTTAAAAAGAGAGAAAATGTCGCTGAGATAGAGGAAGGTAGTCTGTTATCACCTAAATTTGATAATGATGGTCTAATTCCAGTAGTTACAACGTGTTCTAAAACCAAAGAGATTCTTATGCATGGTTATATGAATGTTGAAGCATTAAAATTAACTATAGAAACTGGCGAGGCTCATTACTGGAGCAGATCAAGAAAACAAATTTGGCACAAAGGAAAAACTAGTGGTTATGTTCAAAAAATTAAAGAAATTAGAATTGATGATGATCAAGATTCTGTTTGGTTAACTGTAGACATTGGAGATGGCGCAAGTTGCCATGTTGGATATAAATCATGTTTTTATAGATCTATTCCATTAGGAAAAATAGATAATGGTAGAAAAATTAAAATGAAATTTGAAGAAAAAGAAAAAAAATTTGATCCAGAAAAAATTTATAAAGACCAACCTAACCCAACTAAAGTATAATGAGTTATTTGGATCTCAAAGTTTTTAAACCATTTGGCCCATCTATTGCTAAAGTATCTATACCAGAAAATATTATAAATGAATTAAATAAATATACTGATCAAATTATTAAAGATTCTGATAAATTAAAAGATCTAAATCATGGAAAAGAATTAGTTGGAAATGTACAACAAGAATTTAAGCTAGGAAAAGAATTTATGAGTAAAATTGGTTGGGGTGAATTTTTAGCTAAAGGGGTAAAAAGTTGGATTGAAGAATCACACAAAAAAACAATAACTCAATTTAATATTAATAATAGTTGGATAGTAAGACAGTATAAAAATGAATATAATCCAGCTCATTTTCATACAGGACATGTTTCTGGAGTTGGTTATTTGAAAGTTCCAGAAAATTTAGGTGAATCAGTTCAAACAGACAAAAAAAATAATTATAATGGTAAATTAGAATTAATACATGGATCAAAAATGTTTTTATGTGATCCTCAATATAGAGTAAAACCAAAAGTTGGGGATTTTTATTTTTTTCCACATTATTTATTGCATACGGTATATCCATTTTCAGATTCTAAAGAAGAAAGAAGATCTATTTCATTTAACGCTACAGTTGACCATGAAATTTTTACTTCATGACAGTAATTCAAAAAAATGTTCTAGGTGAAGATTTAGAAGAGTGCTCTAAAGATCCTTTGACAGGATGGTTTAGAGATGGATGTTGCAACACAGATAAAAATGATCATGGTCTTCATACAGTTTGTGTTAAAGTAAATGATCAATTTTTAAACTGGTGTAAAGAAGCAGGTAACGATTTAATAACTCCACACCCTGAGTTTGGCTTCCCAGGACTAAAAGATGGTGATAGTTGGTGTGTATGTGCGGATTGGGTAGCAAAAGCAATAGAAGCTGGAAAAGGATGTTCTATTTACTTAAAAAAAACTCATGAAAATACTCTTAGGGTTGTCTCTATTGAAAAATTAAAAAAATTTGCTATCGATCTCTCTTAATTACATGTTTCCATATTTAGGCCCACCGCCTCCTTCGGGCGTAACCCAGGTAATATTCTGTGAAGGCTCTTTAATATCACAAGTTTTACAATGAATACAATTTTGAGAATTGATAACAAATTTTTCTAGATTATTTTCATTTTGAATTTCATATACACCAACTGGACAATATCTTTGTGCAGGTTCTGCAAATTTTTCTAAAGTATATTTAATCGGTAAATCTTTATCTTTTAATTGTAAATGAACAGG
Organism: uncultured Pelagibacteraceae bacterium; assembly: GCA_902608385.1. Lineage (GTDB taxonomy): Bacteria > Pseudomonadota > Alphaproteobacteria > Pelagibacterales > Pelagibacteraceae > Pelagibacter. The sequence continues at coordinate 87,006 of CACLNT010000002.1, forward strand.
TTGATTTTCAGTATGATTTGTACCTGTTAAATATACTGAGCTAGTTTTATCAAAAGTAATTACATTGTCAGGTTTTGGATAATCAATTTTAGGCATTACATTTGCAGGTTTTAATGTTTCATGGTCTGCGTGTTTGTGTTTCAATGTAAAAGGTAATTTTCCTCTAAATAAAATTTGATCTATACCTGTAAAAATTATTCCTAAAACTAAACCCCAACTAAAACTTGGTTTAACATTTCTTGCTGCATGTAGTTCTTTGTAAACCCAGCTTTTTTTAAATTTATCTTCATAAATAGATAGGTTTTTATTTTCTTTTAAACTTTCAACTATAGTTTCTGCTGCTATTATTCCACTTTTCATAGCAGTATGTGAACCTTTAATTTTTGGCATATTTAAAGTGCCAGCATCGCAACCAATTAATAATGCACCAGGCATATGCATTTTAGGTAAACTTTGTAATCCACCTTCTATTAAAGCTCTTGCTCCATAAGAAATTCTTTTTCCACCCTCTATAATAGATTTTATTGAAGGATGAGTTTTAAACCTTTGAAATTCATCAAAGGGTGACAAATAAGGGTTCTTGTAATCTAAGCCTATTACATAACCAAGAAACACTTGTTTGTTTTCAGCATGATAAACAAAACTTCCTCCATAAGTTTTATTATCTAAAGGCCAACCTGCGGTATGCATAACTAATCCTTCATGATGATTTTCTTCTTTAATTTCCCATATCTCTTTAAATCCTATTCCATATTGTTGAGGATCTTTTCCTTTATCTAATTCGAATTTTTCTATTAATTTTTTTCCCAAATGTCCTCTACAGCCCTCTGCAAAAACTGTTACTTTTGCATGAAGTTCCATTCCTTGTTCATAGCTATCTTTTTTATTTCCTTCTTTATCTAGTCCCATATCTTGAGTAGCTATACCTTTAACTGATCCATCTTCATTATATAAAATTTCACTTGCAGGAAACCCTGGAAATATTTCTACCCCTAGCGCTTCGGCTTGTTCTGCTAACCATCTACATAAATTTGCTAAACTAATAATATAATTGTTGTGATTTTTTTGAACAGAAGGCAGTAGCCATGTTGGCCAGTTTAAAGATTTTGATTTACCTAAAAATAAAAATTTCTCTTTATTAACTTTTGTTTTAACTGGAGCATTTAAGTCTTTCCAGTTAGGTATTAACTCATCTAAGGCTCTTGTCTCAAATACATTGCCACTTAAAATATGCGCTCCAATTTCAGAAGCTTTTTCAAGCAAGCAAACATTTAAGTTTGCATCTAACTGTTTTATTTTAATCGCTGTGGTTAAACCTGATGGGCCACCTCCAACAATCACAACATCATATTCCATTACTTCTCTGGACATATGATATTTTTTTACAGTATTTGTTATTTTTGTATAGTGTTTAATTTGTTCAATTCTTCTAGAAATTGTGGAAGCGCCTCAAACAAATCTGCTTCTAGGCCATAGTCAGCAACGCTAAATATTGGAGCTTCACCATCTTTGTTAATTGCAACTATTACTTTACTTTCTTTCATTCCAGCAAGGTGTTGAATTGCACCCGAAATACCAACCGCTATATATAAATCTGGTACAACTACTTTTCCAGTTTGACCAACTTGATGGTCATTAGTTATATAACCGGCATCAACTGCTGCCCTTGATGCGCCAATTGCTGCATTTAATTTATCTGCAATAGCAGTAATTAGTTTAAAATTATCTCCACTTTGCATTCCCCTTCCACCAGAAATTACAATTCTTGCAGTTCCAAGTTCTGGTCTATCAGATTTAACTTCTTCTCTTTTTATAAATTTAGAAATATTAGGCGCTTCTGCTCCGTCAATTTTTTCAACAGTTGCAGAACCTCCTGAAGTTGCCGCAGGTTCAAATGATGTTGGTCTTATGGTTACGCATTTTTTTGCATCATTGCTTTTAACTGTTGCAAATGCATTGCCTGCATAAATTGGTCTTATAAACGTATCTGGAGATACAACTTTTATAATATCGCTAACTTGTGAAGTATCTAAAAGAGCAGCAACTCTTGGCATTAAATTTTTTCCAAATGTATTAGCTGAACTAATAATATGTGAATAATTTTCAGATATTCTGACAACTAACGGAGCAAAGTTTTCTGGAAGAAAATTTTCATAATGTGCGGCGTCTACATGTAAAATTTTTTTAACTGAAGGTATTGCAGAAACAGCTTTAGCAACATCTCCACAACTATTCCCAGCAATGAGAACATGAAGATCAGGATCAATTTGTATTGCCGCTGTAATTGCGTTAAGTGTAAATGGTCTAATCTCTTTATTGTTATGCTCTGCTATTAATAAGACTGACATTATATAACCTTTGCTTCATTTTTAAGTTTTTGTACTAACTCAGCAACATTAGCTACTTTAATACCTGCTTTTCTTTTTGGTGGTTCTTCAACTTTAATTTGTTCAATTCTTTGTTTTGTATCCACTCCTAAATCTGATGCATTTATTTGTTCTATTGGTTTTTTTTTTGCTTTCATTATATTGGGTAATGATGCATATCGAGGTTCATTTAATCTTAAATCACATGTAACAACTGCTGGGATATTAACTTCAATTGTTTCTAATCCTTCATCAACCTCTCGGATTACTTCTAGTTTATTTTCTTTAATTTCAATTTTTGATGCAAAGGTAGCTTGTGGCCAATTCATTAAAGCGCTCAACATTTGACCAGTTTGATTACAATCGTCATCGATTGCTTGTTTACCCATAAAAACCAAATCTGGTTTTTCTTTTTCAACAATTTTTTGAAGAATTTTTGAAACTGCAAGTGGTTCAATTATACCATCAACTTTAATATGAACACCTCTATCAGCACCAACTGCTAAAGCCTTTCTAACTGTCTCTTGAGCTTTTTCTTCTCCTACTGTAACGGCTACAATTTCTTTAGCCTTGCCTGATTCTTTTATTTTTACTGCTTCTTCTACTGCATTGTCATCAGGTGGATTAGTCGACATTTTTACATTGTCAGTAACAACGCCTGTACCATCTTCTTTAACTCTAACTTGAACGTTGTAATCAATAACTCTTTTTACTGCTACTAATATTTTCATTATGCTCTTAATAATTTATTTTCTGGATCGTATGGACTTTCATCCAAAATAGTAGCGTCATGCATTTTTCCTAAAATATCAATTTTTAATTTCTGCCCAGTTGTCGCAAGTTCTGGTTTGACCATTCCTATGGCAATTGATTTATTTAATCTAAAACCAAAATCGCCTCCTGTTGCTCTACCAACTACTTTTCCATTTTCATAAATTGGATTATTTCCTAAAACATCAGCATCTGTTGTATTGTGTACTTCCATTGTTACTAATTTATTTTGAAAACCTTTTTCTCTCCATTTGTTTAATGCTTCTAATCCAATAAATTTACCTTTGTTTGGATGTATAAATCTATCTAACCCTGATTCATATGGGGAATATTCTATAGATAATTCAGTTCCTACTAGTTTATAAGATTTTTCAACTCGTAAACTATTCATAGCTCTAATTCCAAAAGGTTTTAAACCAAGATCTTTTCCATTTTCCATTAACTTATCAAAAATATGGTTTTGATATTCAATTTGATGATGAAGTTCCCATCCTAATTCACCAACGAAGTTTACTCTAATAGTAGTACATGGCGCATAACCAATATCTACTTTTTTAGAGCTTAACCATTTAAAGTTTTCATTAGAAAAATCATCTTTAGAAACTTTTTGCATTAAATCTCTAGCTTTAGGACCCGCAATAACCAAAACTCCGACTGAATTTGTAATATTTTCAAATTGAACTGAACCATCTGTTGGCATCCATTTTTGTATCCAATCATGATCTAATCTTTGAAATGCACCTGCTGAAACTAAATAATAACTATCATCTGCTTCTTTCATTATTGTAAACTCGGAATGAACTCCGCCTTTTGTATTAAGAGCGTGACATAAGTTTACTCTGCCAATTTTTTTTGGAAGCTTGTTTGCTACTAAGTGGTCTAAAAATTCTTCTGCTTTTGGTCCTTTAATTCTACATTTTGCAAATGCAGACATGTCTAAAAGACCTACGTTTTCTTTTACATTTTTGCATTCTTTTTCGACAGCCTTAAACCATTTGGATCTTCTAAATGACCAATCGTCTTTTTGCTCCATTCCATCTGTTGCAAAAAAATTAGCTCTTTCCCATCCAAACTTTTGTCCAAAAACTGCTCCCAAATTTTTTAATCGATCGTAACAAGGCGCTTGTCTTAATGGTCTTGCAGCTTCTCTTTCTTCATCAGGGTAATGAATTGTAAATACATTTCGATAAGCTTCTTCATTTTTTTCAATTAAATAAGATTTTGATGCATAATCTCCATATCTTCTAGGTTCAACACCAAGCATATCAATTGTTGGTTCACCATCCATAATCCATTCTGCAAGTTGCCATCCAGCTCCTCCTGCTGCTGTAATACCAAAACTATGTCCTTCATTTATCCAAAAATTTTTTAATCCCCAAGCAGGTCCTACAATTGGGTTTCCATCAGGTGTGTAGCAAATTGCACCATTGTAAACTTTTTTAACTCCTACTTCTCCAAAAGCAGGTACACGGTGAATAGCTCCTTCAATATGAGGTGCTAACCTTTCCAAATCTTCTTGAAATAATTCATACTCAGAATCTTTTGAAGGACCATCTACATAACAACATGGTGCACCTTTTTCATAAGGTCCTAATATTAAACCTCCTGCTTCTTCTCTCATATACCATTGGGTATCACTGTCTCTTAGAACGCCCATTTCTGGTTTTCCTTCTTTTTTTCTTTTTACAATTTCTGGATGAGGTTCGGTTACAATATACTGATGCTCTACTGGAATGACTGGAATTTCTAATCCTACCATTTTACCAGTTTGTCTTGCAAAATTTCCTGTGCATGAAACCACATGTTCACATTCAATTGATCCTTTGTCAGTTTCAACTACCCAACCATCTTTTATTTGTTTAATTCCTACCACTGAAGTGTTTCTATAAATTTCTGCACCCCTTTTTCTTGAACCTGTCGCAAGTGCTTGTGTTAAATCAGCTGGTTGAATGTATCCATCTTCCGGGTGTTGAATAGCTCCAATCAGCCCATCAATGTTACATAAAGGCCAAATTTCTTTTACTTGTTCTGGAGTTAAAAATTTTACCTGAACTCCAATTGTTTGAGCAACACCAGCATACTGATGATACTCTTCCATTCTTTCTTTGGTGCTTGCTAGTCTAATATTAGACACAACGCTAAAACCAACATTCTGTCCAGTTTCTTCTTCTAAAGTTTTGTAAAGATTAACTGCATATTTGTGAAGTTGTCCCACTGAGTAACTCATATTAAACAATGGAAGCAATCCTGCTGCATGCCAAGTAGAACCTGATGTTAATTCTTTTCTCTCAACAAGAACTGCATCGGAACATCCTTTTTTTGCTAAATGATAGAGCATACTTGCTCCAACTACACCTCCACCAATAACAACTACTTTAGTTTTAGATTTCATAAAGGCGATTCCTACTAAATTTTTTTTACTACTTAAACAAAAATCTAACTTATATCGAAGAGCCTAAGGACACAGGTTGTGAAACTCCAGTTGTTAACCAACAACCTTTAAGGGGACCATCAAGTTCATATTTTTCAACTATCCATCTGAATTTATAGTAGTTTTTTCCTTCACCAAGCACAGTTACTTCATAAGCCGCAATGGAATCTGTTGTTTTTACTTCAATAATGTTGTGATCAACATGATTTAATAACATTTTATAAGAATCGCTATTTAATAAAATTTTAAACTTTTCTAGAGGACCAGTAAATTTTTTATTGCTTGGATGAGCAAATTTCCACGTTTGTTCTATACCGGCGTTTTTAAATGGATCATCATTGTTTTTTAGACTTCTTAATTGAATTTTTACCACTTGGTATGGTTCAATTCCATTATTAGGCTTAATTACATCAGCTCTAGTAGTCACAATAAACATAATTGCAAATAATAAAACTAATACTATGTAAGTTATTCCGTATAAAAAATATTTAAAATATTTTTTCATAGACGTATAAAACCACTATTAATTGCCTTTAACCATTTTTTTTCATTATCGATTTCAAAAATTACATCTGTATCAATTTCTGATAAAAACCATTTTTCCTTTTCCATTTCACCTTCTAGCTGACCTGGTCCCCATGATGAAATTCCTAATATAACTAGGCTTTTTTTGGGGCCATTATTTTTTGCAATTTCAAATAAAATTTTGTAATCGCTACTTATAGATAATTTTTTAAATTTTTTTGTTGTTTCATTTTTGTAATCTTCAGAATGTAATATTAAAATTTTATTTTGATTAATTGGTCCTCCCCAATATATAGGTATTTTAACATTAAAAAGTTCTTTTTGTTTATTGGTCATTTGTCTTGATTTATTAATTAACGACCCTAGAGAAACTGTAGTTAAGGGTTTGTTTATTACTAGACCCCAAGATCCTTCTTGATCATTATCAAGCATAACTATAACTGTTTTTTTAAATCTTGGATCTTGCATTGTTTTATTAGAAACTAAAAAAAAATCTTTAACACTGTCATAAAATTTTCCTTTATAATAATTTTTTGGCCAAGGGTCTGCATTTATTGGTGAATAAAGATTTAAAACTAATGCTAAAGAAAATATATAAAAAAATTTCTTCATTTTATAATTTCATTGCAGTTTTTTTAACATCTTCTAAAAATTTTTCTCTTTTTTGATCAGAGACAAATGGCACTGCGAAATATCTTTTATAAACAACATCTGTTATTCCGCATATATTAAATACACCTCTTCTTAATCTTTTAGTTGGCATATTTAAAAAAAAAGTTCTGATTGCAAATTGTGGAGATCCATATGTACAAAAAACAATTGCTTTTTTTCCTTTTAGGTTTCCTAATGGATAACCATAATTTCCAAACAATTTTTTAAATTTAAATGCCCAAGGTGGTGCTAAAACTTTATCAATCCACCCTTCTAGGATAGCTGGCATTCTAAAATTCCATATTGGTGCAATTAAAACAATTGTATCTGCTTTTTCTATTCTTTTTTGATGATCAATTACAACTTCGTCTGGTTCTTCACCGGCAAAAACTGGATTAAATTTTTCTTTATACAAATCAACACAATCTACTTCATTACCATTTTCTTTTGCAGTTTTAATAAAAACATCTCTTATTGCAGCGTTGAATGATTTTTCATTATAGTGTCCGTAAACTAAAAAAACTTTTTTCATTTAATTACTAATTTTTTAGAGCTGGAAATACCGGGTTAGCTTTTTGAAATAGTTTTTGATACTCCTGCTTTATACATCTGTTAGAAACATATTGAATTTTATTATCTTCAGCAATTTTTTTTGCTTCATCATTTTGAATTCCATACTGTAACCAAATAACTTTGCTTCCAATTTTAACTGCTTCATTAGCAAATCCAGGTGTTTCTTTTGAAGGTCGAAAGATATCAACAATGTCTATTTTTTCAGAAATTTTATCTAAACTTGCAACTACTGTTTCTCCGTTTATTACTTCACCCTCAGCAAAAGGATTGACTGGAAATACTTTGTATCCAAAATTCTGCATATATTTCATTACCACATTTGCAGGTTTTCTTTTTAAATTTTTTGGATCTTCACCTTTTTTTTCTGAACTTACTCCAATCATTGCAATTGTTTTTGAGTTTTTAAGAATATTTTTTATTTGATCATCACTCATTTATTTTTCCATTTTGGATGGTGCATTTTAAATTTGGAAGTGACTGTAGTATATTCTGAATATCCCAGTCGCGCAACATAACGCATAGACGCACTATCTACACGTCCTTTTTTTATAAATTTATTATCAATAAATATTCCAATAACCTCACCAATGACAATCGTACCATATTTCTTAGAATTGGATTTTAACTTTAAAGTTTTTAGCAATTTACATTCTAGATTCACAGGACTTTCAGCAACAGACGGGGCTTTTACTTTTTTTGATTTACGCTTTTTAAGCTTTGTAAATTTAAATTCATCAACATCTGAAGGTGCATCTATGGATGAGAGAGCCATCTGTTTCCGTGTTTTTGAAGTAGCAAAATTAACAACAAATTCTTTAGTTGAAAGAATATTTGATAGAGAATCTTTATACCTATTATTTGAAATTGATGCCTCTTCAGAGAACATAACTTGCGGTGGATAGTCAGCCACGGCATTAAAATATGAATAAGGTGCTAAATTTGGTATGCCTTTTTTGCTTATAGTTGAAATCCAACCTATGGGTCTTGGAAAAATGAGAGATTTATATGGATCAATAGAAAATGGATGTCCTTTTTTTGGTTCATAAAACATTGATCCTCCCGCAGAAAATAGTTTAAAAAAATATATCAAATAAATTTATTTGATCATCTCTCATTTATTTTTCCATTTTGGTTTTCTTTTTTCTAAAAAAGCAGATATTCCTTCTTTAGCGTCCATTGCCATCATATTTAAAGTCATCATTCTACTTGTATATGCATAAGCTTTTCTTAAAGGCATTTCTAATTGTTTATAAAATGCTTGCTTTCCAATCTTTATTGTTAAATTTGATTTTGATGCAATTGTTTTTGCTGTTTTTAAAACTTCACTATTTAATTTTTTTTTTGAATAATAATCATTAATTAAACCTATTTCTTTAGCATAATTTGCTTTTATAGGTTCCCCTGTTAAAAGCATCTTCATCATTCTTTTTCTATTTACTTTTCTACTAACAGCAACCATCGGTGTGCTACAAAATAATCCTATATTTACTCCAGGAGTAGCAAACATTGCATCATTTGTGCTATAAGCTAAATCACAACTGGCAGCTAATTGACAACCAGCTGCATAAGCTGCTCCATGCACTTTCGCTATTACTGGTTTTCTTCCCTCAACTATTTGTAACATTAATTTTGAACAAAGATTAAATAATTTAAGATACTTAGATCTTTTTTTTAAATTTCTTACTTCTTTTAAATTATGACCGGCACTAAAACCTTTTCCTGCTCCTTCTAAAATTATTACTTTTGTAGAATTATCTTTGTCAATTTTTTTAAAAGTATTTAAAAGGGCATTTAAAGTTACAAAAGATAAAGAATTATAAGTTTTTGGATCATTAATTTTTACATTTTTAATTCCGTGTCCTAAATTTTTTACTAAAACATTCATATTTTTTTTATTCTATAAGATTATTTGTTTGAGTCATTAATCATTTTCTTATTTTGTTTTCGTATTTTTTTCTTAACTTTTGAAGGTTAACTAAATATTCGTCTCTTATATTTGATATCATTGCAACAGATTTTCCTTTAGCTTGTTGTTTGGTGCCTTTAATAACCCTTGATGATAGTTTTTTAGACAATTTTGGTGCTTTTAGTTTAGTCCAAGGTAATTTTAAAGCGGGGCCAAATTGTTTTAACATATGTTTCATTCCTGCTTTACCTCCGGCCAAATGAAATGTTAAAAAAGTTCCCATTAATGACCATCTTAATCCAGGTCCATCTTCTATTGCTCTATCTAAATCTTTGGTTGTTGCGTAGCCTTCATTAATTATATGTAAAGCTTCTCTCCATAATGCTTCTTGAAGTCTATCAGCTAAATATCCTGGTAATTCTTTTTTAACCATAATTGGATTCATAGAGATTGATTTATAAAATCTATTTGCTTTATTAAGAAATTTTTTTTGTGTTTTTTTTCCAGGTACAACCTCTACTCCTGGACACAAATAAACTGGATTAAATGGATGACCAATTATTGTTCGGCTAGGAAATTTGCATCTTGAATATATTTTTGTAGGTAATAAACCTGATGAGCTTGATGAAATAATAACATTAGGTTTTGAATATTTTCCAATTTCATACATCAATTGAGTTTTTATTTTATAATTTTCTACTGCATTTTCTTGAATAAAATCTGCTGATTTGACTGCTTCTTTTATTGAATTGACGTATTCAAAATTATTTAGATTAAGTTTTTTTTTATTAAATAGCTTTTTAGTATGTGGCCATGAACTTTTTATTTCATTAATTATTTTTTTTTTTAATTTTAAATTTTTGTCATAAGCAATAACTTTTTTATTGTGTGCTAAAAATCTAATTATCCAGCCTGTACCTATTACACCAGTTCCAATAACAGCTATTTTTTTTATCATTTAATCTGCCAAACCATCAGCTCTAGGTTTGTTTCTTTCTAAATGAATTGGTAATACTTTTCCATATATAGCTCTTGAATGCTCTGGTGTGTTTACCCTCCAAGGGTCTAAAACATAAGCTGGTATACAAAGATACCTTGAACGATTTCCTTCTATTTTTGTAACTCTATGAAGCGTGAAACGACCTTTAAAGATTTGCAAATCACCTGGTTCTAATTCTAACTGTCGAACTCTTTTACGATCCCCGTCTAGTACTTTTTTAACTTCTTCGAAATTTTCATTTCCTGGCTCTCTAATATATGGACAATATTCAAACACTCCACCTTTCTCTGGTTTTTGTATCATTATACTTAAAGTAAATTCACAACTGTCAAAATGCCATGGAAGAATACCATTTGGTTTCATAACATTATAAGCATGACAAGCCAAAGGGTCAGCCCATCGATAAATTGGAGATACTCCAACACAAGCTGATACAAAATTTAGAAGTTCTTGTTGTTCATAAAGAAATTTCATTTCTGAGTCTTTATCAAAAAGATCTGAATTTAAATATCCATTGTAACGTTTAGAAAATATTCGTTTAGGATGATTTTTTTCTAATGAAGGTTCGTCTGTAGAATGTAAATAAGGATTAATACTTTCTTTAGACATATAAACCTCATCAACTTGTTTTTCTAACTCAGTGTTCATTACTTTTAAAGATTTTGGTAAAATAAAATTAGAAATAGTTGAGCAGCTAAATTGATCTAAGTCAGCTTTACATTTATGTATTATATCTTTTATTTTTGGAGAGTTTAAATCTTGGATTGGATATTTTTCTAAGTCTACAATGTTTTTAAGTCGATCGTTCATTGAATTTTACTTCAACTTTCCGTCTTCTCTCATTTTAGCTCTAATTTTCGTAGCTGAAATTTTTTGTATCTCTTCAGGCATAACTATTTCTTCTATTTTGTAACCTACTCCTCTTCCATAACAAATATTTGTTATGTTCGGTACTAACATAATTTTGAATCTGCCTTCATATTTAGGGTTTAATCTTTCTTCGATATTTTTTTTTACTGTTTCGAAGTCAAAAGGATTATCATCTACGCCTTGAACATCTCTTATTAGAAAACAAACCTGACCAGTTTTTTTTATTGTTTCTTCAAATAAAGCAAAATGACCATCGTGAAATGGCTGCCATCTTCCTAACATTTGTGCGGTTGGTTTTTTATTGTCCCATTCGTAGCTCATAAGAATTTTAGTTTATTCCTAATAAAAAAAAATTAAAAGACTTTATTTAGATTTATACTTGCTTCTTTATTATTACCTAAATTAGTTAAATCATCATTTAAATTGAAAGTTAAATTGTAACCATTAATATTTTTCTTTATTTTAAATTGTGACATTAAATTCTCAGAACCATTAACTGAAAATGCATACTCTGTATCTTTATTAGGCAAGTATCCTAAAGCAATATATATGTTATCCGTATACCCTGAACCGAAAGCATGGTTTCTCTCATATATTACAAAAATACTGTAATGCTTTGGAAAAATTATATCAAAACCAATCTCACCGTTAAGATTGTGTAATGCTCCGGTATGTAATGTGTCATTAAACGATGTGGTGCGGTCTGAAACATATCTATATTTAAAGTTAGAGGAACGATCCATATCAGCCACATATTCTAATTTTCCATGTCTTTTGAATTCATATTTATCATTTGATAAATCTTCAACTAACGCCATCGTTACTCTCACCTTTTTCGTTCTCACATGTTGATCTTCAACGATAATCGCACCAGTGCCAGCTTCTTGATATCCATTTAACATGGTATGCCCAAAATCAAATTGTCCAGAAGGTATGAGGATTAAATTATTCTTTTTATACTCATCTTTAATTTTCACTGTACCGTATATTTGATTTCCTGTTCTATCCGCAGTTAAGTTTTTGCCATCAAGAACAGTAAGTATATCTGATCTTATTTTTCCTATTCCAAAGATCCTATCAACATATCTTGTGTCATCTTTAATAGGTGATGTACTATAATATGTAATATTATAAGTATTTGAATCTAAATTACTTCCAGCACTACCAACATCGACATCATCATTTCCATACCTAAAAGCAAGTCCACTTATACCGTAATCATCTGTAAATCTATCATAACCAAAAGTTAAAGAATTTGTATGAACCTCTTTTGTTGATGCAATACTAGTGTCGCCTACTCTTCCAAGAGAAACACTACCTTCGCTCCAATAAAAATAGTTTTTATTTGAATCTTTATTATTTTTAGAAGTTGATATTTTTTTAAATGATGAAATTGGCAATGCTTCTAAAGATGAAAGCATACTGTTTGAAAAATTTAATTTTATATTTTGATTAGATAAATTTTGTTTATCTTTATTTCTTCTAATCCACTTAAGTCTATTTAAAGCTGAGTTTGTTGAAAGAGTAATTGATCTTTTTGCTAATTCAATTTGAGCTTCTGCCATTCCAGTTCTATCACTATTTTCAGTAATCGAAGGACAATTTCCTGCAATAATATTGAAAGGACAAGCTAAATCGTATTCGAATACATCTTCGGTTGATCTCTGCCCTGTTGAACTATCAACAGTAATAAACATTTTTAAGCCGTTTGCACTAAATGCGATTCCTCTTGGTTGAGTAACATTAGATGATGTTAAAGTATGCAAATTGACTGTTCCATCTGTTGTGGATGATGATAAATCAAACGAGGATCCAATTGTAATTTGTGTAACAGTATAGCTGTTATGATCGACCATAAAAATTCTTTTTCCATTCAAACCAAATGTCATGGCCATATAATTATTACTTCCAGTTCCAATTCGAATTCCTGCATTAGTGTTTAGTGTTAATGTTGTTACATCATATGCGGTTGAAAGATTATATTCTAAAATTCTACCAGCACTAGTAGCTTCAGTACCTTTGTAAGATATAAATACTTTTGTACCATCCTCATTAAAGTTAATACCTTGTGAGCGATTTCTTTTTTGTTGTGCTGCATCAGTACTTCCATCTCTATCTCCAGCTAGACTTCCATCTTGCAAATCATCAGAATCTAAATCTGTGGTAGTTTGTGCAAATTCACATGTTGAAATATCATAGGCTGAAGTTAAATCGAACCTATATATACCATCTAGATCTGCACCTGGTACATTACCGCCGCTTCCGTATACAGTAAAAAGTTTAAGTCCATCACTACTAAATTCTAAGTCGATGATTCTATTTGTGCCACTTCCAGTACCGTCTCCATAATCTAAATAACATCTTGCGCTATCACCTGCATAAGTTCCTGTAGAAATATCATAGGGTGTTGAAAGATTATATTGATTTACATACATATGATCATCACTATGAGTACCCCCTTGATAAAGTAAAAACATTTTTGTCCCATCATCATTAAAATGAATACCGCTCATTGAGTTAGAATCTCCGTCAGCAAATTCTTGGTCATCTACTTCGGTAACCATAGCTCCAAAGGAATTGGAAATTGGAAATAAAAATAGTAAAACTAAGATAATTTTTTTTAGAAAATTCATAAAAAAAATAACTATCTTATTTTTTTAAATCTTCATATATTTTAGGCGCCCAAAGCTGTGCATCCTGAGAAGTGACATGAAAGTTATATTTTTCAGGTTTTACGAACATTTGATTTGTGTCGTCAAATCTGCCTTTTTGGATGGTATCTACCCAAACAATATAATCTGCTGGAAATAAACTTCTAGCTGCTG
>CACLNT010000003.1 GCA_902608385.1 uncultured Pelagibacteraceae bacterium
AGTACTTTATTTCCTATAGAATTTAATTTTTTTCTAATTTTTTTAGAACTAAATGTATTATTTAAGTTTTTTTGAATTATACTTTTTGCTTGTTTTATAGTTTTAATTTTTGACGAAATGTTATTTTCATATAATAAATCATAAACTTCCAAAAAATTATCAATATTAGGTCCGTGAATAACTTTACATCCTAGTCTCGCTGCTTCTATTGGATTTTGTCCACCATGACGTATTAATGAACCGCCTAAAAATACAATATTGCAAATTTTTATAAATAATTTTGTTTCCCCAAAAGTATCCACTAAATAAATGTCAGTTTTGCTATCTATTTTTTTTCCAGAACTGTGCAAATGAACTTTTAATCCAATATTTTCTATTTCTTCTTTAATATCTGATGATCTGTGAATATGTCGAGGAATTATAATAGTAACGCTATTTGTGTATTTTTTTTTTAAATCCGCATGTATTTTGGCACAAAAAATTTCTTCCTCGTGATGAGTGCTAATGGCTCCAAATAATATTCTTTTAAAATCAAAAAATTTTTTAGCATCTTTATTAATTTTATTAATATTTTTTAAACTTGTTTCAGAAAACTTTAAATTTCCTAATTTTTTAATATTTTTTGCTCCTAGTTTTTTAAGATAATTTTTAGTCTCATTATTTTGTGCTAAACAAATATCAAATTTTTTAAATATTGATCTAGAAAAAAAAGATATTTTTTTCCATTTTTTATAAGTTTTTTTAGTTATTCTAGCATTTAACAATATAAGTGGAGTGTTTCTATTTTTTAAATTTATTATCATGTTTGGCCAAATTTCAGATTCTATAAAAATAGCCAATGATGGTTTCCAATAATTTAAAAATTTTTTTGTTATAAAATTTGAATCTATGGGAAGAAATTGATGAATAGTTTTTTTTAATTTAAAATTGTTAAATACTTTTGCAGAACTTAAGGTATTTGATGTTAAAAGTATTTGTTTTGTATTTTTTTTTTTTTCCAGATTTTCTATTAAAGGCATTACACTCAATATTTCACCTACACTTGAACCATGAAACCAAATTAATTTTCCTAATTTTCTTTTATTATTGTAAAGCCCTAATTTTTCTAAAAATCTCGTATGATGCTCTTTTTTTTTAAAAATTCTAAAAATTATTATTAGGGGTGAAATTAATAATGTTAAATTTATTAGTATTCTATAAAGAAATAACATTAACTTTTTCTTATCTGCTTTTGATAAAAACTTTTGTATATTTCTGAATTTGATAAAAGTTCTGTATGAGTTCCATTTTCAATTACCTTTCCATTATTTATTACATAAATAGAGTCTGAATTTAAAATTGTTGAAAGACGATGAGCAATAACCACAGCTGTTCTTTCTTTAATTAAAATATTTAAAGCTTGCTGGATTTTGTTCTCTGTTTCAGCATCAAGAGAAGATGTGGCTTCATCCAACAAAATTATCTTACTTTTTTTTAACATTGCTCTTGCTATAGATATTCTTTGTTTTTCGCCTCCTGACAATCTTAATCCATTTTCCCCTATTAATGTGTTGTATTTTTCAGGAAGTTTTTGAATAAAATCATCTGCAAAAGATAATTTAGCAACTTTTCTTATTTCATCCTTACTTGCATTTAAGTCTGCATAGGCAATATTATTTATAATTGTATCATCAAAAAGTGTGACATCTTGAGAAACCAGTGAAATATTTTTTCTTAAAGATGAAAGTTTTGATTTATAAATTGACTGTTTGTCGATAAGCACATCACCAGAATTAGCGTCATAAAATCTTGGAATTAAATTTAAAATCGTTGATTTTCCTGCACCACTGTAACCAACTAATGAAGTCATTTTTCCACCTTTTATTTTAAGATTAATTGAATTTAAAGCTGAGTCTTCTTTAGTATCATACTTAAAATTTACATTCTTAAAATCAATATCACCCAAAACTATTTTTAATTCCTGATCTGAGTTTTTTTCAAAAATTTCATTTTTATGATCAATAATAGGCAGGATTCTTCTTGCGGCAGATAGACTTTGATTAATTGAAATGTTTAAAGTTGCCAAAGATCTAACTGGTTGATATGCCAACATCATAGCAGCTAAAAAAGAAAAGAAATTATTTATAGCCAGTTCATTGCTAATTATTAATTTTCCTGAATAAAAAATAAGACTTGCTATCATTATTCCGGTTAAAGTTTCCATTATTGGCGAAGCCCTAACCAAAACTATTTGAGTTTTTTTTGATTTTTCTTTTAGATTATCAAGAAACTTTTTTGATCTCTCATTTTCAAAATTTTCTTTTTGAAAAATCTTAATTAATCTGTGGTTTTTGAATATTTCAAATAGGTAAGTTGTAAGATCTCCGGCTCTTTCTTGAAGTTCTGTTGTTACTTTTCCCATCCTTTTGCCAAGACTTCTGGCAAAGAAACTTGCAAGAGGAATCATGATTAGAGCTACTAAGGATAATTTCCAATTTTGATAGAACATTACACATAGAAGGCCAATTAAAGTAAGTGTGTCTTTAGAAATATTCAATAAACCTGTACTTACAAGATTAGTAAGTAAGTTTGCGTCAAAAGTTAAATTAGATATATATTTTCCTGAGTTTTTTTTATCAATAAGCTTCGTATCAGCTTTAATCAGATTGCTGAGCATATCAGATTGAATATTTCTTTTTACATCTTCTGCAACTCCAATCATGATAACTTTTGCTAGGTACATTGATATTCCTTTTGTTGCAAAAGCTAAAATAATAAGTCCAGGAATAATCAAAATTAATGTTTGGTTCTTTTCTATAAATATTTTTTCTATCGCAGGGTCTAATAGCCAAGCTATAGATGAAGTACTTCCCGCAACTAATAAAGAAAAAAATATAGAAAGTAGGATTTTGTTTAGATAACTTTTTGTATAAGTTTTAAATAATCTTTTTATAATTTCAAAATTATTCATAAATTAAAAAGAAACCTTACCGACTAGTAAATTTACAAAAATAATAAATCCAAAAAAATTGTTGCTTTTAAATATATTAAGACAGACTTCTGGTTTTAATGAATCAAATTTTTTTATTTGGTATAAAAACAAATGAGATATTGGTATAATTGACAAGATAAAGAAAGCTAAATTTAGTTTCATTAAGTAGCCCATTGCTAAATAAAGAAGCATGAATAAAAAAAATACAATTTTTAAAAACATTTTAGAATTATTTTTGAATAAAATTGAAGTTGATTTTACTCCTATTATTTCATCATCTTTAATATCTTGAAATCCATATATTGTGTCGTAACCAAGTGTCCAAAATATGGCTCCTAAATAAAATATTATTGGTTTAATATCTATTTCAGGATTTATAGAGGTCCATCCAAGTATAATTCCATAGTTAAAAGTTATACCCAGATATAATTGAGGCCAGTATGTAAGTCTTTTCATTAAAGGATAGGTAAAGGCCAATGGCATTGAACAGATTGCCAAAGCTATTGTAAAAGAATTAAAATTAATAAGAATTAATAAAGCCAACAAGCATAAAATTGAGGCGTAAAACAAGGCAAGTTTAATTGAAATTTCTCCTGAAGCTATTGGTCTAGATTTTGTTCTTTGAACTTTTTTGTCAAAGTTTCTATCTGATATATCGTTAATTATACATCCTGCAGATCTCATTAATATTGCGCCAGTTAAAAAAAAAATTAAATATTTACAAAAAATTAATAAACTTCCATTAAAATCATATGCAATAGTTAAGCCCCATAAACAAGGCCAAAAGAGCAGCATATAACCAATTGGTTTTTTTAATCTTGTTAGTTCAATAAAAAGATTTAGTTTTTGCAGCATAATTTACTTGTAAATAACAAAGCCTAGATTCATAATCAAATTGATTCGTTATGAATGTTGACTACACAGTAACTGCTTTGATGTTTCCAGCTATACCGCTTTTAATGAGTGTTTATGGTAATCGTTTTCACACACTAAGTAATTTAATTAGAAAAATACATGACGAATATGTTTGGGAAAAGCATATTCCTCCAGAATGGGAAAAACAGTTAATAAATTTAAATGGTAGAGTTAAATGGCTAAAATATACCCTTGCGTGTGCAAGTTTTGGATTTTTATTTAATATGCTAACAGTTTTTGCTCTTTACTTAGATATGATTTTTTTGGCACGAATTATTTTTGGATCATGTTGTTTATCAATGATAGTTTCTGTTCTATTTTTTATTAGAGATATACATCTATCAACTGAAACATTAAAATTACATTTGTCAGATATGAAAATTGATTTGGACTAAGGTATAATTATAGCTGGTCCAAGAATTTTTCTAGATTCTAAATCTTTATGAACTTCCACAATATTTTCTAACTTATATTTTTTAAATATTTCAATTTTAACTTTTCCTGATCCAATTTTTTCAAATAAAATTTTTGCACCTTCATCAATTTCTTCTCTTTTGCTTAAATATTGTTGCATGGAAGGTCTTATAAAATACAAACCTTTTGGTTGTAACAATTTTGGCACATCTATGGGAGATAAAGCTCCTGAAGCGTTTCCAAAAGATACCATCATTCCTCTTATGCTTAGACATTTTAACGAACCTTCAAGGGTAGTTTTGCCTACACCATCATAAACTACAGAAACACCTTTGCCATTTGTAATTTCTAAAACTTTTTCTGAAAAATTTTCTTTGTTGTAATTTATTATATGATCATACCCATAGCTTTTAGCTTTATCTATTTTTTCATCAGTTCCAACTGTACCAATTACTTTACACCCAAGAGTTTTTGCCCATTGTCCAAATATTTGACCTACGCCTCCAGCCGCAGCATGAAATAGAATTGTTTCTCCAGATTTAACTGGATAAGTTTTGTGTAATAAATAAAAAGTAGTTAAACCTTTGGTCATTAAAGTTGCAGCAACTTCAAGATCAATATTATTTGGAACTTTTACAAGATTTTTTATTGGATAATTTCTATGCGTTGAATAAGCTCCTAATGGTGCCCCAGAATAAGAAATTTTATCACCAACACTAAATTCTTTAACATCAGATCCTATTTCTTTTATTATTCCTGCTGCCTCAACGCCTATTCCAGATGGAAGTTTTAAAGGGTAAAGACCGGATCTGTGGTAAGTATCAATATAATTTAAACCGATTGCTTTATGTTCAATTGTTACTTCATCCGTATCAGGTTTATCTAAAGTAATTTCTTTTATTTTTAATACCTCTGGTCCACCAGTTTTTGATATTTCTACAGCTTTCATTTTACAAACGTACCATTATGATAATCTTCGACAGCTTGCAATATCTCTGATTTGGTATTCATCACAAATGGACCGCCTCTAGCTATATCTTCATTAATTGGTTTTCCTGAGATTACTAAAAATTTTGAATTTGATTTAGCTCTTATACTTAAATCTTCACCCTTTGTGAGCAGTATTAAAGTGCTGTCTTTAACTTGATTATGTTTGTTTTTACCAATTTCTATTTCTCCATTGATTAAATAAATAAAAGTGTTGTGAGTAGATGGTATTTTAAAATTAAATTCTTTATCTTTATTTAGCTCAACATCAAAATAAACTGGTTCAACGTTATGGCCTTTAACAGGACCTTCTGCGATTTCAAATTTCCCAGCAATTACTTTTACTTGTTTATCATCGTCTTTATGAATACTCATTTTATCAGCATCAATATAGATATAATTAGGCTTACTCATTTTTAATTTAGCAGGCATGTTAATCCACAACTGAAACCCATGAAGTCTACCTTGAGACATTGCAGGCATCTCTGAATGAATTATTCCACTTCCTGTTTTCATCCATTGAACATCTCCTGAAGACATTCTACCTTTAGCTCCCGTGCTATCTTCATGTTCAAATTCACCTTGAAGCATATAAGTAACTGTTTCAATTCCTCTGTGAGGATGGGAAGGGAATCCACCTATGTAATCATCTTTATTGTCTGACCCAAATTCATCTAACATTAAAAAGGGGTCAAAATAATTTGGTTCAACTCCTATACTTCTTTTTAATTTAACTCCAGCACCATCAGATGCTAAAATTGGATCAATAATTTTACTTACTTCTATATTTTTCATTTACCTGTTATGTGAACCATCACAAAATGGTTGATTATTAGTTTGTTTACAAGTGCAAAAAAACATTTTTTTGGTTTCTTCAGCTTTATATACAACTGGACTAAATTCTGTACCTTTGTGAGATGCATCACAGAATGGTTGTTTCGAACTTTTTCCACATGAGCACCAATAATAAGATTTATCTTTTTCAACTTCGACTGCAATTGGTCCATCCCCGGCTCTTTGTCCTTTAGTCATTTTTACCCTTTTGTTATTTTTTTATAAGAAGATAGGTACTTGGCTAAGCAATATCAAGTAACTGTTTTAAGTTCTTCACTTCATTTTTTGGTTTGTAGTCCAGATTATCAAAAATATTATTACTTCTGTTTACCCATACTGTATTGAATCCGTAATTTCCACCCGCAGATACATCCCAAGTGTTTGCACTTAAATATGCAACTTCATTTTTTTTTATTTGGTATTTTTTTATTGGAATATCGTAAACTTTTGAATTGGGTTTATAAACTTTTACTTCCTCAATTGAAAAAATATCATTAAAGATATTATCTAAATTGTTACTTTTAACTAATTCATTTAACAGGGAGGGTGTTCCATTTGAGAGAATTGCCAACTTATAATCTTTTTTTTTTAGATTTTGTAAAACTTCTTTTACCTCTGGAAAAGTGGATAATATTTTATAAAGGTCTAATAATTCATTTCTCATTGAAGGATCTATTTTAAAAACTTTCATTGATTTATCTAAGCTGTCTTCTGTTATTGCCCAAAAGTCTTTATGTCTATTCATTAAGCTTCGAAGCCAAGTATATTCAAGTTGTGTTGTACGCCAGTAATTTGCAAAACTCTCCCACTTGTCCCCAATTTTGCTTTTACATTTTTCTGCAGCTGAATTGACATCAAATAAGGTGCCATATGCATCAAAAATTATTGCTTTAACATTTTTCATAAATTAACTTAATAAATATGAGTAATATTAGATTATTTTTTCCAGAAAGTTTATCACTTAATTTAAAAGCTAAACTTGATAAATTGCAATCTCACTATGTAAATAAGGTTATGCGAGTAAAAATTAATGAAACTTTTTCTTTATTTAATCAGAACGGGGAGTGGGAGGCAAAAATTAAAGAAATTTCAAATGGAATAGTAGAATTTAATATTACAAATAAATTAAGACAAAAAGAAAATTCAAAAGAAATCTGGCTAGCTTTTTCTCCAATTAAATCTAATTACTTTAATTTCATGATCCAAAAAGCAACTGAATTAGGAGTAACTAAATTTTTACCAATCATTACAGACCGTACAATTGTTAGAAAAATAAATTACGAAAGGGTTAAAAAAATTATTATAGAAGCATCGGAACAATCTAATCGTCTGACAGTTCCTGATATTGAAAAAACTCAAAATTTAAAGTCTTTTTTAGAAAAAAATAATAATAAAGTTAACATGATTTTTGGGGACATAAATACTGAAAATCAAAAACTAGATTCTAAAATAAAAAAAGAAAATAAACCAATTTGTATAATAATTGGACCAGAAGGAGACTTCACAGAAAATGAAAGGAAAGAAATTATTAATTTTAAGAGCCTTCAGTCACTTAAAATAAACAATAATATTTTAAGATCAGAAACAGCTGTAATTTCTTCACTTTCTATAATTAACTATTTTTTAAATTTATAAATATTTTTTAATTATTTTAATTGATCTTTTTAAGTCATCTTTATGAGTAATACGATCAACATATTTTCCATTTTGAAGCAATATAATTGGAGAGCTGTGATTAACAGTATATTCTCCGTCTTCTGAAAATATTTTTTGACTAGCTATGCCCCATGATTGAGAAAGTTTAAATATTTTTTCTGGATTTCCAGTAATACCTGTAAATTTACTTTCAAAAGAATTTAAATAATCTTTCATTATTTCTGGAGTATCTCTTTCAGGATCAATACTAATAAAAAAAACTTTTAAAGATTTATTTTCTTTTTTTAACCTCTCTAAAATAATACTTAGTTTATTTAAAGTCATTGGACACACATCTGGGCAGTGAGTAAATCCAAAAAACAAGGCTGCAGCAGGTCCTTGAAAAGATTTTTCAGTTACTACATTGTTATTAACATCTTTTAATGAAAATTCTGATCCTTTTATTGATGCGACATAATCTTCTTTTTTATCTTGCATTGAAAGCATTATGGGCAACATTATAAATAAAAAAATCCCAAAGCATCCACCTAATATTATTAATGATGTCTTTAATTTCATAATTAAATGTTTATATTCTTATCATATATTTATGTCGAATTTTATTAAGAAACTTTTTGGCACACTAGCAGAAAAACCTTGGGAAAAAGAACAAGCAGCTATTGACACTTATCATTCAGGCAAGACTTTTAATTTATCAATGCAAACTTCAGCAGTTATAGTTATTTTTGGTCTAAGCACAGTGTTATTTAGTTTAATTCTTACTGGTTATCTTTATACAATGCCCCCAGAACAAGACACAAAGTTTTTGTTTAAACCAAATTTATTATGGATAAACACAATTGTTTTATTTTTTGTAACTTATTTTTTCAGCAAAATTACAAAAGATTTAAACAAAAATAACACAACTCAGATTAAAAAAAATTTAATCCTTGTTGGAGGGTTAAGCTATTTATTTTTATTTGGTCAAATCTTTTTTTGGTATCAATTAATGCAAGATGAAAAATTTGTTCATACAAATACATATTTTTCTTCATTCTATATTTTTACGGCATTACATGGTTTGCATCTTTTAGGAGGTTTGTTTTTTTGGGGAAAGGTTTGTTCAAAAACTCTTAAATTAGAACAGAGTGAAATTATAAATCAAAAGAAAAACATATCAGCATTATCTTTATATTGGACATTTTTGTTAATTGTATGGTTAATTTTTTTCTCAACTATTTATGTTTTCAACGATGCTTTTATTGCTTGGTGTAAAGCAATACTTACATAAAAAGAACTAGAATAGCTCCAACTATAGCAATTAAAAATAATAGTATATTTACAGATTTTAAGTATCTTTTAATTTCTGGTTTTTTCTCAGCTTTTGAAAATAATCCTGCTCCAAAAGATATAACTAAATAGAAAAGCAATACCATGGAAAGTATGGCAACCAAAATTCCAAATTTACCTAGCATATTTCCTGAATATACATGCTAATTTAAGGTTTTTTTAAGACATTTTGTCTCTAGATTATATACATATTTCTTTTATAAGTTTTTTTATGCATGTTGGATTTATCTTTTTGGCAGTCATAGTTGGATCAATATTGTTCCATATTTTTACCCCATGGTATTGGACTGATATAGCGTCAAATTGGGGAGCTATGGATGACACTATTACTTTAACATTTTGGGTTGGAGGAGGTGTTTTTGTAGCGGTTTGTCTTTTTATGGTCTACTGCGTATTTAAATTTTCATACAAAGAAGGACGCAAGGCAGAATATAAACCAGAAGATAAAAGATTAGAAAAAATACTTACATGGGCGACTACTTTAGGAGTGGCAGCACTTTTAGCTCCAGGACTTATTGTTTGGAATCAATATATTAATGTTCCAAAAAATGCACTTAGCATTGATGTTATGGCTTGGCAGTGGGGATGGCAATATAGATTACCTGGTGAAGATGGGAAATTAGGCAGTACTAAAGTAGAAAACATAAATGATAACAATCCTTTTGGAATAATTTTAGAAGATACAAATGGTAGAGATGATGTTTTAATACAAAGTGATGTGTTGCATTTAAAAAATAATAAGCCCGTAAAAATTTTATTAAGATCAGTTGACGTGCTTCACAATTGGTACGTGCCTCAATTTAGAGCAAAAATGGATGCTGTTCCAGGCACTATAACTTATTATTGGTTCGAACCTAATAAGGTCGGGGAATATGAAGTTTTGTGTGCTGAATATTGTGGAGTTGGACATTATGCTATGAGGGGAAGAGTTTTTGTTAAAAACGAAGAAGATTACAAAAATTGGATCAAAGAACAGGAGACTTTTTCAGATTTAATTGCGAGACAAAAAATAATAGAATTTAGTGAGACAAAATTGGCAAAGAAATAATTTAAATGATTAAAAAAAAACATATATAAAAGAAATTTATGTCAGAAGATATTAATGAAAATAAAACAATACAAGCACAATCCTCAGAAACTATTTCTGGTGGAGAAACAGGAGTTGCACCTGACATTGATTATGTAAGACCTGCAGAATTAGCTGATCAGGATTTATATCATGGGCATACCTTTATTACTAAATGGGTTTTTTGTCAGGATGCAAAAGTTATTGGGGTGCAATATTTTCTTTTGGCAACCTTTACAGGTATAATTGGACTCATTCTTTCTTGGCTAATGCGTTTACAATTGGGTTTCCCAGGAGCAGCCGGTTTCATGACTGCAGAACATTATTATCAGTTTGTTACTATGCATGGAATGATAATGGTAGTTTATTTTTTAACTGCACTATTTCTTGGAGGATTTGGCAATTATTTAATTCCATTAATGACAGGAGCAAGAGATATGGTTTTTCCTTATGTTAATATGGTAAGTTTTTGGATGTTCTTTGTTGCTGTAGGAGTTTTATTAGCAAGTTTTTTTGTTCCAGGTGGGCCAACAGGATCAGGCTGGACTCTTTATCCTCCTCAGGCAATTTTAGAAGGAACTCCAGGATCAGGTATGGGAATAATTTTAATGTGTGTATCTTTAATTTTATTTGTAGCTGGGTTTACTATGGGCGGACTAAATTATTTAATTACAATTTTACAAGCTCGTACTAGAGGAATGACTTTAATGAGGATGCCTTTAACAGTCTGGGGCATTTTTACGGCAACTGTTTTAGCAATGCTAGCTTTTCCAGCACTATTAGTAAGTGCACTAATGATGACTTTAGATAAAGTGCTTGCAACAAGTTTCTTTATGCCAACAATTTTAAAAGCCGGGGAAGTTTTAGAGTATGGCGGAGGAACTCCTATTCTTTTTCAACATTTGTTTTGGTTTTTTGGTCATCCTGAAGTTTATATTGTTGCTTTACCTGCTTTTGGAATAGTTTCAGATTTAATCTCGGTTCATTCAAGAAAAAATATTTTTGGATATAGAATGATGGTTTGGGCAATCGTTGTTATAGGAGCTCTAAGCTTTTTTGTTTGGGCACACCACATGTATGTCAGCGGAATGCATCCTTGGTTTGGTTTTTTCTTTGCAACCACAACACTTATCATAGCAGTTCCAACTGCAATGAAGGTTTATAATTGGATTTTAACTCTTTGGAGAGGAAATATTAGATTGAATACTGTAATGCTGTGGTGCCTTGGTTTTATAGTCACTTTTGTAAATGGTGGTATTACTGGAATTTTTTTAGGAAATGTTACTGTTGATGTTCCATTATCTGATACATATTTTGTTGTTGCTCACTTCCATATGGTCATGGGCATTGCACCTTTAATGGTAATTATGGGAGCGGTCTATCATTGGTTCCCTTTAGTTGCTGGAAGAATGTTAAGTGAAAAATTGGGAAAATGGCATTTTTGGATTACATTTTTAGGAGCATACTCTATTTATTTTCCTATGCATTACTTAGGATTTATTGGAGTGCCAAGAAGATATTTTGAAATGTATGATAGTCCATACATAACTTCAGCGGTTGGAATGAATCAATTTATAAGTACATCTGCGTTTATAGTTGGTGCAGCACAGTTCATTTTGATTTACAATATAGTTGTAAGTTTAAAAATAGGAAAACCCGCAGGAAAAAATCCTTGGCAAGCAAATTCACTAGAATGGCTTACACCTACAGTTCCTCCTGAGCATGGTAATTGGGGTGATAAACTTCCAGTAGTTTACAGATGGCCTTATGATTTTAGTGTTCCTGGAGCAAAAGAAGATTTTATACCTCAAACAACACCACCAAGTGAAGTAGTTGAGACTGAGGTAGAAAAAACATAAAGAAATAATATTATGTCGTCTGATCCAAAAATAGAAGGCTACAAATTTAAACCCGGATATAGCGGAATGGCAGCAGACACTGCTTCTGACCAAACTATGTTTAAAGGCGTACACTGGGGTAAGGCAATGATGTGGATTTTTTTGTTAAGTGACACATTTATATTTAGTTGTTTTCTAATTTCATACATGAAAGGTAGAGGGTCAACGCCAGAAGAATGGCCAAATCCAAGCGAAGTATTTGCTTTAAACGCATTTGGAGTACCTGTTCCATTGCTATTGATTGCCATAATGACATTTGTATTGATTACAAGTAGTGGAACCATGGCGTTAGCAGTTAAGTATGGCTACGAAAGAAATAGAAAAATGTGTGGCTGGTTAATATTAGCTACGGCTTTAGGTGGACTTACTTTTGTTGGAATGCAAGTTTTTGAGTGGTCAAAATTAATTCATGAAGGTGTTAGACCTTGGGAAAATCCTTTTGGAGCAGCGCAATTTGGTTCATTTTTTTTCATGATTACTGGGTTTCATGGAACCCATGTCTCAATTGGTGTAATTTTCTTATTTATTTACGCTTATAAAACTTTTGCGGGCCACTATGATGAAGGAAAAAGAGGATGGTTTACAACAATGAAAGGTGATTATGTAGAAATTGAAATCCTTGGTTTATATTGGCACTTTGTAGATTTAGTATGGGTATTTATTTTTGCATTTTTTTATTTGTGGTAAATTAAATAATTATGGATGAGATAAAAAAAGAACAAACAACAACACATAAGATAGGAATATATCTTTGGATATGGGGACTACTATTTGTTTTAAGTTTCTTTTCATACATGGTCGATTGGTATCAATTTCAAGGATTGCTTAGATGGTCTTTGATATTAATATTTATGTTTTTAAAAGCAGGGTTAATCATGGCTTTCTTTATGCATTTGTTTTGGGAAAGATATGCGCTAGTGAATGTGCTTTTATGGCCCATGACAGCAATCGCATGCTTTGTTGGCTTAATGGTTGCAGAAGGTAAATATACACTCTTTTCAAGACTTTTTTATTTTTTTGTAGAAGGAGGTCAATAAAACATGGATGGTTATACTATACTTGCTGGAGCCTTAATATTCTTCTTTTTGTTTATTTATTTAACTTGGCTTGGTGTTTCAATTAAAGCTGTAAACCAAGAGGAACAAAAATCAAATATCAAAATTAATCCTTATGACAATTCGCCTTTACATAGAAGATTAATTGATAAAAAAAATAAGCAAGTAGGATTTTTTGATTTAGGCAATCATATTCTTATAGTCGGATTTATACTGCTAGTTATATTTATATCAATAAACGTAGAATAATTTTGTCTAACAATACAATTAAAAAAAAAATTACCTTATTAGATTCAAACGATTATATAAAATCATTATTATTATTAATGAAGCCAAGAGTAATGTCTCTTGTAATATTTACATGTGCAGTTGGACTATTAACTTCTAATGTAAACATAAACATAGTTAATGGAATGATATGTATAATTTTTGTTGCACTGGGCTCAGGAGCTGCAGGATGTTTGAATATGTGGTACGAGTCTGATTTGGACGCTTTAATGACAAGAACCTGCTTAAGACCAATTCCAACTGGTAAAATTAATAAGAATCAAGCATTAGTATTTGGAATATTGCTTACAGTTATTTCGGTTAGTTCCTTATATTATTTTTCGAATTTTTTATCTGCATTTTTATTATTTTTTACAATTGCATTTTATCTTTTTGTTTACACAATTTGGTTAAAAAGAAAAACACCACAGAATATTGTTATTGGAGGTGTGGCTGGAGCACTTCCGCCTGTAATAGGATGGTCTATAGCAACTAATTCTATATCTATTGCATCATTTTCTTTATTTTTAATAATATTTTTTTGGACACCATCTCATTTTTGGGCATTAAGTTTATACAAGGCAGATGATTATAGGAAAGCAAGAATACCGATGATGCCTCTTACAGACGGAGTAGAAAAAACTAAAATTTATATATTTATTTACTCACTATTAATGCTGCCAGTTATAATTTTACCTTACGCAATTAATTTTTCAGGCTTTGTATATTTAATTCCGGCAATGGTACTTACAATTTATTATAATTTTATATGTTATGATTTATACAAACATAAAAAAAATAAATTTGTTTTAAAAAAAGCAAAAAAAGTATTTGGCTATTCAATTTTGTATCTCTTTTTGATTTTTGTATTGTTTTTAGCAGATAATTTAATTTAAATATTGCGACCCAAAAAAATTGGGTTAGAATCAGTAAATAACTTGGAAATGAAATATATAAGTACACGGAATAATTCAAAAGAATACAATTTTGGAGAAGTTTTTCTAAAAGGTCTTGCTGATGACGGAGGTCTTTATGTACCAAAATCATTAAAAAAATATAGCTCTGAAGAATTGCAAGAACTAAAAAAATTAAATTATAATGAACTATCTACTGAAATAATAAATCTATTTTCAGCAGATTTTATTTCAAGAGAAGAACTTTCATCTTTAATTAATAAATCATACTCAACATTTAGAGAAAAAGAGGTTGTAAAAATCTCAAATATTGGGGCACTGAAATTATTAGAATTATTTCATGGCCCAACATTAGCTTTTAAAGATGTTGCAATGCAATTCATTGGTAATTTGTATGAATATTACCTAAGTAAAAATGACAAAAAAATAAATATAGTTGTTGCAACTTCAGGAGATACTGGTGCAGCAGCTATTGATGCAATTAAAGGAAAATCTAATTTAAATATATTTGTCTTACATCCAAACAATAAAATTTCATCTGTACAAAGAAAAATAATGACTACTGTTGAAGAAAAAAATGTTTTCAACATTGCAATAGAAGGAAATTTTGATGATTGCCAAAATATTGTAAAACAAATGTTTTCTGATTTAGAATTTTCTAAATCTATAAATATGTCAGGAGTAAACTCAATTAATTGGGCAAGAATTATTGCTCAAGCAGTGTATTATTTTTACTCATATTTTAAATTAGGCAAAGAAAATATTTCTTTTTCTGTTCCAACTGGAAACTTTGGCGATGTATTTGCGGGTTATCTTGCAAAGAGAATGGGGTTACCAATTGACAAGTTGATTGTTGCAACAAACGAAAATGATATTTTGCATAGAGCGATCTCAAAAGGAGATTATATTTCTAAAAAAGTTAAAGAAACATTGTCACCTAGTATGGACATTCAATTAGCAAGTAATTTTGAAAGGTTAATTTACTATGTAAATAATTCTGATTCTGAAATAACAGCAGATATTATGAAAAAAATTAAGCAAAATTCTTATCAAATTGAAAAGAACAATTTAGAGATAATTAAAAAAGATTTTTTATCTGAAAGTTGCAATGAACAAGAAACGTTAGACATTATTAAAAAAAATTATGAAGAAAATAATATAATATTAGATCCTCATACAGCTGTTGGAGTAGGAGCTGCAAAAAAACTATCTTTTAATGATTGTGTAGTTTTATCAACAGCACATCCATGTAAATTTCCAGATGCCACAAACAATGCAATAAATAAACATGAAAAATTACCTAAGGGACTTCAGCATGTGCTTGATAAATACGAAAATTTTCAAGTATTAAAAAACAATACAGAAGAAGTAAAAAACTTTGTTAAAAGCAAAATCTAAAGGGGCGTTCTGTTGCCAGGTGCCCTAAAAATCAACCTATAATTATTGGGGCAGAAATTAAATTTTATAATTTTTTAAAGTTCCACCCCAAATGTGTTTGAAATTTATTGAAATATGATTAAGCTTTTTGCAGATTAACTGCGGAAGGACCTTTTTCACCGTTCTCAACTTCAAATGTTAATGCGTCACCTTCGTTTAACTCTAAGTTTGCTTCTCGAGCTGCTGAAGAATGTACAAAAACATCTTTTTCTTTGTCATCTCTTTCAATGAAACCGTATCCTTTGGTTGCATTAAACCATTTAACTTTTCCGTTTATACTCATTTTATTTTCTTTCTTTTTAATTTAACTTTATTGTTAGTAAAAACTAACAACAGTGCACCTTTAAATTGATTTGATAAGAAATGTCAAGTTAATATAAACTAGAGAATGGGCGTTCTGTTGCAGGTGTCCCGAACTTTGTAGCGTTATTTCTTAATCAGTCTCAACACTTTTCAAGCACTACTGAATTTTCAATTTGTTTTGTTGGTATTTTCCAATATTTTTTTAACAATAAAGTCGTTTCTTCTTTTGTATGAAGAATAAAACCAAATTTTTGATAAAATTGAATTGCCCAAGTCGCATCCTTCCAAGTGCCAACTAACAAACGAGTATTGTGATTTTTTTTTAATAAATATTCTATCAATGCACTTCCAGCTCCTCTATTTTGGTAAGAAGATAAAGTATATGCGTGCCTTACAAGAATAACATCTTTTACTTTTTGAACCCCTATAACTCCAATCAATTTATTATTTTGATGATAACCATGCATACGAACCCCATCACTAAACTCATCTAACAATTCTTGTTCTGACATGTATGGCTCTTTCCAACAATCATTAGGAATAATACTTTTGTACTTTAGGGAAGCATTATTAATTATATTTAAAATTTCAGAAGTATTATTTTGTTTATACTCTTTTATCATTTGTAATTAAAAAGGGGCGTTCTGCTGCCAGGTACCCCGATTATAAATTTGCAGCTTCTCTGGCGATTAAATCAACTTCATTATTTAATTTATCAGTAGAGTGTGCTTTTACCCAACTCCACTTTATTTCAAATGAATTAGATAAAAGACCTAACTCTGTCCAAAGTTCTTTATTTTTAACTGGTTGTTTGTTTGCAGTTTTCCATCCATTTTTTTTCCAATTATGGATCCACTCTGTTATTCCTGACTTTACATATTTAGAGTCTGTAAAAATTTGAACTTTACTGCCTTTGGAAATTTTATTTAATGCTTTTATTGGAGCAAGTAGCTCCATCTGATTGTTGGTAGTATTTTTTTTACTTCCTTTTATTTGAGTTTTTTTTCCATCTTTAATAATTATTGCAGCCCATCCACCATTACCTGGATTTCTTATGCACGATCCATCCGTATAAATTTTAATCATTTAATTATAATAATTTTTAAAATTGCTAAATTTATTATGCACTCTAAGTTTTTGAATATATTCTCTTGGATTCTTTATTTTAATAACAGCATTTTTGGGAGTATTTAAGTAATCATACGTTCTTGTTAATAAATATCTAAGAGCTGCACCTTTACACAAGATATTTAAAGATTTTTTTTCCTTAACAGAAAATTTTCTTACTTTTGAATAACCTTTAATAAGATTAGTTGATTTTTTCTTATTAAATATAAATTTATTATTTTTTTTATCAAAACATAATGCATTTATACAAATAGCAATTTCGTACATTAAAAAATCATTACATGCAAAATAGAAGTCTATATATCCATGAAATTTATTTTGTTTAAAAAAAATATTATCAATGAACAAATCAGCATGAATGATTCCATAAGGTAAATTTTTTGGCCATTTATTTTTTATTTGTAAGAAACTATTTTTCATTAAACTATTTAAATTCGGGCTTATAATTTTAGATTTATTTCCAATTTTATTTAATAGTTTTGGCCATTCTCTTAAAGATAAAGAATTTTTTCTATAAAGTTTTATTTTTTTTGATGCTCTGTGAAATTTAGCTATATTTTTTCCAATTTCATAACAGTTCTTTGAGTTTAATTTTAACTTATCTTTTCCCTCGACAAAGGAAACAATAGAGCCAGTTTTATTTTTAATTTTTATTAAAAAGCTTCCTTTTTTATTTCTTTGAGGTTTTGGACAGTTAATTTTATATTTACTCAACTTGTCCATTAAATTCATAAAGAAAGGTAAATCTTTTTTTTGAACCCTTTTTTCAAAAAGTGTCAGAATGAATTTTTTGTTTTTTGTTTTTAAAAGATAGTTAGTATTTTCAATCCCTTTTTTAATACCTTTAAAATGAATTATTTTTCCTAAATTAAATTTTTTTTCGATAGATAAGATGTTGTTTCTTGAAATTTTAGTGTATATGGCCATTTAATTTAATTTTCCTGGAGTTTTAAATATTACATTTTCTTTAATAATTTCCACTTCTTTAATATTGACATTGATCTCTTTTTTAATTTTATCAATAAAATTTTTTACCAATATTTCCGGAGCTGATGCACCAGACGAAATTCCTATAGTAGAACAATTAATAATTTTTTTAATTGGTATTTCGCTCTCTGTGTGAATAAGTTCTGATTGTTTACACCCTGCTTGCTGCGCAACTTCAACTAATCTTAAAGAATTAGAAGAATTTTTGCTACCAATGATAAAAAACATTTCACATTCCTTTGCTATTTTTTTTACTGCAGCTTGGCGATTAGTTGTAGCATAACAAATATCTTCTTTTACCGGTTCTTTTATTTCTGGAAATTTATTTTTTAAAACTTTCACTATTTTTTTTGTGTCATCGACAGAAAGAGTGGTTTGCGTAATATAAGCAATTTTTTTGTCATTTTTTTTTACATAGTTATTTGCATCTTCAACTCTTTCTATTAAATCAATGGAATTTTTTGGTAGTTGACCCATAGTACCTATTACTTCAGGATGATTGAAGTGACCAATTAAAAGAATATGGTAATTATTTTTATATAATTTTTCTGCTTCCTTATGAACTTTAGATACAAGCGGACAAGTAGCATCTACATATTCTATGTTAAGATTTTTTGCTTTTTCAGGTACAGATTTAGGAACACCGTGCGCAGAAAATATTACAGGTCTTGTCTTATCTTGAATTTCGTCTAACTTTTCTACAAAAATTGCTCCAATTTTTTTTAAATTATCAACAACATATTTATTGTGAACAATTTCATGTCTGACATAAACAGGAGAGCCAAATTTTGTTATACTTTTTTTTACAATTTCAATTGCCCTGTCAACACCAGCGCAAAACCCTCTAGGAGCCGCAAGTAAAATTTTAATTTCTTTATTTTTCATTTTTTCTAAAGATTATTTTAACAATATACTATGTTAAGAAGATATTATGAATTGATCTTTTTTAATGCTATTTTTGTTTCTTCTAAATTTTTTTCAAAAATATTGTCTAGTTTTGATTTGTCAATTAAAGTAGTGATAACTTTTTTTACAGAATCTACTGCTATTTTTACTGAAATATTTTTTATTTCTTTAAGCGCTGTTTCTTTCATTTGAAAAATTTTGTTTTCTCCTAAATTTTTTTTAATTTCTGAAGATTTATGAAACTTATCATTAATTTCTATTACTAGCTTTTCTGCTTCTCTTTTTGCCTCCTTTAAAATTTTTTTACTTTCCATGTTTGCGCTATCAAGTTTATTTTGAGCATTGTCTAGTAGAAGTTTAGATTCAGATCTTAATTTTTCACTTTCTTCTATTTCATTTTTAATGTCTAATATTAATTTATTTAAAGTTTCATTAATTTTTTGAGGTATTTTTAAATAAATTAGTCCTCCACAAAATACTATAAAAGATACTGCTACCCAAAATGTTGCATCAAATGCCATAGTATTTATCCTTATCTTTAGACAGGTCATTAACTATTGCAGATATACTACTGTTATTTACTTCAATGGAAGTTAATTGTCGAATTACATCTGTAGAAATTTCAATTGCAATTTTATTAATTTTTTCTGGAGCTTTATTTTTTAAATCTTCTATTTCAATTTCCGCTTTTTTTATTTCTTCATTAATCTCTTTGTCTAAATTTTCTTTTTTTTGATTAATATCTTTAAGCATTTTTTCACGAGTTTGATTAAAATAATTTTTTGCTTCGATTTTACTATCTTGTACAATCTTATTGTATTCTTTTATTTTTTCTTCACTTTCCTCTCTAGATTTCTCTGCCGTCTCAATATTCTCTAATATTTGTGATTTTCTTTTTTCAAGATTGGCACTTATTTTTGGAAGTATGAGTTTAGAAAGCACTAAATACAATGTTCCAAATGTTAGTACTAACCAAAAAATTTGAGAAATCCAAAATTCAGGATTTAATTGAGGCATACCACCGCTTTCAGATGCAAAAGCTTCCTCTAAAAATAGGAAGCTTAAAAAGATCAACTGAAAAATCTTTTTTTTAATCATTATATTTAAAATGCAAATAAAATAATTAATGCAACTACTAGTCCAAATAAACCAGTTGCCTCAGCTAAAGCAAATCCTAATAATAAATTAGGAAATTGTTTTTGAGCTGCAGACGGGTTTCTCATTGCGCCGGAAAGGTAATTACCAAAAATAATACCAATACCAACACCAGCACCAGCTAATGCAATTGCCGCTAGTCCTGCTCCGATCATTTTTGCCGCTTCTAGTTCCATTATGTCCTCCTTTTTTTAATTAATGGTGTAAATTTAATGCATCGTTTAAATAGATGCATGTTAAAATTGCAAAAACATATGCTTGAAGAAAAGCAACTAAAATCTCCAAACCAGTTAAAGCAACTGAAAAACTCAGTGGAAGCCATCCACCAACTATTCCGAGACTGATAACAAAGCCTCCGAAAACTTTCATCATAGTATGACCAGCCATCATGTTTGCAAATAAACGAACAGATAAGCTAATTGGTCTGCTTAAATAAGATATAACTTCGATAACAACAATTAGTGGCAATAATAAAACTGGTACTCCACTAGGAACAAATAACTTCAAGTATCCAAATCCATGTTTAATAAAACCAATAATTGTAACTCCAATAAAAATAAAAGTTGCCAAGATAAAAGTTACAATAATGTGACTAGTAACTGTAAATGCGTAAGGAATCATTCCAAACATATTGCAAAACAGCACAAACATAAAAAGTGAAAAGATAAATGCAAAATATGGTTTTGCTTTTGACCCAGCTGTATCACTTATCATTTTTGAAACAAATGTGTAACTAAGTTCTGCTAGAAGTTGAAGTTTACTAGGAAGTGTTGAATTTTTTTTTGTCCCAAGATTAAAAACAAATAAAATAGCAATTGAACTAATTAGCATGAACAAACTAGCATTAGTGAAAGAGATATCAATTTCTCCTAATTTAATTTCTGGGCCAATTCTATATACTTCGAATTGGTGCATCGGATTTGTTGCCATAGCTTTTTATTTTTGCATTTTTTTTGCAGATTTGAAGACATTTACAATACCGGCAATCACACCTACGAAAAAAAATATTAATATTAACCACGGTTTAGTACCAAAGGTTTTGTCTAAAATAAACCCAATAATTGTCCCAACTGCCACATGAGCTACTAATTCAGTGCTCATTTTAAAGGCTGTTCCCAAGGAAGAAGTGTGCTGATCATCTTGGTAAAGTTTTTTCTTTAAAAGTTTTTTTTTTGCAATCTCTAAGCGAGTTTTAAATGTATCTTTTAGCATTGAAATTTTACGCCACCATGCCTTCAGCTTTTTGCAAGTCAACAGCAACTAGCTGGCTAATTCCTTTTTCTGGCATTGTCACTCCATACAATCTATCCATTTTCGACATTGTTAAAGCATGATGCGTAACAATTATAAAACGTGTGTTAGTAATTTTAGTTAGCTCATCTAATAAAGTACAAAATCTAGTTACATTTGCATCATCTAATGGAGCATCAACTTCGTCTAGCACACAAATCGGAGAAGGGTTTGTTAAAAAAACTGCAAATATTAATGACAATGCAGTTAAAGCTTGTTCGCCACCAGATAGCAGAGTTATAGATTGCAATCTTTTACCTGGAGGACTAACCAACATTTCTAATCCTGCTTCAAGAGGATCGTCCGCATCTATTAATTCTAATTTGGCATTTCCTCCATTGAATAATTTTGTATAAACTTCATTAAATTTTCTATTAACTTTTTCAAAAGCCTCTAGAAGTTTCTCTCTTCCTTTTTGATTTAACTCATTAATACTTTCTTTTAATTTTATAATAGCTGCCACTAAATCTTGTCTGTCCTGTCCCATTTTTTTAATTTCTGTTTCGTATTTGCCAGTTTCTTCATCAGCACGAAGATTTACAGATCCTAATTTTTCTCTTTCTCTTTTTTTTTTATCAAGCAACTCTTCTTGCGTGACAGCATCAGGTAAATTTTCTACTTGATTAAGGTTTGAAAATTCAAGAATATCATTTTCATTTAGATTAAGCTCAGTTTTAACTCTTTCTAAAAGATCATCTTTTCGCTTTTTTAATCCTTCAATTGTTGCTCCAGAACTTGCTTTTCTTTCTCTAATTTGAATTGTTTTTTCTTGAGTTTCATTTAATTCAGATCTTAAAGAATTAATTTTTTTATCTATTTCTTCAATTATAACTTCATTTTCATTTTTTTCTTTTTCAGAAATTCGTAAATTTTCAGATATTTGACCTTTTTTTTCTGCTTGTATTTGAGGTTGTTTTTCAAGCTGATCTAGTTGACTTGATAATATTTTTTTTCTATCGGTTAATTCTGTAATCATTTTTTCTGAATTAATTAGTAAATTTCTCCAACTTTCTATTTCCATTTCAATTGTGCCAATTCTTTGTTTTCTTTTTATTGACTCATTTTTTATATTTTGATTTTTACTGTAACTATCTGCATATGCTTCTATGATTATTTTGCAGCCATCAAGAATAATTATTGCTTCATCATTTTTCTGAGCACTTATCAATTCTTTTACTTTGTCTATCTCAACCTTTAATTTATTTTTTGTAATATCTAAGTCTTCGTTAGATTTTTTTTCTGTGTCATAGTATTTTGAGTCAATTTCTATTAGTTCATTTTTTTCTTCTTTCAATCTTTTTTCGTTTGAAGTTGCATCGACTATAATACTTTTTTCCCTGTCAGAATCTTCTTCAATGGTATTTAAAGATTTCTTAATGTTTTCTATTGCAGTCTGAGTTCGTTCATTTTGTTCATCTAAGCTTTTAAGCTCCAGGTTTAAACGTTGTAATCTTGATAGATTTTCAATATTTTTTTCTCTTAATGGAGAAACTTTTTCTGTCTCCTTTTTAATTAAGTTTTCAAAGACGCTTATCTGTTCATTAAACCCACTTACTTCATTTTCTGCTTCGCTATTAATTTCATTTTCTAATTTAATTTCATTATCAATGTCTTTGAGTCTTAAATAATATAACCCAGCTTCAATTTTTTTAATTTCTTCTGAAATAATTTTATATTTTTCAGCTTCTTCTGCTTGTTTTTGAAGATTTATCAATTGTTTTTCCTGTTGTCTTCTTAGTTCATCAGCTCTCTTTAGGTTATTTTCAGCTGCGTTTAATCTTAACTCTGCCTCATGTCTTCTAACGTGAAGTCCAGCAATTCCTGCTGCTTCTTCTAAAATAGCTCTTCGATCACTTGGCTTAGCTGTAACTAACGCTCCAATACGGCCCTGGCTTATGATTGAAGGCGAATGAGCTCCTGTAGACAAATCAGCAAAAAACATTTGAGCATCTTTTGCTCTTACTTCTTTATGGTTAATATAAAACTTTGAACCCTTATCTTTTTCAATTTTTCTTCTAATTTCTACTTCATCTAGATTTTTATATTGTATTGGACCATCTTTAGTTTCATTATTTATGCTTATTGAAACTTCTGCAATATTTTTAGAAGATTTATTTGAAGTTCCCGAAAATATTACATCTTCCATTCCTGAACCTCTCATACTTTTTGCTGAAGTTTCACCCATAACCCATCTTAAAGATTCTACTATATTAGATTTTCCACAACCATTAGGCCCAACTATTCCTGTTAGACCCTTTTCTATTAGAAAATCAGTCTTTTCTGCAAATGATTTAAAACCATTAAGTTGGATTTTTTTAAACTCCATGAATAAACTTATATCAGTTTTTCAATGGATTTTTTTAAATTTTTATAGTTTAGAGACTTATCAAACTTTTTATTATTGATTATTATCGTAGGAGTAGCATTTACTTTAAATTTTTTAACTCCTTCGATTCGATCATTTAAAACGTAATCTTCAATTTTTTTGTTGTTTGTGCATTTTTCAAAGTCAATAGCAATATTTTCATCTTTTAAAAGTTTTTTCAAATTTTCATTTGCTGTTTCTACAGTTTCACCGATTGCCCATTTTTTCTGATTTGAAAACAAAAAATTTAAAACATCTGATTTTCCATCATTTCTGCATTGAGCAATTTTTGAAGCATTTAATGCAGCCATATCTAAAGGAAAATGTCTAAATTCTATTTTAACTATTCCCGTATCAATAAATTCTTTTTTTAATTGAGGGTAAATATCCTTATGAAAATCTGCACAGTGACCACATGTTAAAGACTCATATGTAATAATAGTTATTTTAGCATCTTTATTACCTTCATATATTCTTTGGATAGAATTTGAAGTATCAGCCAGTATTTGATTGCTAAAACTTAAAACCAAGATACTTAATGCTAAAAATATTTTTTTCACTTTTGTTTAAATAATTTACTTAATTCAATTAATGATTTTTTAATTTTATCATTTTTAATATCAACAATTTTATTCATATATTTGCTATTTGTCGCATTATGTTTAGTTTTAGATTTTTTAACATTAGTTTTACTATCATCAAAGCTTACAAGTTTTAACTTTTCCGCAACTGTATAACCAAAATAACTATTTATTTTGTCTAATATTTGTTTTTTTGAATACTCCATATCCACTTCATGACCTCTTTTCACCATAATAAGCAAATAGCCAGCTCTTAATTTATTAGAATTTTTAAATGATTTTGGGTAACAAACTTTAAACAAATCATCCCCAACTATGTATTTCCAGTTATTTAAAGTTTCTGAAAATATATGGCCTTTTTTTATTATTATTTTTTTAACATTTTTTGGCAAAGTGTCTTTAAAGGATCTTAAGCCTTGAATGAACCTGTTTCTCTGCTTACTATTATTTCTATATTGCATATGAATAACATAATATTAACAAAAAAAATTCTTGATTGGTACGATAATAATAAAAGAATTTTGCCTTGGAGAAAAAAATGTTCTCAAAAAAAAAGAGAATATTTTACTTTAGTAAGTGAATTTATGTTGCAACAAACACAAGTTTCTACAGTTATTCCTTATTTTAAAAACTTTGTAAAAAATATTCCCAACCTTAAAATGCTTGCAAAAGCTCAAAATAAAAAATTAATCAAACTTTGGGAAGGTCTTGGATATTATTCTAGAGCAAGAAATTTAAAAAAAACTTCGCAAGTTATTATTAAAAATTTTAAAGGAAAAGTACCCGAAAATTTTGAAGATTTAAAATCATTACCTGGAATTGGCAATTATACTGCAAGTGCAATTTTAGCTATTGCATTTAATAAACCATACATTCCATTAGATGGCAATATAGAAAGAGTTTTAAAAAGATATCTTTATTTAAAAAAGGAAAATGAAATACAAAAAAAAAATCTTAAAGAAAAAAAATCTGTATTTGGATTATCTAAACGATCAAGTGATTATGCCCAAGCTCTAATGGAGTTAGGGGCATTAATTTGTAAGCCGAGTAATCCTTTATGTAATCAATGTCCTATTTCAAAAAAATGTAAGTCTTTTAGAAAAAAAGATTTTAATTTAATAAAGAATACTAAAAAAAATATTAATAAGTATTTTATCTTAAAAGTTTATAAAAAAGATCAAAGGTATTTGTTAATCAAAAACACTAAATTTAATTTTTTAAAAAACTTAAGAATTTTTCCTATGGAAGAATTATTTCAACCTAAAAATTTTAATGAAAATTTAAATTTTAAAATGTCCAATATGAATATGAATATTAAGATACAGTATTCAAAAAATAATATAAAACTACCTTCTTCTTATTGGGTTGATCAAAAAAAATTAAATAATTATATGTTACCGACATTCACAAAAAAAGTTGTTAAATATTTAGAAAATAATAAATGAAAAAAATT
The DNA here is from genome assembly GCA_902608385.1 of uncultured Pelagibacteraceae bacterium. GTDB lineage: Bacteria > Pseudomonadota > Alphaproteobacteria > Pelagibacterales > Pelagibacteraceae > Pelagibacter. The sequence goes on from CACLNT010000003.1 coordinate 25,912, forward strand.
GCAATTATTGGGGCAGGGATATCAGGATTATTTATTGCGAATCTATTTAAAAAAAATCCAAATTATCAAGTATCAATCTATGAAAAAAATAACTCAGTTAATCTTAAAGAGGGTTATGGAATTCAATTATCAGTCAACAGTATAAAACTTTTGAATGAAATTGGTTTTAATAAGCTAGATGAATTAGAAAAATTTAATCCTGAAAAAATTGATTTTTATTCAATTAATAACTCAAAAAAAATATGTGAATTAAATATTTCAGATTTTAACTCTGAAAACTGCAAGTATACCACTTTAAAGAGATCTACTTTAATTAATTTTTTAAAAAAGGATTTGGAGGATCTAATAAAAACTGGCTATAATATTTTAAAGATAGATCAGCAAAACCAACAAATCAAACTTTCTTTTGAGAATAATGAAGTTAAGGAATGTGATTATTTAATTATTTCTGATGGAGTTTTTTCAAAAAGCAAAAGTCTTATTTTAAATAATCAAACCAAACCAAAATTAAACGGCACATTAGCAATTAGAGGAAGCATTATCCAGGGTCTTATATGGGACAAAAAAAATAATGGGCCCAGTATTATAAAGAGCATAGATGATGAAAATATTTCTATTTTTTTAGGTTCTAATTTTCATTCCGTGATTTATCCAGTGAATCCTCATGGAGATTTAAATTATATAGCCATAATGAAATACAAATTGTCCCTTCAAGAAGAAAAAAATTATTCACTTTTTAATGACGAATCTTTTGCAAGAAAAGTATTAAGTAAAATTCCAATAAAGGATGAAATTACTAGTAATTTACAAAATATTAAAATTTTTCCAGTATTTGTAAGTGATGATTTTTATCAACTACAAAATAATAATATACATTTAATTGGGGATGCTTTTTTTACGTTTCCTCCTTCGTTTGCTCAAGGTGCATCTCAATCAATAGAGGGTGCATATGAATTGTTTAAAAGTATTGAAAAAAATTCCGAAAGTATTTTTTTTAAAAATAGGGTGAGAAAAACAAAGATGGTTAATAATAGATCAAAATTAAATCAATTTGCTTTCCATTTATCTAATCCTTTAACTATATTTTTTAGAAATATTTTTTTGAAAAGATTAGTAAAAAATAAAAAGTTTTTAGAAAATTATTTAGGCAAAGTTTATAAAAATTAACTATTAGAGATTAATCTTTGTCTCAAATGATCAATAGGTACTACCGCACCATCTAAATTATAATGCCAATAAGTCCACCCATTGCAACTTTCAGCACCTAGAATTGTTGCTGCCACTTTATGAATTGAGCCTTCTGTTTGTGCATGTTTAATACTGCCATCGGCCATAATTTTTGCTCTAACTTTCTTTTTATTATCAAAAATAGTGCTGCCAGGCTTTATTATTCCTAATTCAACTAAAGAACCAAAAGGTATTCTTGGTTTTGATCTATTATTTTTTAATGTGTCTAAATAATCATCATCTATAGGTTTCGTATTTTTTAATCTTTCTTCTGCTGCTTTAAAATAATTTTTTTCTTTTTCAATTCCGTAATAATTTCTTCCCAGTTTTTTTGCAACTGTAGCCGTTGTTCCAGATCCAAGAAAAGGATCCAAAATCATATCCCCTTTATTTGAAGAGGATAATAAAACTCTATGTAATAGGGACTCAGGTTTTTGCGTAGAATGAATTTTCTTACCATTCTTTTTTAATCTTTCAGCTCCGTTACAAATTGGCAAGCTCCAAGTAGATCTCATTTGCAAATCATCATTTAAACATTTTAAAGATTGATAATTAAATGTGTATTTTGAATTTTTTTCTTTAGAAGCCCAAATTAATGTTTCATGAGCATTAGTAAATCTTGTTCCTCTGAAATTTGGCATTGGATTATTTTTGTTCCAAATTACATCATTAAGTATCCAAAATCCTAAGTCTTGTATTTTAGCACCAACTCTAAAAATATTATGATAACTACCAATTACCCAAATACTACCATTTTTTTTTAATAATCTTTTGCATTCCAAAAGCCAATCATTAGTAAATTCATCATAAGTTTTAAAACTTTCAAATTGATCCCATTTGTCATTTACTGCTTTTACTTTGGACCTATCAGGTCTGATTAATTTATTTCTTAGTTGCAAATTGTATGGAGGATCAGCAAAAATTAGATCAAAACTTTCATCAGGGATTTTTTTTAATTCCTTAAGACTGTCTCCGTTAATAATTTTATTTTTTAAAGTTGAACTAATCATTTTTATAAAAAACAATTAGACTCCAGCTAAGAGTCTCCGTCAACCTGCGATTGAATTAATTTGAGTCCAGTTGTGATCTAATTTATTTTAGACTCAATATATTGTGTATTGGCTGAAATGTTTTTCTATGGTGCCTGGTTATCCCAAATTTTTTAATTGCTGATAAGTGGTCTTTAGTTCCATAGCCTGCATTTTTATTCCAAAAATATCTAATATATTTTTTTGACATTTTTGTAATTAAACGATCTCTTGAAACTTTAGCAATTATTGAAGCAGCAGATATCTCAGGTATTTTTTGATCTCCTTTAACCACATATTTTAAATTGTAATTTTTAATTTTTGGAATTTTATTTCCATCTATCAATATTTCCCCAGGTTTTTTTTTTAGTTTTACTATTGCTCTTTTCATTGCAAGTAGACTTGCATTTAAAATATTCATTTTTTCTATTTCTTTCAATGAAGCAGAACCAATAGACCAATAGGAATTTTTTTTTATATATTTTTCTAGTATTTCACGATTTTTTTTTGATAATTTTTTTGAGTCTTTTAGCTTCTTCTTATCTAATTTTTTTTTTAGTATAACTGCAGCAGCATAAACAGGTCCAATTAGACTTCCTCTGCCAACTTCATCCACGCCAGCTATAGTTTTTTTCATACAATTAAATTTCTATATTTTTTTGATTGATTTCTTTACGAATAATTTTTAGATCTTCCCATGAAAATTTTTTTTGATCAGGTTTTCTTAAAAGATATGCTGGATGAAATGTAATAATAGTTTTGTAGTTTTTTTGCTTAATAATTACTTCTTTCCATTGACCTCTTTCTTTTGATATTCTTTTATTGCTTCCTAGTATAGCTTCCATTGCAGTACTGCCCATAAGTATTAAAATTTTAGGATCAATGATTGAAATGTGTTCTTTAAGATATTTAGAATATCTATTTATTTCTGATTGTTCTGGTTTTCTATTGTTAGGAGGCCTGTAATTTACCACATTAGTTATATAAATTTTTTTTCTTTCAATCTCTATTGCTTTAAGCATTTTATTTAATAAGTTTCCCGCATCACCTACAAAAGGTTTTCCTAACTCATCTTCTTTTTGACCTGGACCCTCACCAACTATCATTATTGAACTTTGAATATTACCGTCTGCAAAAACTATTTTTGATGCATTGTTTTTTAATTTACAATCTTGAATTGAATTTATTTCTTCTTTTAATTTTATAAGTTTTTTATGTTTATTTTCATTTTGTTTACTTGGATTATTAATTTTTTTTTTTAAACGATTTATTGGACTGTTATTAAATACATAATCATATTCAATTGAGTTTAATAATTCTATATCCAAACTGTCTTTTTGATTTATTTGTTTTTTAATCATAGAATAGAATTATGTTAACAAAGTTTTATAAAGTATTTTGCCTTACATTATTATTAATTTTTCAAAGTCCACTATACTCTAAAAGTAAAGATATTAAGAAATTTAATTCGAAGGATTTATCTAGCTATCTTTCGGGACTCGTGTCTTACGATAATCAGAAAAATATTGATGCCTTAAAGTTTTTCACTTTATCCGATTCTTTAATAAGCAAACATGATCCGTACCTTAAAAAATATATTTTTTCTTTGGTAATGGAAGGAAAAATTAATAAATCTATAAAAAAATTAAAACAATTTTCAGGTGAAAAAAGTTCAGATTTTTTTGAAGCCTATTTAATATTAACGCTTGATAGTATTAAAAAAAAAAATTTTAAAAATACTAATAAATATCTAAATGAACTATCAAGATTTAAAGAAAATAGCACATTTGAACTAATTATTTACGAGTCTCTAAAAAATTATATTTATCTTTTTGAAAACAAACAAACTTTATCGAATGGTAATACTTTAGGTAATTTATCACTTATTAACAATGCATTTAATAGTTGTTATCTAGAAGAAAAACAAACTAAAAATCATTTTGAAAATTTATTTAATAGTGGTGAATTTGATTATTCAAGGTATATTTTTTTTTACATTAATTATTTAATTGAACAAAAACAATTTGTTAAAGCAAAGGAATTTACAGATCAAATAGATATTTTAAGTAGCAGCCTACTAATTGCTCAAACAAAAAATTGGATTGATAATAAGGAATTTAATAAATTTAATCAGATTTTTTCCTGTAAAAATGAAACAGATATTTTGAGTGAATTTTTCTTTTTAATTTCTAATATATATTCATCAGAAGATGAAATAGGAAAATCAAATTTTTATTTAAAAATATCAAACTTTTTAAATCCAAAATTTCATTTTAATTTGTCTTTATTTGTTGAAAATTATTACAATAGTAAAAATTATAGAAAGACTGAAAAAGTATTAGATAATTTTGATAAAAGTGATGATCTTTATTATTGGTATAATATAAAAATAAAAACACAAATAATTTCTCAAGAATTAGGACAAGAGCAAGCATACAATTTTTTAAATTCAAAATTTAAAAAAATCAAAAAACCCTCAGTAAAAATTTTATATGATATGGCCAATTTGGTGAAAGGTTTTGAAAAACATCAGATTGCCATAAATTATTATAATGAACTTCTTACAAAAATTAATATGAATTCAAATACTTATGCAGAAATTTTATTTAGACGAGGCGGGAGTTATGAAAGATTAAAAAAGTTTAATAAATCTGATGAAGATTTATTACAATCTTTAGAAATTAATCCAGATGAAGCTTACGTTTTAAATTATTTGGCTTATTCATGGTTAGAAAGAAATTATAAAATTGATACCGCAATAGAAATGCTACAAAAAGCATACAAACAAAAAACAAACGACCCATTTATTATAGATTCTGTTGGTTGGGGATATTATTTAGTTGATGATTTAATTGAAGCAGAAAAATTTTTGAGAAGAGCAATTGAATTAATGCCAAACGATCCAATAGTTAATGATCATTATGGAGATATATTATGGAAAATGGATAGAAAAATTGAAGCCAGATATTATTGGAAAAGTGTTTTAAAATTTAAAGATACTGAAGAAAAAATGAAAGAAAATATTAAATTTAAACTTCTCAAAGGTTTAAAAATAATTTAGTCAATGAAATTAAAGTCTTATGCCAAAGTTAATCTTTCATTAAACATTGTAGGAAAATTTAAATCAAAAAAACATAAGATCGAAAGTTTAGTATCATTTTTAGATTTTTATGATTTAATATACTTAAGACCAATAAGTTTTAATAAACACAAAGTTTATTTTACAGGTAAATTTGCGAGAGGCATAAGTAGAAACAATACAATTTCTAAACTTTTACATATACTTGACCAAAAAAAATTACTTAACAATCAAAAGTTTGAAATTAAAATCAAAAAAAATATCCCTCAACAATCTGGAATGGGAGGAGGATCCATGAATGCCGCATGTTTAATTAATTATTTTTATAATAATAAAATTATTAAATTGAACAAAAAAAGGTTAATAAATCTAGCTAACTTGATAGGATCAGATGTTATACTTGGAATAAATCCCAAAAATACAATTTTATCTTCTAGTGGAAAATTGACTAAGTTTAAAAAAAAACTTGGTTTACATGTATTAATTGTGAAACCTAATTTTGGCTGTTCTACAAAATTTATTTACTCCAAGGTAAGATGTTATTCTAAAGCTAAATATAATAATCCAAAACAATTATTGTTAAGTAAGAAAAATATTGTCAATTCAAGCAATGCATTAGAAAAGATTGCCTTTAAAGAATATCCAAAATTAATTAGAATAAAATTATTTTTATTAAAATTATTAAAAGTAAAATTTGTTAGAATGTCCGGATCAGGATCCTCAATTTTGGCTTATTTTTATTCTAAAAAAGCTACAGAAAATGCAAGAAAGGAATTTAAGAAGAAATTTAACAACTATTGGTGTATTACATCAAAAACTATATAATTTTTTTTTTTTGTGATATACGAAATTAATTTTGGGGCGTAGCCAAGTGGTAAGGCAGCGGTTTTTGGTACCGCCATCCTAGGTTCGAATCCTAGCGCCCCAGCCATATATGATAAATTTATTAAATAAAATTTTTTCTCAATCAAAAAATTTTAATTATTTAAACTTAGCGTTTCAAAAAATTAAAAAAGAAAATGAGATAAGAGAAATATTCAAAGCTATAGAAGAATTTTCAAAAAATAGCGAAATAAGATATGTTGGCGGTTGTGTCAGAAAAGTTATTAATGATGAACCGATTGACGATATTGATCTTGCGGTAAATTTAAACCCAGATGATGTCTGTAAAATTTTAAAGAAAAATAATATTAAATTTTATAAAACAGGAATTGACCATGGAACAGTCACTGTTTTGATTAATAACAAAAAGTTTGAGGTAACTTCATTAAGAAAAGATATTTTAACTGACGGAAGACATGCAAAAGTTGAATTTTCGAATGATTGGTATGAAGATGCATCAAGAAGAGATTTTACAATAAATTCAATTTATGCCGATATTGATGGAAATTTATTTGATCCTTTTGACGGAAAAAAAGACTTAGAAAATGGTGAAATAAAATTTATTGGAGAAGCTGAAAAAAGAATTAAAGAAGATTATCTAAGAATTTTAAGATATATAAGATTTTTTCTTAGTTATAGTAAAAAAAAGCACAATTTAAATGTTGCTAAAATTATAAAACAAAACTTAGATGGATTTAGTAAAATTTCACCAGAAAGGCTGTTAGGAGAATTTAAAAAATTAGTTTATTCTAGTGGTTTTTCTAAATTAACCAAAGATATATTCTGTTTTGAAATTATTAAATTAATTTTTCCTCAATTTAAAAATATTAATATTTTTAAAAAACTAAATAATTTTGCCAAAGAAAATATTAATAATTTAGATTTTATTCTTTTAATATCTCTAATGATTATTGATGACACTGATAATGTCGATTATTTTATATACAAATTTAATATTTCAAAAAAAGATGAAAAAAGAATTTTGTTTTTGAATAATTTTTTTTCATCAAAAATTAATAACAAAACTTTTTCTAAAAAAAATCTAAATAAAATTTTATATTTTAATGGCAAGCAATCATTATTGGATTTGCTTTATTTTCAAATTTTTAGATCAAAAAAAGTTGATAAAAAACTAGTAGAAATGATAGAATTTTTTAAAGATAAAGAGGCACCATTATTGCCTCTAAGAGCTATCACTTTGATGACAGAATACAATATCTCTGAGGGAAAGGAACTTGGAGTCAAGTTAAAGAAAATAGAAGAAAAATGGGTAGAAAATAATTTTGAGATTTCAAAATTAGAAGTTCAAAAAATCATAAAAAATTAAATATATTTTACGTCTTTAATTTCAAAGTTTTTTGTACCTGCGGGTGTAGATATTTCAATTAAATCGCTTTTGTTTTTTCCAATTAATCCTTTGCCGATAGGTGATTGAAAATATATAAGTTTTTTTTTTAAATCTGCTTCATCTTTTCCAACAATTTTATAATTAATTTTTTCTCCAGTATCTAAATTAGTTAAATAAACAGTTGAGCCAAAAATAACTTTTCCTTCATTTGTCATCTTTGTTATATCGATCACATCAGCTCTAGCAATTATGTCATTAATCTCTTGTATTCTTCCTTCATTATGAGACTGTTGTTCTTTAGCAGCGTGGTACTCTGCATTTTCTTTTAGATCTCCGTGAGATCTTGCTTCGGCTATAGCGTTAACTATTTCAGGGCGTTTTTTTTCTTTTAAAAAAACTAATTCATTTTTTAGTTTTTCAAGGCCCTCAATAGTTATTGGTTCTTTATTCACATTATTTCCATTTTGCATTTGGAGGCATAGACATTAATATTGCTTCAGGGTTACCTCCACTATTTAATCCAAATTTTGTTCCACGATCATACAACAAATTAAACTCAACATATCTACCTCTTTTAAATAATTGAATTTCTTTTTCTTTTTTCTTCCATTTTAAAAACATTTTTTTTTCTACAATTTTTTTAACTAAATTAGCAAAAGTAATACCAACATCTTTAATAAAAGAAAAATTTTTTTCCCAATTACCCATTTTATAATCAAAAAAAATGCCTCCTATACCTCTTAATTCATTTCTATGAGTTATATAAAAATATTCATCACACAGCTTTTTATATTTAGAATAATATTTATTATTATGTGTATTGCATATTTTTTTTAACTCAGTATGAAAATATTTTTTTTCATTATTATCAGTAATACAAGGAGTTAGGTCTATTCCTCCTCCAAACCAAATTTTTTGTGTACAAATAAATCTAGTATTAAAATGCATAGCAGGGATTTTTGGATTTTTTGGATGTAATACCACAGAAATACCTGAAGACCAAAAGCTAGCATTATTTTTTGTTCCAGGGATTTTTTTTGCAAATTCTTTGGAAAATTTTCCTACCACATTCGAAAATGCAACACCTCCTTTTTCAATTACTTCACCTTTGATTATTCTAAACTCACCATGTTTCCATTTATTTTTTTTAAATTTTTTGTTAGAGCCATATTTTCTTTCTAATTGTTCAATGTTATTACAAATTATATTTTGTAAACTAATGAACCATTCTTTAGCTAATTTTTGTTTTTTTTTAATTTTCATATTTTTTTAAAAAATTTTATTTTGTCTCATACTTTCAGCAAGTACTATTGCAACTGAAGAAGCTATATTTAACGATCTTTTGCCAGGCTTTAATGGTATTTTAATTCTATTATCAACCAATTTGTGAATTTTTTCAGGCACCCCAGAGCTTTCTCTTCCAAATAAAATTGTATCATTAATTTTAAACTTAAACGATGAATATACATCAGAAGCCTTAGTAGTCATAAGTACTATTCTTTCATTTTCCTTTTTTTTAAATTTAAAAAAAGATTCTTTGCTTGGGTAAAATTTAATCATTTTTTCATCAAGGTAATCTAATACTACTCTTTTGAAGCGTTTATCATTAAATATAAATCCACATGGTTCAATGATCTCAATCATAGCACCTAAGCAAGAACACGTTCTAATAATTGCAGCTGTATTTTGGGGTATATCCGGTTCATAAAGCGCTATTTTTGGGCCTAAATTCATTTTTTGTGTGTCATTGTTGCCATTAGAAATAAATCTTTTTTACTATATGAAATCATATATTAGATAAGAATAAACATAATTTTTTAATATGTCAGAGCAAAAAAAACCTAAAAGAAGGGATTTTTTATTTACAGCATCATATGCCATAGGCGCTGTTGGTGTTGGTGCAGCAGTTTGGCCTTTAGTAGATCAAATGAATCCAGACAAATCAGTAAAAGCTTTAGCTAGTACTGAGGTCGATGTTAGCTCGTTAGAACCTGGAAAATCAATAACAGTTCTTTGGAGAGGAAAACCAGTTTTTATAAAAAGAAGAACAGAAGAAGAAATATCTGAAGCAAGAGCAGTTAAGATGGACGATCTTATACATCCAGAAAAAGATGAAGATAGAGCAAAAAATCCGGAGTGGCTAGTAATGATTGGAGTTTGTACTCATCTAGGATGTGTGCCTCTAGGAGACAAAGGCGATTATAATGGTTGGTTTTGTCCTTGCCATGGTTCACACTACGATACTTCTGGAAGAATCAGGAAAGGCCCGGCCCCTACAAACCTTGAAGTGCCTAAATACAAATTTATTAATAACAATATAATTAAAATAGGTTAAGAACTTTATGAGTGATCATAACTATGTACCGTCTTCAAAATTAGGTAAATGGTTTAATGATCGATTGCCTTTGTTGTCTTTAAGTGCTCATTTAAGTGAGTATCCTACACCAAAAAATTTAAATTATTGGTGGACTTTTGGAGGCATATTAACTTTCTGTTTAGTTGCCCAGATTATTACAGGAATTGTATTAGCAATGCATTATGTAGCACATGTAGATTTAGCTTTTGCAAGTGTTGAGCATATAATGAGAGATGTAAATTATGGATGGCTACTGAGGTACTTTCATGCAAATGGAGCATCAATGTTTTTTTTAGCAGTTTATATTCATATTTTTAGATCGCTATATTATGGATCTTATAAGTCACCAAGAGAAGTTATATGGATTATAGGAATGATAATATATTTTTTAATGATGATGACGGCATTTATGGGATACGTATTACCCTGGGGACAAATGAGTTTTTGGGCCGCAACAGTAATAACAAATTTATTTAGTGCAGTTCCTTTTGTAGGTGAAAGTATTACGAATTGGTTATGGGGAGGTTTTGCAGTTGATAACCCAACATTAACAAGATTTTATGCTTTGCATTACCTTCTTCCTTTTTTAATTTTTGGTTTAGTAATTTTACATATTTGGGCTCTACATGTTCCAGGAAATAATAATCCAATTGGAATTGAACTGAAAAAACCATCAAAAGATACTGTTCCTTTTCACCCATATATAGTTATTAAGGATTTATTTGCTTTGTTACTTTTTTTAATTGTATTTGCTTTTTTTGTTTTTTATGCACCAAATATATTGGGTCATGCTGACAATTATATTGAGGCAAACCCTATGGTTACTCCAAATCATATAGTTCCAGAATGGTACTTATTGCCTTTTTATGCAATATTAAGATCAGTACCAGACAAACTTTTTGGAGTTATTGCAATGTTTGCTTCAATTTTTGTTTTGGTAATATTGCCATGGTTGGATACTTCTAAAGTTAAATCAGCAATTTTTAGACCTATATACAAACAGTTTTATTGGATACTAGTTATAGATGTTCTTATATTAGGCTATATGGGAGCAATGCCTGCAGAAGGAACATACTTGCTAATAGCTAGAGTAGCTACCACATATTATTTTCTTCATTTTTTAATTATTTTGCCAATCCTTGGTAAAAAAGAAAAGACACTACCAATACCATTAAGTATTACAGATCCAGTCATGGGTGTGTCACCAAATCCTGATATGGTAAAAAAAAAAGAAATTTACAATTAATTTTATGAGAAATTTTATTAAATTATTTAGTTTTTTATTTTTAATTATAATTCTTTTCAGTCAAAACGCTTTTACAGAAGAAAAAAAAAAATTACTGGATCCTGGTTGGAGTTTTAAAGGTTATTTTGGAAAGTTTGATAGAGCTTCATTACAAAGAGGTTATCAAGTTTACACAGAAGTTTGTGCCTCATGTCATTCAATGAAGTATTTAAGCTATAGAAATTTGACAGAAGAAGGAGGTCCAGAATTTTCTAAAGAACAGGCAAAGGCTATAGCGGCAAATTTTGAAGTAATTGATGGACCAAATGATGATGGAGAAATGTTTACAAGACCTGCAAAACTATCAGATAAGTTTGTTAACCCATATCAAAACGATAAAGAAGCAATGGCTTCTAATGGGGGAGCGTATCCTCCAGATTTTTCTGTCTTAGTAAAAGCAAGAAGTGGGGGAGCAGATTATATTTATTCATTATTACTTGGATATGAAGATCCACCTAGCAATGTGATATTGGATGATGGAGTTTATTATAACAAATACATGTATGGAAATATGATAAGAATGCCAAACCCTTTGTCAGATGGCCTAATAGAGTATAATGACGGCACAGAAGCAACAGAGGAGCAAATGGCAAAAGATTTGGTAACTTTTCTTTCATGGGCGGCAGAACCTCATCTTGAGGCAAGACACAAAATTGGCTTTAAAGCAATTGTATATTTAATAATTTTAACTATTTTAGCTTATTTCAGCATGAAAAGACTTTGGTCACGTGTTGAATCTAAAGTTTAATATATCACCATCTTTCACAATATAATCTTTACCTTCTAACCTCATTTTTCCATTTGTTTTAGAGCTCAACCATCCTTGGTTTTTTATGAAATCATCGTAAGCAATTGTTTCAGCTCTAATAAAACCTTTTTCAAAATCCGTATGAATCTCTCCCGCTGCCTTTGGCGCAAGGCAATTCTTCTGAATAGTCCAAGCTCTAGTTTCTTCTGGTCCTGATGTAAAAAAAGTTTCTAATTCTAAAACATTATAACCTTTTTGTATTAACATGTTAAGGCCCGTTTCTTTTAACCCAATCATTTTCATGTAATTTATTTTTTCATCATTTTCTAATTGATTTATTTGATTTTCAATTTCCGCTGAAACAACTAGTGTATTTTTATCTCCAAATTTATTTATGAAATCTTCAGTATATTTGTTACCATTTTGAATACTTTTCTCATCTACATTACATACGTATATTTTTGGCTTGATTGATAGAAGTGCACTTTGATTTAAAATTTTGTTATTAAATTGTTCAGCTAAAATTTTAAGGTTTTTATTGTTATTAATGCAATCTAAAGCTATTTCCAAAATTTTTAACTGTTCTTTATCTATATTTTTCTTGTTTTTTTTTATCAAGTCTTTTTTGGATAGACTCTAAATCTGCTAGCATCATTTCAGTTTCAATAATTTCTAAATCTCTTATCGGGTTTACATTTGGATTAACATTTTGAATATCTTCTGAGTCGAAACATCTAATCATATGAATAATCGAATCAACTTCTCTAATGTGTGATAAGAATTTATTTCCTAACCCTTCACCTTTAGAAGCACCCTTTACAAGACCCGCTATATCAACAAAAGATATTGTAGTGTTTATTTTTTTTTTTGAATTAGAAATTTTAACCAATTGGTCCAATCTATCATCAGGGACAGGAACAACGCCAATATTTGGATCAATAGTACAGAAAGGAAAATTTTCTGCTTGGGCTTTACTTGAATTTGTTAAAGCATTAAATAAAGTTGATTTACCAACATTTGGCAAGCCAACAATTCCACATTTGAAGCTCATTACTTATTATTTATTGTGCTAGAAAAAAGATCTAATTTTTTATCAAGTAGAATTGATAAAGATTCAGTTATATTAGTAGTGATTTTTTTCAAGTCTTTAATTTCTTCTTCATCAAAATCTTTAAGAACATGATCCACTACATCAGAATTTTTTTTTGGTTTGCCTATTCCTATTCTTATTCTAGAATAATCTTTTCCAATAAATTTATCTATTGATTCAATTCCATTATGTCCAGCACTTGATCCACCAAATTTTGCTTTAATTTTTCCAAAATCGATATCAAGATCATCATGAAAAACAATTACATTTTCAGCCTCAATCTTAAAATATTCTATCAATTCTCGAATACATATTCCTGAGTTATTCATAAATGTTAGAGGTTTAATTGCATAAACTTTTTTGCCCTTAATATTTCCTGTTGTAAGCAATCCTTTAAATTTTGGTTTTTGTTTTGAAAGACCAAATTTTTGATTTATAGCATCAATGATTTTGAAACCAATATTGTGCCTGTTGTTTTCACTATCAGGCGTTGGATTTCCTAAACCTACAAATAAAAGCATAATTTTTTACAATCGAATCTGAAGATTTTCACTTTTTTTGATTATTTTTTTTCGGCCGCTGGTTTCTTTTCTTCTTTTTTATTTTTATCAGCTTCTTTTTTGTCACCTTTTTCGCCTTCTTTTTTATCGCCCTCTGCTGCTTTAGCTTCTCCTTCTGCTCCTTCAGCAGTTGTTTCCGCACCTTCCTCCGTACCTTCGGCGCCTTCGACAGATTCTTCAGCAGGTTTTTCTGGCTCTTTAATAACTGTTGGTGCAGCAAGCGTTGCTACAACAAAATCTCTTCCTTGAATTGTTGGTGTTACACCCTCTGGTAATTTGATTGATGAAATTTTAAAACTTTCACCAATATCTTTATTTTCTAAATCTACAATTAATTCATCAGGTATATTTTCTGTTGGACATTTTAATTCAACTTTTCTTCTGACAATATTAAGAACTCCACCTCTTTTTAATCCTGGTGATTTTTCATTGTTTATAAATTTAACTGGAATCTCTAAAGCTATTTTTGCGCCTCCAACTATTCTTAAAAAATCTACATGAATTGGCTCATCAGTGATTGTATCAAATTTTATTTCTCTTGGTAAGACATTTTGAGAATTGCCTTCAATGTTTAATGTTAAAATATTTGATAAAAAATTTTCTTTATCTGCCAATAACTTGATTACTTTTTTTGAAATTGCAATTTTTTGGTTTTGATTTTTTCCACCATAAACTATTGCTGGAACTATACCCTTTGATCTAAGAGTCTTAACTTCACCTTTAGTATTTGTATTTCTAATACTTGCTTCAATTGAATTCATAAAAACAAGGGTTTTTATCACATGTTATTTATAACTCAAGAAGATTATTTGAATAAGTCAGACACCGATGTTGAATTGGAAATTCTTTTTATAGCTTCACCCATTAAATTGGAAACAGTTAAAACTTCAATATTTTTAGCTTTATTAACTCTTATTTGATTATCAATGGTATCTGTTATAACCAATTTTTTTATTACTGATTTTTGAATTTTTTTTTACTGCTTCACCACTTAAGACTCCATGAGTTATGTAGACATAAACTTCTTTTGCACCTCTATCTTTTAGAGCTTTTGCAGAATTTATAATAGTTCCTCCTGAGTCAATTATATCGTCAACTACAATACAAGTTTTATCTTTAACATTCCCAATTATGTTCATTACTTGTGATTTTCCTGGTGCAGGTCTTCTCTTATCAACAATTGCCAAACCAACATCTAATGATTTACCAAGAGCTCTAGCTCTTTCAGTTCCACCAACATCAGGAGCTACACAAATAATATTTTTGCTTTTAACATTTTTTTTTATATGTCTTGCAAAAATAGGCGTACAAAATAAGTTATCAACCGGTATATCAAAAAAACCTTGAATTTGCCCAGCATGTAAATCAACTGTTACAACTCTATCTGCTCCAGCTTTTGTAATTAAATTAGAAACTAATTTTGCAGAAATAGATGTTCTTGGTACTACTTTTCTATCTTGTCTTGCATAGCCAAAGTAAGGAATAACCGTTGTAATATTTTTTGCCGAAGATCTTTTGAGCGCATCAATACATAACAACAATTCCATCAAGTTGTCATTTGCCGGCGAAGAAATTGATTGAATTATAAAAATACTATTGCCTCTAATATTTTCATTAATTTCTATGTATATCTCTCCATCTGCAAATTTTCTAATACTTGAATTAATAATTTTAGACTTTAAATATTTTGAAATTTTTTTACTTAAGTTTTTATTGCTATTTCCAGCTAGTAATTTCATTGGGGTAATCTAATTAATCATAATTACAGAAATATTTCTACCATAATCATTTTCTTTATTGTGAATGGATCTTCTCGCACTAAAGAAATTATTTTTTGGTTCAAAAGTATCTTTGTTAATTTTTTCTAAGTTTTTAACACCTAATTTTTTCAATTGAGAGTAGATATAATTATTTAGGCCAAAATATGTTTTATTTTTCACTAATTTAAAAAAAATTTTGTTTTGTCTGTCTTTTTTAAGAAATTTGTCTTCAAAATCTTTTTGTATTTCATAGTTTTTTTTGCGAAATACCAGGTCCAATTACCGCAATTAAATTTTTAGCACTACTTCCATTATTTATTAAAAATTTAATAACTTTTTTAATTATTCCTTTATAAGCACTTTTCCATCCAGCATGAATTGCAGAAATGATTTTGAGTTTTTTATCATAAATTAATATTGGCACACAATCAGCAGTTAAAATACCTATGGCAATTTTTTTAACATTAGTAATTAAAGCATCTCCTTTTAATCTTTTTTTGTTAAATTTAAAATTTTTATTTATAAAATAAAGTTTATTACTATGAACTTGATTTAACAAAATAAGTTTATTTGAGAAACAGTCAATTTTTTTACAAACTATTTTTAAGTTATTTTTTACATTTTTTTTTGCATCAGAAGAACCTATGCCACAATTTAAACTTTTATATATTCCTTTTGATTTTCCACCTTGCTTATTAAAGAAACCATGCTTTATCTCTTTAAATTTTGAAAGTTTTTTTGATTTTATCAATTTATAAATCCAGTTTGAAAATTAACATTTTTTTTTGTACCTAGCACGACTTTAAAAATTTCACCCATTGAATGTTTATCAATTAATCTTTTAACCCTGAAGTAAATGTCTGCTTTTTTTGAAAAAGGCAAGTTTTTAGAAATAATTTCTGCTCTTTTTAATATTCCAAGATTTAGAAGGAAGCTTTTTTGATTTGTCATTCCGTTTATTTTTAAATTAAATTTTTTGAGTATTTTTTCTATAAGCTTAAAACTAAGATTATAAGTAATGTCAGATTTGCTAAAATTATTTAACACGTTTTCAAATTTATGATTAGATATTGATTTAAGAGTATTTTTCATATTTTTGCCCCAATATCCATAATCAATGATTAATATTCCTCCATTATTTGAATTTATTTTCTTTGAAATTATTTTTAAATATTCAGTCGCCAATGGCGAATATTCAATAAATTTCTGTTTATGAGAAATTTTAAAACCAATTTTTTTTTCAAACTTTTTTATATCAATTAAAATATCTATAAACTTTGGTCCATTTAATTTAAAAAATTTGACATTTCTCTCATACCATTTGTTATTTTTTTTAATAAATTGTTTGATGGGCAAAGCATCAAAAAATTCATTTCCGATAAATATGCTTGGGATATTTGATAATTCACTTAAATTTTTTAACCATTTAATATTTTTATTTTTAAGTTTTTGTTTTTGAATTTTTTTTAAATAAACACTTTTCTCCAAAATATTAATTTTGTAGCAATTTTTAAATAAAGGGAATCTATCAAAAGTTTTAATTATTTGTTTTATCATTTCACCGTTGCCAGCACCTAACTCAATGAGATTAAATTTTTTAGGACATTTTAAATTTTCCCAGAATAAAATTATCCATACTGCAATCATTTCTGAAAATAATATAGAAATGTTTGGGGCGGTTATATAATCACCACTTTTTCCAAAAGGATTACCTTTCATATAATAACCAGATCTTCTATTATATAGTGCTTCGTAAATATATTTATCTACGGTTAAAATATTATTTTTTTTAATTTTCATTTTTTTTTAAATATAAAAAAATTCCTAAAAAGAAAAATGCAATACTAATAAATTGTCCAAGAGTTAGTTGATATATTAAGTAGCCAATTTGAAAATCTGGCTCTCTAAAAAATTCTAATGCAAATCTAAAAAAAGAATAAAATATTAAGAACATTGATGAAATTAATCCTGGATTTTTAAAATTATCTTTTTTTGAAAAATGATTTAATAGAAAGAAAAGAATTAGTCCTTCAAATATAGCCTCGTATATTTGCGAGGGATGTCTTGATATATTATCAATAGTAACAAATTTTACTGACCAAAAAACATCCGTCTCCCTTCCATAAAGTTCTGAGTTAATAAAATTTGCTACTCTTCCCAAAAATAATCCAATTGGAGCAACTAAAGCAATTAAATCTAAAAAAATATATGAATTAATTTTATGTTTTTTACAAAATATTGTGGTTGCTAAAACAACTCCTATTAATCCACCATGGAAAGACATGCCTCCATTCCAAACCATTAATATTTCAGAAAAATTATTCAAATAATAATTGAAATTGTAGAATATAACGTAACCCAAGCGACCACCTATGATAATTCCTATTATTAAATAAGCTATTAGATCATCAAATAAATTAAGCAATTTTTCATCTTTGATTAATTTTTTTTTGCAATAAAGCCATCCAAATATAATTCCAAAAATATATGCTAAAGAATACCACCTTATTTCAAAGGAAAAAATTTGAAATGCAACTGGGTCAAAATTATTAATAAACATTTTTAAATAATAAATGTAGAATATATTAATTTTATAAATGAATATATGTCAAAATCAAAATTTGTAATTGATAAATTAGCGAAGTTATTTGAGCAGGGTCTTATATCTTATAGAGATTTAAGTTCTGAAATCATTAGTATATTAAACTCAAAAAGAGATGAAATAATTTTTAAAATGAAACTGACTAGCAAAGAAGAAACGGAGATCTTGAATAATAGAATTGAAAATTTAGAAAAAAAAATAAAAAAATTAGAAAAAAATTATTTAAAAAAAAAAACTAAAAAGGGAAGGTAACTTTAACTCTCAGACCATTTTGTGGAGATTTGTCCAAGGCAATATTTCCTCCATGTGATTTAACTACATCTGAAGCAATGGACATTCCAAGGCCCACGCTGGATTTAGAGTCACCTCTACTTTTATCTATCTTATAAAATGGTTTAAAAACATTATCATATTCTTTTTCTGAAATTCCTGGACCATCATCGTCTATTATTAAAGACAAGAAACCTTTACTTTTAGATAACTGGATATCAATATTATTTGAATATTTTATACTATTATCAATAAGATTATTTAGACATCTTTGAATTAGAATTTTTCTGCCATTCATAATAATTGTTTTGTCTAATTTTGTTGATATATTTTTATTTTCATACTTATCAATACTGTTTAATATCAACTCAGCTATATTAAATTTTTCTGTTTTTTCAGCAAAGCTAGAACTTGCAAACTGCAAGTATTCATTTAACATTTTTTCCATATCCTGCACATCATTCGATAATTTTTTTGCAATTTCTTGATCTTTTATAAATGCTATTTGCAATTTTATTCTCGTTAAAGGCGTTCTAAGATCGTGACTAATTCCTGACAACATTTCTGATCTTTGATTTAGATGACGAATTATTCTTTTTCTCATTTTGTCAAATTCATAACCTGCCTGTCTTATCTCAAGTGCACCCGAAGGTCTGAATTCATCTAATTCTTCACCTCTACCAAATTTTGCCGATGCTTTAGCTAAATTTGTTATTGGTCTAGTTTGATTTTTTAAAAAAATTAACGAAATAGCAATCAATAAAAAAGCAGGAAAAGTTATCCATAGTGCAAACATTCTTGCAGAACTGGTTGTTACTCTTTCTTTTGGAATATAAAATTGAAAGTGTCCATTTAAATATTTAATTCTCAAATCAATTAAATTTTTATACGAAGTTGTATCAAACCAATAATTAAATTGTTTAGATTTTAATTCCCTTCTTAAAGTTCTATCTATAGGACTGAACCATCTTTGAGGATCATCTTTAGGTAATAATTTTAATGGTTCAAATTTTACATGAAAATGTAAATTTTTATTAAAAAGATTAATTAATGAATCTTTATTATACTCTTCGTTTTCATATGCACTTATAAAAGTTGCAATTTCCCCAACTAAAGCTCTAGTCATTCCTTTATTAGTTTTTATCCAAAGGCTATCAAAAAAAACTATAGAAATAGTTATTTGTAAAATAATTATAGGAGCTGCAACAATTAATAATGCTCTGTAAAATAATCTTTTAGGTAAAAGATTTTTGATAAATCTACTCAATCCATAAAACATAACCAGCTCCTCTTATTGTTTGTAAGTATTTTGGATTTTTGGGGTCAATTTCAATTTTTTTTCTTAATCTTGTTATTATAACATCAATAGATCTTTCTTTATCTAGATCAATTAATTTTCCAATAGATTCTCTTGAAAAAGTTTGGCCAGGAGCATTAATCATTTTTTCCAGTATAATTTTTTCTGTATTATTTATTTTAAATTCTTTTTTATTTTGAATTATTAATGACTTGCTCAAATTTATTTTAATATTATCAAATTCAATAATTTTTTTTTGATTTTTAATTTTTGTTTTATCTAAAATATTTTTAATTCTTAAAATTAGTTCTTTTGGCTCAAATGGTTTTGGCAAATAATCGTCAGCTCCAGTTTCCAAACCCTTTATTCTTTCAATGGCCTCACCCTTTGCAGTTAGTAGAATAATTGGTGTATTGATTTTATTCTTATTTTCTAAAGTAAATTCTAGGCCAGTTTTACCTGGCATCATTATATCTAGAACTATTAAATCAAATTTAATTATTGAAATTTTCTCTTTTGCATCTTCTGCATTATTTGCAGTTGTAATTAAAAAATTATTTTCAGTTAAATATTGTTTTACTAAATTTCTTATTCCATCATCATCATCAACAACAAGTATATGGCCAATAAATTTATTCATGAATTATTTTTTTTAAAACATTGTCAAAGAATAAAACTTCTTCTGGAGTTGAGTCAAGAAAGGCCTTATAAATTCTTTTTTTTTGAACTGAAAAAATTTCATCAAAAAGTTTTTCACCTTTTTCACTTAAAAAAATATGCTTTAATCTTGTGTCTTTTTTATCTTTTTTAAAAGATATTGCATCTAGTTTTATTAGATCTTTTATAACTCTATTTAAACTTTGTTTGGTAATTTTTAATTTTTTTAATAATTCTGAAATTGTTATGCCTTTATAAATGGACAATAAGTGAATAACTTTGTGATGAGCTATTCCAATTGAATATTTATCTAATGTTTTTTTTGCATCAGAAAAAGACTCTCTGTAGCCCATAAAGAGCTTTTCAATGAATTCTTTCAATTGATCATCTTTTAAATATAAAAGTTCATGCATATTGGTAAGTTATATTGACATATTATATATACAAAGATATTTTTTGAAGAAAATAAATCTAATGATACCCTACGATAAAAGAGAAGGCAAAATTTGGTACAACAATAATCTTGTAGATTGGCAAGAAGTAAAACTTCATGCTCTAAGCCATGGATTACATTATGGTAGTTTTGTCTTTGAGGGGTTAAGAGTTTATGATGGAGAAATATTCAAATTAGAAGAACATACAGATAGACTTTATCACTCTGCAAAAAGGATGGATATTAAAATTCCTTATTCAAAAGATGAAATTAATAATGCTACTAAAAAAATTGTTTCAGTCCAAAATATTCAAAATGGATATGTTAGACCTTTTACTTGGCGAGGAAGTGAAATGATGGCGGTTTCCGCACAAAAAACAAAAATACATGTAGCAATTGCAACTTGGGAATGGGGTTCTTATTTTGATCCAAAATTAAAAACTGAAGGAATAAAATTAAATATTTCTAAGTGGAGAAGACCAGCGCCAAATACAATTCCTTGGGACACTAAAGCTTCAGGATTATATATGATATGCACGCTTTCAAAACATGAAGCAGAAAGAGATGGATATACAGATTCATTAATGCTTGATCACGAAGGCAATATTGCTGAAGCAACTGGAGCAAATATATTTTTTAAAGATAATAATGGAGAATTACACACTCCAATTCCAGATTCTTTTTTAGATGGAATAACTAGGAGAACAATAATTGAAATAGCAAAATCTAAAAATATAAAAATAAATGAAAGAAAAATTTCACCAGATGAGCTTTCTAGTTTTGCAGGATGTTTTTTAACAGGTACGGCAGCAGAAGTTACTCCTGTATCGAAGATTACCGAAAATACTTATAAAGTTTGTAATCTTATTTTAGATTTGTCTGTAAGTTACGATAAATTAGTTCGAAAAAAGAAAGCTGCCTAATTTTTTTCATCTTCAGAAATAGCATGATCAATACCTTTTCTAAGATATTCGTATCCTGTGTATAAAGTTAAAAACGCTGATAACCATAATAAGATTATTCCAATTGTTTGAGCGTTATAATCTTGGAAATTTACAATTTTATTTCCTGTTTCGCCAGTTAATAAAATTGCTATTGAAAACATTTGTAAAAATGTTTTCAATTTTGCTAAATTTGAAACAGGCATTTTTATTTGTCCTTTAGCTAAAAATTCTCTTAATCCAGAAATCAATATTTCCCGAGTTAAAATTATAATTGCCGCTAATACTTCATAATTTTTAATTGTCCCATCCATTACCAACAGAATTAAAGCCGCTGCTACAATTATCTTATCTGCAATTGGATCTAATAATTCTCCAAGTTTAGATTCTTCTTTAAACATTCTAGCTAGCAATCCATCTAGAAAATCAGTAAACGAAGCTCCGATAAATAATGCAAAAGCAATAAAATCACCATAAAAACCTGGAAGATAAAAAGCTAAAACAAAAAAAGGTACAATTATTATTCTGCCGATAGTTAAAATATTTGGTATTTTTATTTTCATATTATTCGTGAAAAAAATTATATATCTTTTTTGCTACTTTTTCTTCAACACCTTCGACTGATTTAATTTCATCAAAACTTGCAGATTCTACTGCTCTTGCTGATCCAAAATGATTTAATAAAGCTCTTTTTCTTACAGATCCAATGCCATTAATTTGATCTAAGAGAGATTTACTTATACCCTTTTTTCTTTTAGCTCTATGTGCACTAATTGCAAATCTGTGTGCTTCATCTCTTAATCTTTGTAAAAAGAAAAGTGTTGGATCATTCTTTTCAAATTTAAAACTTTTTCTATTATGAAAAAAAGTTTCATTACCACTATTTCTAAATTTTCCTTTTGCAATAGCAACTATTGGTAAGTCATGTAACCCAAATTCATTCAAGACTTCTCTTGAGGTAGTATATTGTCCTTTTCCACCATCAATTAATAAAAGATCAGGAAGTGATAAATAATTACCTTTCTCGAGCAAAGCTCTTCTAAATCTTCGGCTCAGTACTTCTTTAAGCATTGCATAATCATCATTTTCAGCACTTTTTGTTTTGATATCAAATTTTCTATATCTTTTTTTTATAAATCCCTCTTCTCCGAAAGTAATCATCGCGCCAACACTATTTGTTCCTTGAATGTGACTGTTATCATAAACTTCAATTAAACTAATATTATTTTTAATATTGAATTTTTGATTTATTCTTTCAAATAAATTTTTATTATTATTTGCTTCATAAATTTTTCTATTTAAAGATTCTTTTGCATTTTTTTCTGCAAGCAAAACAACGTTTGATTTGGATCCTTTTTTTGCAATTGTAATTACAATATTTTTATCTTCTTTTGAACTTAATGTTTTTTCAATTAATTTTTTATCTTTGATATCATGATTTAAAATAACTAATTTTGGAACATTTTTATTTTCATAAAACTGCATTATAAATGAAGACATTATTTCAGAAATACTTTGATCAGGATCATGTTTAGGGAAATAGGATTGATTTCCCCAATTTTGTTTAGATCTGTAGAAAAATACTTGAACACAAGTTTTACCAGATTCTTTATATGCTGCAATTACATCAGCATTTACTAAGTTGGATTCATTAATCTTTTGAGAGGATTGAATTATATTTAGTGATTTGATTTTATCTCTAAGCATTGAAGCTTTTTCAAAATCTAGTTTTTCACTTGCTTCTTCCATCTGTTTGGATAAATTTTTTTGAATTTCTCTTGATTTTCCGGAGACAAATTTTATTGCATCTTGAACGGAGTTTTTATATTCAACTTTATCTACATATCCTACGCATGGCGCAGAACATCTTTTGATTTGGTATAAAATACATGGACGTTTTCTATTTTTAAATGTGCCTTCATCACAAACTCTGATTTGAAATATTTTTTGAAGCATTTTGATTGTCCAATTTGCTGAACCAGCAGATGCAAATGGACCAAAATAAAAACCATCTTTATCTTTTTTTCCTCTATGCTTAATTAGTTGAGGCCACTTATCTTTTTTACCAATGTATATAAATGGAAACGATTTATCGTCTTTCAGTAAAATATTGAACTTTGGTCTAAATTTTTTTATTAAATTTGCTTCCAAAAGCAAAGCTTCACTTTCATTAGAAGTTGTTGTAATTTCTATTTTAAAAGTTTGTGCCAACATTCTTTCTGTTCTAATTATATGGTTTTTTTCTGAAACATAGCTCTTAAGTCTGCTAGGTAAGTTTTTTGCCTTCCCAACATAATGAACATCACCTTTGTGGTTTATCATTCTATAAACTCCTGGGCTTTTAGGTATTAAAGATAGTTCTTTTTTGATTACTTCTTTGCCAAGATCAGAGCTTTTCATGGTTTCTTTTTTTGGAAATTTGTATTCCAACTGATGAACAGTCTTTCATAATTTCTAATTTTTCTATTTGAAGATTTATTTTATCAATTCTTTTATCTTTAAATAACTCATCAAAAACATCCTCTGCCAATGTTTCAAGAAAGTTATAATGTTTATTTTTTACTAATTTTTTTATTAGTTTTACTATTTTGTCGTAATTAACTATTGATTTTAAATCCTTATCATTAGTTGGCTTTTTATCTCTGTAGTCAATTTTTAATGTGAATTTTACTTTCTGTGGTTTATTTTTTTCAAAATCGAAATAACCTAGCTTCAAATCTAAAGTTAGATCTTTTATGATAATTTTTTTCTCATAATTAAATAAAGTTTTTCCTATTTTAATAACTTTTAGATTACTTTTGTTCACTCTTTTCCGCCCATTATATCTGGTGTTTGCCAGTTTAAATTTTGCCCACTATCAACAGCCAGCACTTGTCCAGTAATTGATCTGTTTTTAATAAAAAAATCAACTGTATTACAAATTTCTGATACATTAACTTGTCTTTTTAAAGGAGTGGATAAATATTGTTTTTTAAAATGTTTTTCACTTTGTCTTTTATTTTTAAGAGTTGGTCCTGGAGCAATCCCATTTACTCTTATTTTTGGTGCTAAGCTTATAGCACTAGTTTTGGTCATAGTATAAAGGCCAGTCTTACTTATTGTGTATGAAAAGAAGAATGGTGTTAATTTAAAAACTCTCTGGTCAATAATGTTGATAATATTGTTATTTTCGCCTTTAACGTTTTTTGCAAACTCTTTTGATAATAATGCTGGCGCTCTTAAATTTGTTCTTAAATGTTTTCCCCAGCTGTCAGTAGTAAAATTTTCTAATTTATCATCTTCAAACAATGAAGCATTGTTTACTAAACAGTCAAAATATTTTAATTTTATTTTACAAAATTTTACTATTTTTTTTAAATCAGTTTCTTTGCTTAAGTCTCCTTTAATCAAATATACTTTTGTTAAATTTTTTGATAATTTTTTTTTTAATTTTTCAGCATTTAATTTTGATTTATTATAATGAATTACAATTTCAACTCCAGGACCAGATAGTTTATTTGCAATTGCGGCACCAATTCTTGTAGCGCCGCCAGTTATAATTATTTTATTTGCTTCCACTTTTTCTTTCCTTTTTTTGCTCTTGTTCCTGGCATACCCATAGTTGATCTTCCTTTTGGATAAATCTTATTATTTAGGCTGTACTGTTTTACTTTAGGATTTAGTGTAATCTCTAATTCAGTACTTTCAAGTTTTCTAATTTCATCTCTTATCTTAGCGGCTTCTTCAAATTCTAGGTTTGAGGCAGATTCTTTCATTTTTTTGTTTAGAACTTTTAGGTGTTTTTTTAGATTTCCTCCAATATTTTCATTAGTTCCTACTTTTATATAATCTTTTTCATAAACGCTTTCTAATACATCACTTATCTCTTTTTTTATTGTTGTTGCTCTAATGTTATTTTTTTTATTGTATTTTACTTGAATAGTTCTCCTTCTATCTGTTTCTTCAATGGCTTTATTAATACTGTTAGTTTTTTTATCAGCATATAAAATAACTTTACCATCTAAGTTTCTTGCAGCTCTTCCAATTGTTTGAATTAATGATCTTTCCGATCTTAAAAAACCTTCTTTATCAGCATCTAAAATTCCGACTAGGGCACATTCTGGAATATCCAATCCTTCTCTTAAAAGATTGATACCAACAAGAACATCAAATACACCCATTCTTAGATCCCTCATAATTTCAATTCTTTCAAGCGTATCAATATCAGAGTGCATGTATCTAACTTTAATTCCATTTTCATGAAGATATTCAGTTAAGTCTTCGGCCATTCTCTTTGTTAAAGTTGTAACCAAGACTCTATAATTTTTTTCAATAGTTTTTTTACATTCATGCATTAAATCATCCACTTGATTTTTTGCAGGCCTTACTTCAACAGGTGGATCAATTAGTCCTGTTGGTCGAATTACTTGATCAATATGTTTCCCTTTTACTTGCTCTAGTTCCCATGGTCCTGGTGTGGCAGATACGAAAATTGTTTGAGTTCTCATCATATTCCATTCTTCAAATTTAAGTGGCCTATTATCCATACATGAAGGCAACCTAAATCCATATTCGGCAAGAGTACTTTTTCTTGATCTATCTCCTTTAAACATTCCATTTAATTGAGGAACAGTTACATGACACTCATCTACAAATATTAAAGTGTTATCTGGAAAATATTCAAACAGTGTAGGGGGTGGTTCACCAGGTTTTCTACCTGATAAAAATCTTGAGTAATTTTCAATTCCAGCACAAGATCCTGTTGCCTCAATCATTTCCAAGTCAAATTTAGTTCTTTCTTCTAAACGTTGTGCTTCAAGTAATTTATTTTGTTCTTTGTGTTTTTTGAGAGTGATTTCTAATTCTTTTTTAATATTTATTATTGCTTGCTCTATAGTGGGTTTTGGCGTGATATAATGACTGTTGGCATATATTTTAATTAATCTTAAGTCTTTAACATGATCTCCAGTTAGAGGATCAAATTCTTCTATTTTTTCTAATTTGTCACCAAATAAACTTAACCTCCATGCACGATCTTCTAAATGTGAAGGGAAAATTTCTAGATATTCTCCTCTAGCTCTAAAAGTTCCTCTATAAAAATTTTGATCATTTCTCTTGTATTGTAAGTTAACCAATGATTTTATAATTTGTTCTCTATTATATTCAGAGTTTTTTTGAAGAGTTATGGTCATTTTGCTATAAGCTTCAACAGAGCCTAAACCGTAGATGCATGATACACTTGCAACTATTAGAACGTCATCTCTTTCTAATAGCGATCTTGTTGCTGAATGTCTCATACGATCTATTTGTTCATTTATAGAAGCTTCCTTTTCAATGTAAGTATCTGACCTGGGCACATAAGCTTCTGGAGTATAATAGTCATAATAAGAAACAAAGTATTCAACAGCATTCTCTGGGAAAAAATTTTTCATCTCCCCATAAAGTTGAGCAGCCAAAGTTTTGTTAGGAGCCAAAATTAATGAAGGTCTATTAGTTTTTTCAATGACTTTAGCCATTGTAAAAGTTTTACCAGAACCTGTAACCCCAAGTAGAACTTGATTAAACTCGCCTTTATTTGCACTATTAACTAATTTTTTTATTGCCTCTGGCTGATCTCCTGCAGGCTTAAAGTTTGTTACAAGTTTAAATTTTTTACCTCCTTCAAGTTTTCCACTTATTTCTGGGTTTTTACTTTGAATATCTGTAATTAAATCTTGATAAGTATTTTGCATATATTAAACAAGGTATTAGAATATTAATATTTTTCAATGAGCATAATATCCGACAGTTTAAAACGTATAAAGCCATCGCCAACAATTGCGGTCACTCAAAAAGCTAGAGAATTGAGAGCTGCTGGAAAAGATATAATTGGATTAGGAGCTGGTGAACCAGATTTTGATACACCTAACAATATTAAAAACGCCGCAATAAAAGCCATAAGAGGGGGTGATACAAAGTATACTGCTGTTGATGGAACACCGGCTTTAAAAAAAGCAATAATTAAAAAATTTAAAAAAGAAAATAATTTAAAGTACTCTGCTGAAGAAATAACTGTTGGAACAGGTGGAAAACAAGTTCTTTATAATGCATTCATGGCAACTTTAAATAGAGGAGATGAAGTGATTATTCCAGCACCTTTTTGGGTTTCTTACCCAGACATGGTTCTTTTAGCAGGAGGTAAGCCAAAAATTGTTAAGTGTAGTGAGGCAGATAATTTTAAAATAACTCCTAATAAATTAAAAAAAGCTATTTCAAAAAAAACAAAATGGTTAATATTAAATTCACCATCAAATCCTACAGGCGTGAGTTATAGTAAGAATGAAATAATAAAATTATCCAAAGTATTGGCTAAGCATAAAAAAATTCATATTTTAAGTGATGACATTTATGAGCATATTACGTATGACAAATCTAAATATTTTACTATTGCTCAAATTTCTTATTTAAAAAATAGAACACTTACCATGAATGGTGTTAGTAAATCATATGCGATGACAGGATGGAGAATAGGGTATGCTGGAGGTCCCAAAGAAATTATTAAGGCAATTCGTAAAATTCAATCGCAATCAACTTCTAATCCTTCATCAGTAAGTCAGGCAGCGGCAGTCGAAGCATTAAACGGAACTCAAAAATTTATAAAAACAAGATCTAAAGAGTTTAAAAAAAGAAGAGATTTTGTAGTTGGCAGCTTAAATAAAATTAATGGAATAAATTGTTTATTACCCAATGGCGCTTTTTATGTTTTTCCAAGTTGCAAAAAATTATTAGGTAAAAAAACAAAACTAAAATCAGATTCTGAATTTGTTGAAAAACTTTTAGAGAAAGCAAACGTGGCAGTCGTTCAAGGATCTGCTTTCGGTTTGCCTGGCCATTTTAGAATTTCCTACGCTACATCGATGAAAAAATTAAAAATAGCAATGGAGAGAATAAAATTTTTTTGCAAAAATTTAAACTAATCCAAGTCTTACAACTGATTTTGCTGTATCAACTATAGCACCTTTTGCAGGTTTAAATTTAAAACCTAATAATTCTTCAGCATATGTTGTGTCAGTTTGCATTACAATTCCAAGGTCAGGTATCATTGTTTTAGCACTTGAGTCTAAATAACTAATTAATTTAACCATAAAATTTGGTAGTTCTTTTTTAGGAAGTTTTTTTGCATACTCAGGCATTGCTTCAGCCATTAATTGAGATAACTCAACTAGTTTTTTTACTTCTTTTCCAACAATTAATCTTCTTCCGCCAACTTTGTTATTTCCAATGCAGGCAACATGTGCTTTTGCTATATCTTTTACATCAGAAATTAAAACTGCAAATTTAGGTGCTCCTGGAAATTTACCCTTCATAAATTGTCTTACGTATTCGATTGATGTACCACCTTTTTTATCCAATGCATCACCAAATACCCCACCAGGATTAATTGCTGTTAATTTATTTTTTAATCCTTTGCTTTCCATAAAATCCCAAGCAGCTCTTTCAGCTTTTGTTTTCGATAAAAAGTAATCACTCACACCCTCAACCCAATTAACATCTGTCCAATCATTTTCTCCAAATGAATAAGGATTACTTCTATTAGGCTTTCTAAACATTGCTACGATAGAGGAAGTTATAATTATTTGTTCTACATCAGCATTCAAACCAGCATTTAAAACCTTTAAAGTTCCATCTACAGCAACTGGCAATAAACTATCTCTATTATTTGAAACTTTCATAGGAAAAGGAGAAGCAACGTGCATTATATATTTACATCCTTTAGCTGCTTCATTCCATCCATCATCTTTTAAAAGATCTAGTTCAACAAATGACAATTTATCTATTGAAGCATATTTGCTTAAAGTTTCTTTTGTTTGTTCAATTAAATTTTTGTTTCTAACTGTTCCCAAAACTTCAAAGCCCGAATTTAATAATTCTATTGCAGTATGTTTTGCAATCCATCCACTTATGCCTGTTAAAAGTACTTTTTTAGTCATCTAATTCTTTCTGTTAGTGAGATAAAAATTTCTCTGCTTCAAGTGCAGCCATACAGCCCATTCCCGCAGCAGTTACAGCTTGTCTAAATATCTTATCTTTAACATCTCCTGCAGCAAAAACTCCAGGTATATTTGTCTCTGTTGAATCTGGTTTTGTTGTTAAATACCCTTCTTTATCCATATCCAATTGATTTTTAAATAATTGAGTTGCAGGATCATGTCCAATTGCTATGAAAAGACCATCTATTTTTAATTCTTCTACTTTGTTTGTTTTGACATTTTTGATTTTTAAACTTTTGACATTTTTTGGTTCATTGTCTCCAATTACTTCTTCGACTACGCTGTCCCAAATAATTTCAATCTTTTTATTCTCCATTAATTTTTTTTGAAGCATTTTTTCTGCTCTAAGAGAATCTCTTCTATGAATTAATTGAACTTTTGATGCAAATTTTGTTAAAAACATAGCTTCTTCTACTGCAGCATTCCCTCCACCTACAACAGCAACTGTTTTTTCTTTAAAGAAAAACCCATCACATGTTGCACATGCAGATACACCGAAGCCTCTAAATTTTTGTTCAGACTCAATATTTAACCATCTAGCTTGAGCTCCAGTTGATATTATAATTGAATCTGAAGTATATTTTTGGCCACCATCTCCAACCGCTTCAAATGGTTTAGATTTTAAATTAACAGAAGAAATATGATCTTCAATTAGCTCAGTTCCAACTGCTTTTGCCTGGTCTCTCATTTGTTCCATTAACCATGGACCTTGAATTACATCTGCAAACCCTGGATAATTTTCTACATCTGTAGTAGTTGACAATTGTCCACCTGGCTCAACTCCATAAACAAGAATTGGCTTTAACATTGCTCTTGCAGCATAAACTGCAGCCGTATATCCAGCAGGTCCAGATCCAATAATCAACACTTTTGTGTGTTTAGTTGGATTTTGATTCATATGGAAGCTATATAGTAATTCATGACTAAATTAAAAGGGTTATTGTTAACAGAAGGTTTTCATGGAATGATTAGTCAAGTAGAAGGGCTAGCTAAAGCTTTAGATTTAGATTTTATACACGAAAAAATTGAACTTAATAATTTTTGGAAATTAATTCCTCCAAAAATAACACCTGTAAAAAATTTTGTTTTTAAAAATAAGCTCAACCATGAATTTAATATTGTAATTTCATGTGGTAGAAAAAGTGTAATACCTTCACTTTGTTTAAAAAAAAAATATAAAAGTAAAATCATTAATATTCATATTCAAGATCCGAAAGTTTCGTTAAGTAATTTTGATTTTATAATTGCACCTGAGCATGACAACTTATTTGGCAAAAATATTATAACTAGCAAGGGCGCTATACACTATTTAACTAACAGTGAATTAATTGAAAATGAAAATTATCTAAAACCCAAAATAGATCCGCAAAAAAAAATTATTTCATTTATCATTGGTGGTCCAAATAAATATTATGATTATAATGATAAAATAATAGATGAAATATTTTCAAAAATTGAAAATAATTTTATTAAAAATAACTATCAAGCAATTATTATACCATCTATGAGGACACCTAAAAAAATAATTCAAAAGGTAAAAAACTATTTTGACAAAAACCAAATTATAATTACAGAAATCGATAAAAAAGCGTACCTATCGTCTTTAAAATTAGCAGACCACATAGTTATAACATGTGACTCTACATCTATGATTTCAGAAGCAGCCATCACCGGCAAACCTATTTATATTGCACAGATGCCAGCAGTTAAAAACAATGTTAGATTTAAAGAATTTTTTAAGTTGTTTAGCTCATTAAATATTATTAAAAATTTAGATTCAACTGTTGAAACATGGGATTATCAAAAACTAGATGAAACTGACAAAATATCAGGTTATATAAAAGATAAAATAAAAAATCATGACTTTTCTTAATTCAATATTAAATCATTCTAAAGAACATAGTCATCCGTTTAAACATTGGGAATTAAATGAGCCATTATCAAATGAAGTAATTCAAGAAATAATAAAAGCTGACATACCTAATGTAATCGATCATAGTTTGCACTATGACGGAACAAGAGCAATTGATGGAGGGGCGGCAGAGTTTAGAGAGGGTATAGCTTCTGGAGGAAAAGCTATAAAATTTAGATGTTTTGTAACGAAGGATAATGCCAAACAATTTCCTGCGTTGGTTAAATTGATTAACGAACTACAGTCAAAAAAAACTCACGAAAAAATTTCACAACTTATAAATAAAGATTTAACCAATTCATATGTAAGAGTTGAAGTTATCTGTGATAGAAAAGGATTTTGGTTAAAACCTCACTGTGATATTAAAGAAAAGTTACTTTCGTGCCTTCTATTTGTTAATGAGTTCAATGAGTCTGAAGAATTGGGTACAGACTTTTATAATGAGAAGCTAGAAAAAATTAAAACTGTTCCCTATAAAAATAATTATGGCTATTTTTTCTCTAGCGGTCCAGGGACTTGGCACGGAATGGAAAAGAAAGAGATCGTTAAAGAAAGACGTTGTTTACAAGTTAATTATGTTACTTTTCCAACCGACTGGAAAGTGGAGTAGTCTAAAAAGCATTAGTTTTCTAGATATCTTGAAGAGAAGTTACTGTAATTTTTTTTGATTTAAGTGATTTAATACCTTCTATACAAGCATAAGCAGTAGACATATTTGTACAATATGGAACTTTATTAATTAGCGCACCTCTTCTTAATGCTCTTGCATCACTAATACGATGTTCGCTTTTTCCACCACCAGTATTAATTACTAGAGCAATTTTTTTTGAATTTAACACGTCAACAATATGTGGCCTTCCACTACTTACTTTATTTATTTTTTTGCATTTCATGCCATTATTTGTAATTATGTTTGCGGTACCTTTAGTGCCACATAAAGTAAACTTTAGCTCAATTAATTTTTTTGCAAGGCCAACTACTTCTTTCTTATGTGAATCTTTTACAGATAAAAAAGCCAAACCTTTTGTTGGCAATGAATTTCCAGCAGAAATTTGACTTTTGGCATAAGCAAGACCAAAATTTTTATCTATTCCCATTACTTCTCCTGTGGATTTCATTTCAGGACCTAACAACACATCAACATTTGGAAATTTATTGAACGGAAAAACAGCTTCTTTTACGGCAAATATGTTCTTGTTTCGATTTATTAAATTAAATTTTGACAATTTTTCACCCACCATTACTCTTGAAGCAATTTTAGCTAAAGGAATTCCTTTAGCTTTTGATACAAATGGAACTGTTCTGCTGGCTCTTGGATTTACCTCAATGATAAAAATTTCATCGTTTTTAATTGCAAACTGTATATTCATGAAACCCTTTACCTTTAAAGCCAAAGCCAATTTTTTTGTTTGATTATTAATTTCTTCAATTAATTCTTTCTTAATAGCAATTGGTGGAATGCAGCAGGCTGAATCTCCGGAGTGTATACCAGCTTCTTCAATATGTTGCATAATACCTGCAACAAAAACTTTTTTGCCATCCGAAATAGCATCTACGTCAACTTCCATTGCATTATTTATAAACTTATCAATTAAAATTGGATTATTCTCTCCAGCTCTGAATGCTTCTTCGACAAAATTTTTTAATTGATCTTTTTCATGAACTATTTCCATTGCTCTACCACCCAAAACATATGAAGGTCTAACCATCAAAGGTAATCTAATTTTTTCTGCAATTTGCATTGCTTGATTGTATGTTTTTGCAATTCCACTTTTTGCTTGTTTTAAGTTTAATTTTATCAAAAGTTTTCTAAACCTGTCTCTATTCTCGGCAAGATCAATTGAAGAGTATTGTGTTCCTATTATTGGTAGTGAATTTTCATGAAGAAATTTTGCTAGTTTGATAGGAGTTTGTCCACCAAATTGAGCAATTATACCCAACAAACTTCCTTTGGATTTTTCTTTTAAAATTATGTTGTGAACATACTCTTCAACTAAAGGTTCAAAGTACAATCTATCACTTGTGTCATAGTCAGTGGAAACGGTCTCAGGATTGCAGTTAATCATTATTGTTTCATATCCTGCTTCCTTTAAGGAAAAACTTGCTTGACAGCAGCAGTAATCAAACTCTATGCCTTGACCAATTCTATTAGGTCCGCCTCCTAAAATAATCACTTTATTTTTAGAAGATGGATCTGCTTCACACTCTGTGTTTAACATAAAGTTTCTTTGATAGGTTGAATACATATAAGGTGTAAAAGATTTAAATTCAGCAGCGCATGTATCTACTTTCTTAAATACTGGCAAAATCTTTAAAGCTAATCTTTTTTTTCTAACATATTCCTCTTTTAAACCAGATAATTGAGATAATTTTTTATCTGAAAATCCTATTGATTTAATTCTATTAAATTCATTAAAGTTTTTAGGCAGACCTTTTTTAGAGATTTTATTTTCCTCTTCTACAATTTCTTTAATTTGCTCTAAGAACCAAGGATCTACTTTTGATAATTTGAATATTTTTTTTAAATTAATTTTTTTACGTATTGCTTCTGCAATTAATAAAATTTTATTAGGGATATTGGTCTTTAGTTTTTTTTCAATATCACTCTTATTTAAATCAAAAATTCTATCCAAACCTGAAAAACCAACTTCTAAAGATATCAATGCTTTTTGAAGAGATTCTTTAAAATTTCTTCCAATTGCCATAGCCTCACCAACAGATTTCATTGACGTTCCCAATATTGCTGGAGAGCCAGAAAATTTTTCAAATGTAAATCTTGGTACTTTTGTAACTACATAGTCAATCGTTGGTTCAAAAGATGCAGGGGTAACTTTGGTAATTTCATTTTTTAATTCATCAAGCGTGTAACCAATAGCTAATTTTGCAGCAACTTTTGCGATTGGAAAACCAGTTGCCTTAGAGGCAAGCGCCGAAGACCTAGAAACTCTAGGATTCATTTCTATAATGACCATTCTTCCATTTTTTGGATTAATGCCAAATTGAACATTCGAACCTCCTGTTTCCACTCCAATTTTTCTCAAGCATGCAATAGAAGCATTTCTCATAACCTGGTATTCCTTGTCTGTAAGAGTTAAAGCAGGCGCTATGGTAATAGAGTCTCCCGTGTGAATTCCCATAGGGTCTAAATTTTCAATAGAGCATATTATGATGCAGTTATCTTTTTTGTCTCTAACAACTTCCATCTCAAATTCTTTCCAGCCTTCCAAACATTCTTCTACTAGAACCTGATTTGCTGGTGATGCATCAAGACCTTCTTTAACACGTTTGAAAAAATCTTTTTTAGTTTTGGCTATACCACTTCCAAGTCCACCAAGAGTAAATGCAGGTCTGATTATTGCTGGCAACCCAACTTTGCTTAAGCATTTCTTAATTTGTTTAATATTGTTAACGATTTCTGACTTTGGAAGATTTAATCCAATATCGCTCATATTTTTTCTAAATTTTTTTCTATCCTCCGCGTTGGAAATAGCTTTTGAATTTGCTCCAATTAGTTCAATTTTATATTTTTTAAGTAATCCAATTTTTTCTGCTTTGATTGCTAAATTAAGAGCAGTTTGTCCGCCCATAGTTGGTAAAATTGCATCAGGTTTTTCTTTTGCTAAAATTTTTTCTAAAATATCTGTTGTTATTGGTTCAATGTAAGTTTTATCTGCAATACCTGGATCAGTCATAATCGTTGCAGGATTTGAATTTATTAGGATTACTTTGTAGCCTTCATCTTTTAATGCTTTACATGCCTGTGTGCCAGAGTAATCAAATTCACATGCTTGACCTATAATTATTGGACCTGCTCCAACTACTAAAATTTTTTTAATGTCTTTTCTTTTTGGCATTTTTTATTA
This sequence comes from uncultured Pelagibacteraceae bacterium, assembly GCA_902608385.1. GTDB lineage: Bacteria > Pseudomonadota > Alphaproteobacteria > Pelagibacterales > Pelagibacteraceae > Pelagibacter. Next base: position 61,259 of record CACLNT010000003.1, read on the forward strand.
CTTCATTAATAAATTGTTTAAATAAGTAGTGACTATCTTGAGGACCTGGATTTGACTCAGGATGATATTGAACTGAGAAAATTGGTTTGTTTTTTAATTTAATTCCTTCTATGCAATTATCAAATAATGATTTATGAGTTACTTCAACATTTTTTGGTAAACTTTCTTTAATAATTTCAAATCCATGATTTTGGCTCGTTATTTCAACTTTGTTATTAATTAAGTTTTTTACTGGATGATTCGCACCTCTATGGCCAAGTTTCATTTTTTTTGTTTTTGCTTTAAGCGCTAAGGCTAGTAATTGGTGGCCGAGACATATTCCAAATATTGGAATATTTTCTTTAATTAGTTTTTGAATTATATTTATTGCATACCTTCCAGTTGCCGCAGGATCACCAGGACCATTTGATAAAAAAATACCATCAGGTTTTAACTTAATAATTTCTTCAGCTTGGAGATCACAAGGAACAACAGTCACCTCACAGTTAAAATTAGAAAAATATCTTAAGATGTTTTTTTTTATTCCATAATCAATGGCAATAATTTTGTAAATTTTTTTTTTGTTTTTTTCAAAACCTATGTCCTTTCTCCAAGTTTTAAATCCTTGCCAAATATATATTTTTTTAGCTGTAACTGTTTTGGCTAAATCTAAACCTTTTAAACCAGGCCATTTAATAGAACTATTAAGTAGTTTTTTTAAGTTAAAATTTCCTTTTTTATCATTACAAATGGTGCCTTTAGGAGCTCCTTTATCTCTAATAAAATTAGTTAAACTTCTTGTATCTAGTCCAGTAATTCCCACTATTTTATTTTTTTTTAACCAGATATCTAAGTTTCTCAATGATCTATAATTAGAAGGGTTAGTTATTTCTGAATTAAATATAACTCCTTTTGTCCAAATCTTATCAGATTCATGATCTTCATTGTTAGTTCCTACATTTCCAATATGTGGAAACGTGAAATTGATGATTTGTCCAGCATAAGATGGATCAGATATAATTTCTTGGTAACCAGTTAAAGAAGTATTAAAACAAACTTCTCCAGTAGCCATTCCTTGGTAACCGATACCAATCCCTTTAAATATATTTTTGTTTTCAAGAACTAAAACGCCTGATGAAAAATGTGAAAAATTTTTTGAGTTTACTTTTTGCTTTTTGTTCAATTACAACTCATAAGTTAAAGGTTAATACAATAAAACCTAAATTTCCGCAACAGATCTAATGTATATTTAAAAAAAAAAAATTTTTTCTTTTGAACAAAATTATCTATACAGTAGATTACAAAAATGTCCCTAAGAGATAAAATCGACACAAACTACAAAAATGCTTTAAAATCAAAAGATAAAATTCAAATATCAACTTATAGGCTAATTTTATCGGGTATAAAGGATTTAGATATATCCAATAGATCAGGACCAAATAAGAAAGATACAAATGATGAAGATATTAAAAAGTTATTAAAAAAAATGTTAAAACAGCGGTCTGAGTCTATAGATATTTACAAAAAAAATAACAGAAAAGATTTGCTAGAAGTTGAGGAAAAAGAATCGGAAATATTATCAAGCTACCTACCAAAGCAGCTTAGCGAAGAAGAAACTAAAAAAATTTGCACCGAAACTGTAAGTAAATTAGGCGCTAGTTCTATTAAAGATATGGGGAAAGTTATGGGAGAATTAAAAAAACAACATGCGGATAGTTTAGACTTAGCTAAAGCTGGCTCTGTATTAAAAGAATTGTTAAATAAATAATGAAATATCCAAAAGAATATTTAGACGAAATTAAAGCGCGCTTGAAGGTTTCAACTGTTGTATCGAAAACTGTTAATCTAAAAAAAAGAGGAAAAGAATTTGTAGGTCTTTCTCCTTTTAAAACAGAAAAGACTCCATCTTTTACTGTAAATGATGAAAAAGGTTTTTATCATTGTTTTAGTACATCTGAACATGGAAACATTTTTGATTTTGTAATAAAAACACAAAATTTAAAATTTGGTGAAGCAGTAAAATCATTAGCAAATTTAGCAGGAATGAGACCATACACATTTTCAAAACAAGATGAAGAAAGAGAAAAAAATTGGCAAGAGTACTGCTCAATATACAATCAATATGTTAAATTTTATCATGATGAAATTTTAAAAAATGAACAGGCAGAAACAGCAAGAAATTATTTAAAAAAAAGAAACTTATCTAAAGAAGAAGTTAAAAAATTTAAGATTGGATACGTTAAAAAAAATCCAATTTTTTATGAAAAATTAAAAAAAGAATTTAGTGAAAAAATTTTAACTGAAAGTGGCCTATTTTATTTGGATGAAAAGAAAAATACTTATGTTGAAAGGTTTAGAAGTAGAATCATTTTTCCAATTAATAATATTTCAGGGCAACCTATAGGATTAGGTGGAAGAACAATTGAAGAAAATAATTATCTAGCAAAATATATTAATTCACCAGAGACTCTATTTTTTAAAAAAGGATCAAATTTGTATAATTTAGATTTTGCAAGAAAATTATCTAATAAAATTGATCATGTTTATCTTGTTGAAGGCTACATGGATGTTATTGGATTAAACAAACATGGAATTGAAAATGTTGTTGCTAATCTTGGAACTTCATTGACAGATAAACAAATATTAATTTTGAATCAGTTTTTTGATGATATTATTATTTGTTTTGATGGTGATGAAAGTGGATATAAAGCAGCATTAAGGGCTGCAGAAAATTCAATAAAGGAACTAAAACCTGAAAAAAATATTTCATTTTTATTTTTACCAAACGGTGAAGATCCCGATAGTTTTGTAAACAATAATAGTAAAAATTATTTTATTGATTTTGCTAAAAATAGTAAAATTGCAATACATCGATTTATATTTAATCATTACAAAAAACAGACAGATGGTAGCCCCTCATCCATGGCTATTTTTGAAAAAAATTTAAGATCAATTGCCAATAGTATAAAAGATGATTTTATAAAAAAGTATGTACTAGAATACTTTTTGGAACAAGTTTCAGCTTTAACGCCTCACTCTAATGTAAACAAAAAACAATTTTATACTAAAAAAGTTAAATCTTTAAAATCAACTCAAAAACACTTCAATGAAACAAAGTCTTTAAGCCCAATTGAGTTAAAAGAATTTTCACTTTTATACTTAATAATGAATAATTTAGATATTTTTCAAAAAAATATTCACTTGATTGAAAAAATAAAATTTTTTACTAACGAAAATAAATTAATTTTCGATGTTATTTTATCTAAATTAAAATCTGAAAAAAAAATTGTATTAAATAATCTTGAAATAGATGAACAGCTGACTGATAGAATATTTAAATTTGCATCAATAAAACATATTTTAAACAATCAAAAAAATGATGAACAAAAAATATTTGAATTATTAGATGAGTATTTGCACGATCTTAAAATTTATGGACTAGAAGTAAGAATAGAAGAGCTAGAATCGAAATTCTCTAAAGATTTGAGTGAAACCACATTTAATGAAATTAAAGATTTAAAAGAGCAAAAAAAAAAGCAAAACATCAATTAAATCATCCAAATTAGACATGGATTTTTTCAAATTTAGCATTATATAAGTCTTCCGGACTTTTTATTGTGGAAAGAATAATTACAAAATCATTTGCAAGATTGATGGGCAGAGGTGTCCACAGAGGGTTTATTACTCATGAAGAATTAAACAAATCTTTAGGTAAAAGAAACCTTTCAGGCGAAAATCTTGATCAAGCTTTTATTCATATATTTGATAAAAAAATAGCATTAGTAGAAAAAAAATCTGATTTTAAAGTTTTAAAAAAGAAAGATAGCAATTCCAAAGAAGAAGGAAAAACTATTGATAAAAGTGACGACCCTATACGAATGTATTTAAGGGAGATGGGTGGAGTGGAGTTATTATCTCGTGAAGGGGAAATTGCAATTGCAAAAAGAATAGAAGCAGGAAAAGATGTAATGCTCAGCGCATTATCCCAAACCCCGATTACCGCACAACAATTTTTTGAATGGAATGAAAAGCTTCAAAATGATGAGATTTTAGTTAGAGAAATTATCGATATTGATACAAACTATATGGAATACGAAAATATAGATCAAAATGTTAAAACAAAAGATTCAAGCGAAGATACAAAAGAAAAATTAGAAGATAACAATGAAAATAGTGAAGATGATGAATTCAATCCCACTCTTGCTGCTATGGAGAGCGAAATCAAACCAAAGGTTTTGCAGACAATAAATATTTTAACAAAAGACTATAATAAATTAATCAAATATCAAAAAGAAAAATTAGATTGTGTTTTAAAATCAAATACATTTTCAAACTCAAAAGAAAAAAATTATCACAAAATTGTTGGTGAAATATTAAAAAATATTAAAACACTTCAATTGTCACCGTCAGTTTTAGAAGAATTGGTGCAAAAACATTATATTGAAAATAAAAAAATTGTTTCTCTTGAAGGAAATCTTTTAAGAATGGCAATAAATAACAAAATATCAAGAAATGAATTTATAAAATTTTATGTTGGTAATGAAATTAATCCAAACTTGAAAAATTTTTTAGATACAAATTCAGTTTGGAAACAATTTTTTCAAAAAAATAAAGAAGAATTTAAAAATATTAGAGAAAGACTTGTTGAAATAAGTCACAAACTTGGAATAACTGTTACAGATCTTAAAAAATTGGTTAGCAGAGTACAAAAAGGAGAAAAAGAATCAAGAATTGCAAAAAAAGAAATGGTAGAGGCCAATTTAAGATTAGTAATTTCTATAGCTAAAAAATATACCAATAGAGGTTTGCAATTTTTAGATCTTATTCAGGAAGGAAATATTGGATTAATGAAAGCTGTAGATAAATTTGAATATAGAAGAGGTTATAAATTTTCAACTTATGCAACATGGTGGATAAGACAAGCAATTACCAGATCGATAGCCGACCAAGCACGAACTATTAGAATTCCAGTGCACATGATAGAAACAATTAACAAAATTGTTAGAACACAAAGATTAATTTTAAGTGAATTTGGACGAGAAGCTACTCCAGAAGAATTAGCAAAAAAATTAAGAATGCCTTTAGAGAAAGTTAGAAAAGTTCTTAAAATTTCAAAAGAACCTGTCTCATTAGAAAAACCAGTTGGAGATGAAGAAGATAGTAATCTTGGGGATTTTATTGAAGATACGAAAGCATTAGCGCCATTAGAGCAAGCAATAAAATCAAATTTAGGCGAAGCAACAACGAAAATATTATCTACACTTACTCCTAGAGAAGAAAGAGTTTTGAGAATGCGTTTTGGTGTCGGCATGAATACTGATCATACACTAGAAGAAGTTGGATTGCAGTTTTCAGTGACAAGGGAACGAATTAGACAGATTGAAGCTAAAGCTCTTAGAAAATTAAAACACCCAAGCAGATCAAAGCAGTTAAAAAGTTTTTTAGAAAACTAAATATTCGAATAATCTATAATGATAAAAAATATCCACTTAAATCGGGATATAGCTCAATTAATTTTATTGCAAAGAATTGAATTATTAAGTCCATTCTTAAAAAGAGTTAGAAAGATATTAGGAAGATATTTTTTTACCAATTTTGCTTCAAAATATTTTATTTCTCCAAAATTAATTGGAACTAAATATTTAGCATTCATGTTAAGCGAATATAGTCTTTTATCAAAAAATTTGAACTTTGATAACAAGAACATTCTGTCAATAGGAGGCGGAATGTGTGGGTTAGAATTAATAATAAATTCAAAATCAAAAGATTGTTTTTTTTCGATAATTGAAAAAAATTATATATCTAAAAAAATTACTTATGGATGGGATAATCAAAACAAAGAAGCTTATAATAATTTAAAATTATTGGAATTTTTTCTTATAAATAATGGAATGAATAAAAAATCTTTTAAAATTTATGATTATGATTATGATTATAATTTTGATCAAATTCCAGAAAAAAAATTTGATTTTATTATTTCTTTATATTCTTTAGATTATCATTACGATTTTAATTTATACCTTGATTATTTTAAAAAAATACTTAACAAAGATACAAGATTAATTTTCGACACAATAAGGCCAGATTATTTTAAAACCATGTTTCAGAATATTGAAATAATTGACTCGATGCAAAGCACAGTTCATAAATCTAAAAGAGTCATTTGTAGTAATTTTATTTTATAGTTTTTAATGTCTAATAAATTTATAAACAACTATTTTATTGTTTTATTTTCCTTTTTTCCAATTTCAATTATTTTAGGCTCTACAATTTCATTAATAAATATTTTATTAATTGATTTATCTTTTTTGTTTTTAATTTTTTATATTAGAGAATTTTCTTTTTTAAAAAATAAAGCGGTGAAATATCTCTTTTTGTTGTATTTTTATTTATTATTCAATTCTTTAATCTCTATTGATCCAACAGAAGGAATTTATAGAAACTTTGGTTTTATTAGAATTATAATACTATTTGTTGCAGTAAATTATTTTTTTAATCAAAAATTTTTTTTTGATAAAGTTTTCTTTGTATGGTTAATTATAATTTTTTTTGTATCTATAGATGTTTTTTTAGAAAGCTACACTGGAAGAAATATGCTTGGTTATGGCGAGTTATATGGCAGGAGAGTTGTAAGTTTTTTTAAAGATGAGCCAATTGTTGGTAGTTATATTAACGCATTTTATTTAATTTTAATTGGTTTTTTATACAATAAATTTACTATCCAGCATAAAAATAAAATTTTATTGTTATCTATATTTTTTCTTTTTACAATTTTTTTAACAGGAGAAAGATCAAACGCAATTAAAGCTTTTTTAGGTATTGTATTTTTTTATGCTTTTTTTAAAGAATATAAGCTCAAGTATAAAATTACGTTTATTGTAATTGGATTAATTTTTTTTATTTCTATAATCTTAAATTCACAATATTTTAAATTAAGATATGTAAATCAAGTTAAATCTTTGCTCACTGAAAATAACATATATTTTCAACTTCAAAAGTCTGGTTATCAAGTTTTCAAAAATAATATGCTTTTTGGAGTAGGAAATAAAAATTATCGAGCCGCAACATGTACCAAATTGGATAAAACAAACATACTTACAAATAAATATATTTGTAGTAATCATCCACATCAAATTTATATAGAATTATTGTCTGAACATGGTTTATTTGGTTCAATTTTTATATTATTTATTTTCTATAAATTAATTTATTCAAAATTTATAAGCAATTTTAATAGAATTAATTATATTCAAATTGGAAGCTTAATTTACATTTCTTTAATTTTTTTACCCTTGCTGCCAAGTGGTGCTTTTTTTAATGATTATTCAATAACATTATTTGGATTTAATATTGCAATTTTTTATGCAGCTAACCCAGAAATGAATATTTTTTCTATTAATAAACAAAAAGCAGGTTAGAGTTTAAAAAGAATTTAATGGGCCGTTAGCTCAATAGTAGAGTACTGCATTGACATTGCAGGGGTAGTTGGAGCGTAACCAACACGGCCCACCATAAATTTTTTATATATCTCTTAGTAGACAGTTAATAATATTTGATATATTGATTTTATTTATAATTGAGGGCCTGTAGCTCAGTTGGTTAGAGCAGTACACTCATAATGTATTGGTCCCAGGTTCGAGTCCTGGCGGGCCCACCAAAACTATTTATTAATAAACTCTTTTAAACTTGCAATTAGAGCACTGATTTCACCGTCATTGCTTTGAATAATTGAATTAAATTCTTCTTTCTGAACTTTTGCAAGACTTACACCCTCAATAACTACATCTATAATTAAAGGTTTACTTGGATCTTTTGTAACAATTCGCCAATCAATTTTAACTTCTGGTTTGTCTTTAGTTGCTAATAAAGAGCTTGATACCATTGTATATTTTTCATTAAGCTTTCTTTGAGAATCCACACTAATTTTAGGATCTGTATACTCAGCCAATCTACTGGAAAAACTTTTTAAAAAATACTTTTCAAATATATCAAGATATTTTTTTTTTTCATCATCAGACAACCCTTTTCTATGAGATCCTAAAGAATAATACCCTATACCTCTAATGTCTACTGCTGCTTTTGCAATAGATTTGAGTTTTTCTATTTTTTGCTCTTTTGTAAAATTTGTAGTTAAAACCGATGAAGCTTGATCTACTACAGATTGAACAAAATCTTTAGGTTCTAATGAAAAAGATTTTTCTGTGAATGCAAAAAAAACAATTAAAATTAAAGAAAATTTAAATAAAAATTTTTTTAAACTCATTTTGTTTTATATATCTCTTATGAGTTTAATTGGTTTCTATTTCTTCCCAGTCACCGTCATCCATAGTGTCGATAACTTTTTTGGAATTTGAAATTTTTTGTTTTCTATCTTGTAAATATAAACTTTTTACAGATGCATAAAAATCCATTGAATTTTGTTCTAGATTTTCGAATGATTCAATATTTTTTGCTCTAAAATCTATTCCAGTAGTTGCTCTAGAAGAATAGTAGTCGAAATCTGAGAAGTATTGAGTGTCGTTCTTTACTGTTATATTATACCAAGGATCTCCTCCACCCATAGTGCCACTAAGCATGCCAATTGCATCTCTTGCTGTAGATGGTCCTAATACTGGTAGAACTAAATAACAACCTTCCCCAACTCCCCATTTTGCTAGCGTTTGTCCATAATCTTCTCTTTCCAGTTCAGCAAAACCTAGACCTGATGCAGGGTCAAATATTCCTAAAATACCTAAAGTTGTATTTACAACAAACCTTAAAGTATTTTCACCCGCTTTTTTGATTTCTCCTTGCATGAGATTATTTGGCACTGTTATGAGATTAGATAAATTAGCTAAAACATTGCTAGTACCACGTCTTATTGGCATCGGAAGTTTTCTATAGCCTTTTGCTAATGGTTCAAAAATAGCACCATCTAATGTTTGGTTGAAAGCAAATATACCTCTATTTACTTTTTCAAAACAATCTTTAGTTTGTCCTGAATTTTTCTTTGATAGAGAATTTTCTCCATCAGTTCCAGCACTTACATTGCTGATTGCAAGCAATATAACTGTTGTTGTTATTATTAAAATTTTTTTCATTTTTAATTGTATATAATTGTTTTATTAATAATGTAAATCCAGTAAAAAAAATAATAAAGCATTAAAATGTCCTTTAAAACAATACTAAATTACTCTCCTAATTTTAAATCTAAAAAGAGACAAAAAAAAGAAGTGCGATTCATAATATTACACTACACTGGAATGAAAAGTGAAAAAGCAGCAATAAACAGATTAACAAATATACAATCTAAGGTTGCAAGTCATTATTTAATAACTAGAAGTGGAAAAATAATTAATTTGGTTCCTGATTTATATATTGCTTGGCATGCAGGAATTTCCTTTTGGAAAAATTTTAATTCATTGAATAAAAGTTCAATAGGGATTGAAATTACTAATCCAGGTCATCATTTTGGATATAAAAAATTTTCCAAAAAACAAATAAATGCGTTAATTAATTTAATCAAATTTTTAATTAAAAAATATAAAATTAATAAAAAAAATATTATAGGACATTCAGATATTGCTCCAGATCGAAAAAAAGATCCAGGTGAGAAATTTCCTTGGGAGTATTTAGCTAAAAAAAAAATTAGCCTTTGGCATAATTTAGATAAAAAAAAATTAAGAAAATTAAGAAAAAAAAGATGCAATAAAGTAATGAAAAGAATTTTTTTTAAAAATATATTTAATATTGGTTATTCAAAAAAAAACAAAAACAATGTTAAAAAAGATCAATATCTTGTGTTTCTTATAAAAGCTTTTCAAAGACGATTCAGACAAGAACTAATTGATGGAAAAATTGATCAAGAATGCTTATTAATCAGTCAAAATTTAATGCAAAATATACCTTAATTTTTTCTTGAAAATTAAGAATTTAGTTATAAATTCCAAATTGCCAGATAAATGACTTATCGCTTTAATTTTTTTTTAAAGAGGAAAGTCCGGGCTCTACAAAGACGCAGTGCCAGGTAATGCCTGGCGGGGGAAACCCTAGGGATAGTGCCACAGAAAATAAACCGCCGTATCAAGGCAAGGGTGAAAAGGTGTGGTAAGAGCACACCGGCTATATTGGTAACAATTAGCGCATGGAAAACCCCACTGGGAGCAAGACTAAGTAGAGATGACATTGTTGAAAAACTAAAAGCAGTCTTTGGCTAGTCATCAGGGTTAGTTGCTTGAGCTTAAAAGTGATTTTAAGCCTAGATAAATGATAAGTTTAAAAGACAGAACCCGGCTTATAGTTTATCTGGCAAGTTTATTCACATTGCTAAATTATTAATTTTAAATGTTCTTCTTTTGATTCATTCCTGAATCATTTTTGTTCTCTATTTTCTTTCAGAGGTTGGTTTTAACTAAATAAATAATTGACCTTACACCATCTAGTGGGTACTTAAATATTATTGCGAAATAGCGCAAAATTAGAGATTGACGTGTAAGTTGAAAACCCATAATATCCCATATATTCCCAATAAGGGAGATATTGGAAATTATGAATTATGTTTTTATCGACTTACGAGAACAAATTGGACAAAAAGGGAAGGGTGTCAGTGCCAGCTAGCTTTAGATCATACCTTTCTAACTTAGGCTACAACGGAGTAGTTTGTTACCCATCGTTTAACAATCAATCAATAGAAGCTTGGCCACAAGACAGAATAGAAAAAATTTCAAACACAATTGACGCTTTAAATCCTTTTGAAGAAAAGAAAGATTATTTTGCAACATCAATTTTATCTGAAAGTATTAACTTACAATTTGATACTGAAGGAAGAATTTCTTTAACGCCAAAATTATTAAAACATGCAAAAATTAAAAATAGCATGTTATTTGTTGGCCAGGGTAAAACATTTCAAATTTGGGAACCAACAATATTTGAAAAATTTAGGGTCCATGCAAGAAAAAAATCTAATATAAATCGAGCAAACCTTAAATGGGAAGAGATGAGGAAGAAATAATGCGAAAGATGGAAGAATATATTTTAATGCAAAAGATAGAAAATCGACAATACAAATGTTTAACCATGATAGAAAAATCTATCAAAGGTACTTGGGCATTTAATTTTTGGACTAACACTTTCGACAAGTTACATAAAAACTACAATTTAATAAAAAATAAAGAGGGGAAACATGACAATTAACTTTAAACAACCGGAAATAAGAGAATTAAAGCCAAGAATATTAGTTCTTGGAGTTGGAGGAGCGGGAGGAAATGCAATCAATGGAATGATTGAGTCTGGACTGCAAGGTGTAGAATTTATTGCAGTAAATACTGACGCTCAAGATTTAAAACATAGTAAAGCAACACAAAAAATACAAATTGGATTAAATTTAACAAAAGGATTGGGAGCAGGATCTAAATTAGATATTGGTCAAGCTGCTGCAGATGAATCGTTAAATGACATTATAAATACTTTACAAGGTGCAAACATGGTTTTTATAACCGCAGGAATGGGTGGCGGAACTGGAACTGGATCAGCTCATGTAATTGCAAGAGCAGCAAAGGAATTAAATATATTAACAGTTGGAGTAGTGACATTGCCCTTCTTATACGAAGGACCTTCAAGAATGAGAAGAGCACAGCAAGGTCTTGAAGAATTAAGAAAACATGTTGATACAATTATTGTAATTCCAAACCAAAATTTATTTAAAATTGCAAGTGAACAAACTACATTTGAAGAGTCTTTTGAACTTTCAAACGATGTATTATTGCATGGTGTTCAAAGTGTTACTGACTTAATGGTGAGACCAGGTTTAATAAATCTAGATTTTGCTGATGTTGAAACTGTTATGAGCTCTATGGGAAAAGCCATGATGGGAACAGGTCAAGCTGAAGGAGAAGGAAGATCAGTTAAAGCAGCAGAAATGGCAATCAGCAATCCTCTAATAGATGATTATACTCTAAAAGGAGCCAAAGGTTTGTTAGTTAATATTACAGGCGGAAAAGATCTTAAACTTTTTGAAGTTGATGAAGCTGTAAATAAAGTAAGAGCTGAGGTTGATCCGGAAGCTGAATTAATAATTGGTGCAATAACAGATTCTTCACTTGATGGGAAAATGAGAGTTTCAATTGTTGCAACAGCTCTTGATGGTCAACAACCAGAAGCAAAATCGGTTATAAACATGGTTCATAGAATACAAAATAGAAACCCAGGTTATTCAGATTTTTCTAATCTTGGTTCTGCACAATCTTTTAATTTTTCACAATCGATGTCTACAACAGCAGTAGATGGTGCCAATGCATTAAAATTAGAAAATGAAATTGTGACCGAGACAACACCAGAGGTTTCTTCAACAGAGGAAATAAAAGATCTTAATCAAGAATATAATGAACAAGTTTTAAACAATCAAGAAGACAAAGTAGAAGTAAGCATTGAAGAAAATAAAGAAGCGGAAAAACCTTCAAACGGTTTAGAAAATTTTGCAATTGAAGATGAAGATCCAGAACTTTTTGATTCAGTTGATGACAGTTCTCTTCAAGAATTTTCCCCATCTAATGAAGATGATAATAAACCCGAAGAAGATGATTTAGAAATACCAGCATTTTTGAGAAGACAGAAGAATTAATGGTCTTCAAAAAAATAAATGATTGCCACCATAATACCGAAAAAACAAAAACACTATTCGGTGTTGCTAGATGAAATAATTAGCATTATTACCCCTCAATATGGTGGCACATTTATTGACTGCACATTAGGTCAAGGTGGATACACTAAAAAAATCCTTGAATTTTCAAATACAAAAATAATTGCTTTAGATAGAGATAGGGATGTAAAAAAAATTGCATTAAAACTTGAAAAAAAATTTAAGAATAGGTTCATTTTTAAAAATAAAAAATTTAGCGAAATAAATGAGTTAGACTTAATGAAAGAAAAAATTAAAGCAGTTATTTTTGATCTTGGTTATTCATATACGCAAATAAAAGATCCCAAAAAAGGTTTGTCTTTTGACACTTCGGGCGAACTTAATATGAAAATGGGTTTAAATAATTTTTCAGCAAAAGATGTTATTAATAAGTTAGATAAAAAAGATTTAGAAAAAATATTTAAATTTTTTGGAGAAGAAAGAGATAGTAAAAGAATTGCTTATAAAATTATTAAAGAAAGAAAAATAAAAGAAATTGACACACAAAAATTGGTAAAAATCATAGAATCGTCAAAAATAAAAAAAAATTATAAAATTCACAGGGCTACAAAAATTTTTCAGGCTTTAAGAATTTTTGTAAATAAAGAAATTAGTGAACTAATTTATGGATTAATTAATGCAACCAAAGTTGTAGATGAAGGAGGAATTATTGCAGTTGTAAGTTTTCATTCGTTAGAAGATAAAATAATTAAGTATTTTTTTAAAAGTTTATCAGAAATGAAAAGTGTATCTAGATACATGCCAGAAACAAAAGAAAAAAGTAAACCTTTTAAGCTAATTAATAAAAAAACTATAGTTCCATCTGCTAAAGAAATTAAAGAAAATCCCTCCTCAAGATCAGCTAAGTTAAGATTTGTTATTAAAGAAAAAAATATCCCTAACTTTAAAACTGATATTTTAGATAAATTTAATTATTTAATTAAAATTGAAAATTATTCTGAAAAATTATGAAAAAATTTTTTTTAATTTTTTTTATTATTTTTTTAATAATAGTTACTACTGTTACAAAAAATTCCACAAAATCTCTAGAAAGTAAAATCTTTAACGCTAAGGAAAATATAAGCATTTTAAAAAATAAATATGAGTTAGTCCTATTAGATTATAATTATTTAACAACACCTAAGAAGTTGATTGAATATCAATCTAAGTATTTTGAAGATAACTTAATTTCTTTAGACATTACTAAAATTAAAAAAATTAAAGAAGAAAATAATGAATTGATAATTCTAGAATCTAATAATACTAAAATATCAAATGAATAAAAATAATAATGAAATATTTGTTTTAGAAGATTATGAAGGCGATTTTTCATATAAAAAAAATAAATCTAATTTAAATATTACATTTAATAGAATTGCATTTATTTATTTTATATTTTTTATGATTTCTATAATTTATTCTATAAAAGTTTTTTATTTAGGTTCATTAAATTCTAAAACAAAAGTAGAAAAATTTTTACCAATAAAAAAAAATTATAGAGCCGATATATTAGATAACAATGGAGATTTTATAGCTAAAGCCGTTATAACACAAACTGCTGGAATAAATCCAAACTTAATTATTGATGAAAAAAAATTTTTAATAAAATTACAAATATTGTTTCCATATGAAGATTTTAAAAAAATCAAAGAAAAAATTAAAAAAAAAAAATATTTTCGTTTTAAAAAAGAACTTACACATAATCAAATTGAAGAGCTCCGACTTTTGGGTGATAAATCTATAAGATTTGAAGAACAAATAACTAGATTATATCCACACGAAAATCTATTTAGTCACATTATTGGCCAGATAGATGATGGCAATAATGGCGTATCAGGAATAGAAAAATATTTTGATTATGAATTAAAAACTAGAAAAGAGCCATTACAATTAACTGTAGATACAGATGTACAATTTTTAATTAGAGAAGAGTTAATAAAGTTTCAAGAAATTTTTCAATATATAGGAAGCGCAGCAATTCTTATGAATGTTAATAATGGAGAAATACTATCGATGGTTTCATTGCCAGATTTTAATCTTAACAAAAGAGAAAATATTAAAGATGTAAATTATATTAATAGAGCGACCAAAGGCGTTTATGAACTTGGATCTGTTTTTAAAACTTTTACTATTGCCGCTGCTTTAAATGAAGAATTAATTGAACCAGATACTGAATTTAAAGATTTACCAAAAAAAATTAAATGTGCTGGAAGAAATATAGGGGAATATGATGATAAGATTCCTGTAGATTTGACCGTTGAACAAATTTTAGTAAGATCAGGGAATATTGGCTCCATTAGGATTGGGCAAAAAGTAGGAAAAGAAAAATTTAAATCTTTTTTAGAAAATATTGGAGTTTTGAATAAAATTGAATTTGATATTGAAGAAGTTGGCCAACCAATTACATCTAGATGGGGAAAATGCAAACTTGCAACATCATCTTATGGTCACGGCATAACAACAACACCTTTACAGTTAGTAAAAGGTTATTCAGTTATTACAAATGGAGGTTATGATATTAAACCAACATTAGTCAAAAATAGTTTAAAAAAAAAAGAAAATAAAAAAAGAATTTTAAAAGCAAAAGTTTCAGAAAAAATAAATTCTATTTTAAGAAAAGTTGTATCAACAAAAGAAGGAACGGCTGGTTTTGCAAATGTAGAAGGTTATGAAGTTGGTGGAAAAACAGGTACAGCAGATAAGGTAAAGAATGGCAGATATACAAAAGATAAAATTAATAGTTTTGTATCAATATTTCCTACATCAAAACCGAAGTACGTTTTATTAATTTTGTTAGATGAACCAATTCCTTCAAAAGAATATGTTTATCACTATAGAGATGACAGAAAACCTTATAAGGGAAATTGGAGAAATACTGCTGGCTGGACATCTGTTGAAATTGCAGGCAAAATTATAGAAAAAATTGGACCCATTTTAGCCACAAAATATATAGAAGTTAATTAACTTCATGTTGATAGGCAGCTATTTTAAAAATCTTAATTCAAAATACAAGAATCATTTTTTTTCAGGTTTAAGCTTTAATAGTTTGACTTGCAAAAAAAATAATATTTTTTTTGCGATTAAAGGAACAAAAATTAATGCTAATAAATTTATTAAAAATGCAATAAAAAAGGGTGCAAGAACAATTATATCAAATCAAAAATTTATAGGTTTAAAAAATAATATTCTTTATATAAGGACCAAGAATGTCAGAAAAATGCTTGCTGAAATTGCTTTTAAAATTAATCAAAAAAAACCAAAAAATTTAATTGCTGTTACGGGCACTAATGGCAAATCATCAATAGTTGATTTTTATTTTCAAATATTAAAATTAAATAAAAAAAAAGTGGCCTCTATTGGAACTTTAGGAATTAAAACAATTTCAAGTAAAATAGATGTAAACAACACAACATTAAATCCGATTATACTTGGTTACTATTTAAAAAAATTGAAAAAACAAAATATTGACAATGTTATTCTTGAAGCATCTAGCCATGGCCTCAAACAAAATCGATTAGATGGATTAAATTTTAAAACTGCTATTTTTACAAATCTATCTCATGATCATTTAGATTATCACAAAAATTTTAAAAATTATTTAAATGCTAAGCTGTATCTTTTTAAAAAGCTTCTTAAGAAAAATTCAAATATTATTACAGATAAAACTATTCCAGAATATAAAAAAATTAAAAAAATTTCTTTAGAAAAAAAACTAAATTTAAATACTATAGGTGTTGAAAAAAGCGACCTAAATATAATTAGTTATCAATATCAAAGCGAAAAACAAATTATTAAAATCAAATATAAAAATAATTTTTTCACAATTAAAACAAATCTAATAGGTAAAATTCAGGTTAAAAATCTATTAATGGCAATGATTGCAGCAGAAAAAAGTAATATTGATTTTAAAAATATTGTAAAAATTATTAGCAAAGTAAAACCTGTTAATGGAAGACTGGAAAAAATTGGAAAAATTAGAAATAATTCTAAAGTTATTTTAGATTATGCTCACACACCAGATGCTCTTAAAACATGTCTTCAAAATTTAAAAGATCAATTTAAAAATAATAAAATTTCTATTGTTTTTGGATGTGGAGGAGATAGAGATAAATTCAAAAGACCAATAATGGGTAAAATTGCAAATCAATTTTGTAATAAAATTTATTTAACAGATGATAATCCAAGAAAAGAAAATCCAAAAAAAATAAGAATAAGTATTAAAAAAAAAATTAACAAATCAAAACTTTATGAAATACCTAGTAGAGAAAAAGCAATTAAAGAAGCAATAAAAAATTTATTAACTGGTGAAATTTTAGTAGTAGCAGGAAGGGGACATGAAAATATTCAAGATTATGGAAATTTTAGAGATTTTTTTTCAGATAAAAAATGCATTTTAAAAAATATTAAACAAAAAAACAAAAACCTGTCAAAAGATTTAAAGTTAAATATTTTAAAAGAAGAAAGTCGTCAAAATCATTTTTCATTAAAAATGAAATTGAAACATGCATCAATTAATTCAAAAGAAATAAAAAAAAATGATATTTTTTTTGCAATTAAAGGAAAAAAAAAAGATGGTAATCATTATTTAAGAGAAGTTTTTAATAAAAAAGCATCTTTATCAATAGTAAACAAAATTAGTAAATTAGAAAAAAAATCTAAACAGATTAAAGTAAAAAATACTTTGAACTTTCTAACAAAAACTTCAAGTAAAGTGAGAGAAAATTCATCAGCAAAAATAATTGCAATAACTGGAAGTTGTGGAAAAACATCTTTAAAGGAACTAATTGGAATGGCATTAAATAAAATTTGTCGTGCAACTTATTCTCCTAAATCTTTTAATAATAAATTTGGAGTTCCATTAAGTTTATTTAATTTAAACGCAAGTGATGACTTTGGAGTTTTTGAAGTTGGGATGGATAAAAAGGGTGAAATAGATACATTAACAAAGATTATCAAACCAGAAGTTGGAGTAATTACAAATATTTCCCATGCCCATGCAAAAAATTTTAAAAATTTAAAACAAATTGCGCATGCAAAATCTGAGATAATGAATAACATTATGAGTGGCGGCTCAATAATTTTAAACGCTGATGATAGGTTTTATAAGTTTCATAGGAATATAGCTTTAAAAAAAAAACTAAAAGTTTATTCATTTAGCATAAATAAAAAAAATGCAACAGTTAGTCTGACTTCTATAAAAAAAGAAAAAACAAAATTTAAAGTTATTATAAATATTAATAATAAAAAAAAATATTTTTTTATAACGTCTAATTTTGAAAATAATTTAAAAAATTTGCTTGCTGCCATTACAGTTATTTCAATTTTCAAGGATGTCAAAAATTTAAATAAAAATATTTTTTACAACTATCAAATTCCATACGGTCGCGGCGATATTTCTAAAATCACAATAAACGGAAAGAAAATTTTCCTTATTGATGAAAGTTATAATTCAAATCCTTTGTCTTTAAAATCTTCAATTAATAATTTTGATTTAATCGGTAACAAAAATAATAAAAAGCACTTAATTTTGGGTGATATGCTAGAACTTGGCAAACATTCAAAAAAATTGCATTTAGAAATAAGCACAATAATTAATTCTTCTTCAATAAATAACGTCCATGTTTTTGGCAAATATATAAGAGAAACCTATAAAAATATTCACAACAAGAAAAAAGGATTAATTTTAGAAGAAATTTCACAAATAATTCATTTGATTAAAAACAATATAAATAATAATGATTATTTAATGATTAAAGGGTCTAATGCTACAGGACTTCATAAATTAACTAGAGATTTAAAAAAAGAAAGAAAAAATGTTTTATAACCTTATTTTAAATTTTGTAGATAGTTTTACATTTTTAAATGTATTTAAATATCTTACAGTAAGAACTGGATTGGCAATGTTTACATCCATGTTTGTAGTGTTTTTAATTGGAACACCTTTTATAAATTTTTTTTCTGCAAAACAAATAATTAACCCAATCAGAAAAGATGGCCCTGATGATCATATAATTAAAAAAATTGGAACACCAACAATGGGAGGTGTTTTAATTTTAATTGGTCTGTTTTCGAGCGTTTTTTTATGGTGCAATTTATCTAATCCATATATTTGGACACTTATATTTGTTGTTGCTAGTTTTGGACTATTAGGAGCATATGATGATTATAAAAAAATTAAGTTTAACAACTCATCTGGCGTTTCATTTAGATTTAAAATAATAATTCAAACTATAATTGCAGTTTTAGGTACTCTTATATTAATGAATTTTTCAGATCATTCTGATTTAGAATATTTATATTTTCCATTTTTTAAAAACTTATTGATAAATCTTGGTTGGTTTTTTATTCCTTTTGCGGCTTTTATAATTGTTGGATCTTCTAACGCGGTTAATTTAACTGACGGATTAGATGGTTTAGCTACCGTTCCAGTAATTCTTGTTGCATCATGTTTTGCTTTTATAAGCTATGTTACAGGTAACATTGTTTTTTCAGAATATCTTCAAATTCCATATATTGAAGGAGTTGGTGAAGTTGCTGTGTTTTTGGGATCAATAATTGGAGCATGTTTAGGTTTTTTATGGTTTAATGCCCCTCCTGCCAAAATATTCATGGGAGATACAGGTTCTTTAGCTTTAGGAGGATCTTTAGGTGCAGTTGGAATTATTACAAAACATGAAATAGTTCTGGCTATAACAGGAGGTCTATTTGTTCTTGAAGCAGTGTCTGTAATTGTTCAAGTTTTTTCATACAAATTAACTGGCAAAAGAATTTTTAAAATGGCTCCAATACATCATCACTTTGAAAAAAAAGGTTGGCCAGAGTCAACTGTGGTTATTAGGTTTTGGATTATTTCAATTATATTAGCAATGATTGGTTTGGCCACTTTAAAATTCAGATAATGACAGGTAACGAAAATATTTTTTTAAAAAAAAAAATTTTAATTTATGGATTAGGAAAAAGTGGTCTTTCTAGTTATTTTTTTTTAAGAAAAAATAATGATGTTTATTTATATGACGATAAAAAAAATATTATTCAAAATAAAAAAATTAAAAAGTTACTAATTAAATCAAATCATTTTAATAAGATTAATATTGATTTTATTTTAGTTAGCCCCGGTATTAATATTAAAAAATGTCACTTAAAGGGCTTTTTAAAAAAAAATTCTAAAAAAATAATTACTGATTTAGATGTTTTTTACAGTCATTACTCTGAAAATAAAAATATTACTATTACTGGCACAAATGGAAAATCAACTACAGCAAAAATTTTATTTGATGTTTTGAAAAAACAAAAAAAAGACGTAAGATTAACAGGAAACATTGGTAACCCGATTTTAGCTGAAAGAAAAATTACTCCCAAAACAATTTTTGTAATAGAAGCTTCTTCTTATCAGATAGAATATAGCAAAAAATTTAAAGCAAATTATGCAACAATACTGAATATTACTCCTGATCATTTAGAACGTCATGGAACATTTGCAAGCTATGTTAAAGCAAAATTTAAATTAATTAGAAATCAGACTAATAAAGATTATTCATTTTTGGATTTAAACAATAAATTTTTAAAAAAAGAAAGTAAGAAAAAAAAAATAAATTCAAAAATAATTAACGTTAATATAAAAACAACAAATCAAGATTTGTTAAAAATAAAAAATGCATATTTCTTAACTGAAGGCAATAAACAAAATTTATTACATGTTTTTTCAGTTGTTAAAAAAATGAATGTAAATAAAAGTATTTTATTTAAAACAATTGACAGATTCAAAGGATTAAAATTTAGACAACAAATAATTTATAAATCTAAAAAATTAACTTTAATTAATGATTCAAAGGCAACAACTTATTCATCTTCTATAAATATTCTTAAATCTTTAAAAAAAGTTTATTGGATAGTGGGTGGTATACCTAAAGTTGGTGATAAATTTTTAATGTCCAAAAATCAATGCTCAAATATTAAAGCTTATATATTTGGTAAAAATAAAAATTCTTTTATTAGAGAATTAAAAAATAAAATAAAATATGAACATTTTGATGATTTAAAACAAGCACTAAAAAAAATTATTTTAGATATAAAAGCAAAAAAAAAAGAAAAAGAACATAAAACAATTTTGTTTAGCCCTTCAGCAGCTTCATTTGATAGTTTTAAAAATTTTGAAGATAGGGGAGAAAAATTTAATAAAATTATAAAAAAATTAAATTTAAAAAATATAATAAATGCAAAATAGTAGCTTTATTTATAAATTTTACTATGCATGGTGGAAAAATATTGATAAATCAATATTTTTTTTAATCATTCTATTATTTTGTCTTGGTTTGTTTTTTTCGTTAGTTTCTACTTCATTAATTGCATCAGATAAATTAAATACAAACAGTTATCATTTTTTTTTCAAACACTTTTTCTATATTGGCATTGGTATTTTTTTTATAATTTTTTTTTCATCAATTAACAAAGATAATTTATTTATAATTTCAATTATATTATTTTTTGTTTGTTTTATTTTTTTAACATTAGTTCCAATTATTGGCATTGAGGTCAAAGGATCAAAAAGATGGTTAGATCTTCTTTTTTTACCTAGATTTCAACCAATAGAACTTTTAAAACCTTTTATTATTGTAATTATTGCATCGATTTTAAGTTCAGAAAAAAATAACAATCTTTATTATAAATATTTTTTGAGCTTTATTGTAATCATGCCGATTGTTTTTCTTTTAATTACGCAACCAGATATTGGTCAAACTTTTTTAGTTTTTTTAACTTGGTTAACTTTAATTTTTATTTCTGGAATTAATCTAGTTTTTTTCTTTTTATTTTTTGTAATGATGTTAACTTTTTTATTTTACCTTGTATTTTATGTTGCAAAATTTGGTTATATTTTAATTAGACTTAATTCATTTTTTGATCCTTCTTCTGGCAACAATTATCAATCAGAGAAAGCGTCGGAAGCAATAATAAATGGTGGTTTTTTTGGAAAAGGAATCGGAGAAGGTATTTTAAAAAATAGAGTTCCTGAAGCACATACAGATTATATTGTTTCAGTTATATCTGAAGAATTTGGCGCAGTATTTATAATTGTTTTAATGATAATTTTTTTATTTTTTATTTATCAAGTATTTAAAAAATTATACTTTGAAAAGAATGATAAAATAAAATTAATTCTCGTGGGATCAATTTCAATTATATTATTTCAAACTTTAATTCATATTGGTGTTAACATAAGATTGTTTCCAACTACGGGTATGACTTTGCCATTTTTGAGTTATGGAGGATCTTCAATTTTAGGAACAGCAATTTTATCTGGCATTATCTTAAATCTTACAAAAAGAAGAATTAACCAATAAATGAAAAAAAAAATTTTAATAAGCACTGGTGGAACTGGAGGACATGTTATTCCAGCTACAATATTTTATGAACAGCTAAAAGATAAATTTGATGTATTTTTTGTTACAGATAAAAGAGGATGTAGATTCTTAAATTTAGAAAAATACAAACTTACTGTTATTAATACTCCAAAATTAACAGCTAATTTTTTATTACCATTGAATTTGCTTGGTTTATTTTTTTCAATAATTAAATCTTTAATTTTTTTAAAAAAAAATAGAATAGAAGTTTTAATTTCTACGGGAGGATACATGTCATTGCCAATATGTATGGCTGCAAAAATTTTTAGTATAAAAATTTATTCTTTTGAACCAAATATGGTTTTAGGTAGGGTTAATAGTATTTTTTTAAGATATGCGGAAAAAATTTTTTGCTATTCAGATAAAATTGTAAATTTTCCAAAAAAATACTTATACAAAATATTATTGATTGATCCTTTGCTTAGAAAAGAATTTTATTCAGATACAACAAATGATAAAAATGAAATAAACAATGAAATTAATCTCTTAATCATAGGTGGTAGCCAAGGAGCAGAATTATTTGATAATAAACTAAAAAAATCAATTATTAGTTTATCAAAAAAATATAAATTGAATATTTGTCAGCAAACTAGCTCTATAAATAAAAAAAAATTAGAGGATTTTTATAATCAAAACAATATTTCTTATCAATTATTTAGTTTTGAGGAAAATATTTTAAAATTTATTAGTAATACTAATTTGTGCATAACAAGAGCTGGAGCGTCAACTTTATCAGAATTAACCTATCTAAATATACCATATTTAGCTATTCCATATCCATTTGCTAAGGACGATCATCAATTTCAAAATGCTTTATTTTATAAAAACAAGAATTGTTGCTGGATATTAAAACAAGATGACCTTACTGATGATACATTAGAAAATAATTTAATAAATATAATCCAGAATAAAGATGATTATTTATCAAAAAAAAATAGTATGAGAAATTTTAGTTGCAAAAATACTTGGAACAATACAAATGAAAAACTTATAAGTGTGATTAATGAAAATTGAATTAGCTAAAACTGAAATTATCCATTTTGTTGGCATCGGTGGAATTGGAATGAGTGGCCTTGCTTTAATAATGAAAGGCATGGGTTTTAGAATTCAAGGTAGTGACATTTCACTAAATAAAAATATTGAAAGATTAAAAAAAAGTAAAATTAAAGTGAGAATAGGACATAAAAAAAAAAATGTTAATAAAGCAACAATTTTAGTAATTTCATCAGCTATTAAAAAAAATAATCCTGAAGTATTATCAGCAAAAAACAAACAACTGCCTATTTATAAAAGAGGTGATATGCTTGCACATATTGTTTCATTAACAAAAAATATTGTAGTCGCTGGCTCACATGGCAAAACAACAACAACTTCTCTTGTTGCTAGTATTTTTTCAAAAACAAAATTAGACCCAACAATTATTAATGGAGGTGTATTAAATTCTTTTAATAATTCTGCAAGATTAGGAAAAAGTAATTGGTGCATTTTAGAGTCTGACGAGTCAGATGGAAGTTTTATAAAGGTTCCTCCGACATATTCAATTATAACCAATATAGATCGTGAACATATGGATTATTATAAATCTATAGATAAACTAAAAGAATTATTTCAAAATTTTATTGAAAAAGTACCATCATTTGGAAAATCATTTATTTGCGTAGACGATAAAAATAATAATCAAATAATTAAAAAAATTAAAAATAAAAATTATTATACATATGGTGTAAATAAAAATTCACAATTTCAAATAAAAAATGTTTTTCAATCAAGAAGTTTTTCTAAATTTAATCTTGATATTCGGTTACCTGGGAAAAAACAAACCTATATAAAAAATATAACAATTCCACTTCTAGGGTTGCACAATATTAGAAATGCTACTGCCGCTGCTGCTGTAGCAATAACTATAGGGATATCAAAAGATACTATTAAACAAGGTCTTAAAGAATTTAAAGGAGTACAAAGAAGATTTAATAAAATATTTAACTATAGAGAAACTGAATTTTATGACGATTATGCACATCACCCAACTGAAATTAAAGAAGTTTTAAATGGAGTTAAGAAAGCCTACAATAAAGAAGAGATAATTTGTATTTTTCAACCACACAGAATATCTAGATTAAAAGATCTTAGAAAAGAATTTAGCTTATCATTTAAAAAAGCAAATAGTGTAGTTTTATGTCCAGTATATTCAGCTGGTGAAAAATTAAAACTTGGATTTAACTATTTTAATTATGCAAAAGAAATAATTAATAATTCTAAAGTAAAAGTTTTTATAGTTAAAGATAAATACGAACTTGCCAAATTTATAAAACAAAATATTTATGGGAAAAAAATAGTTATAGGCATGGGTGCAGGTTCAATTTCAAATTGGATTAGAGAGCTACCTAATTTGATATGATGCAAATTGACAAATTGGAAAGTTTTTCAAAAAAAATTAAAGGAAAATTAGTTTTTAATTATGATTTAAAAAAAAGTAATTGGTTTAATATTGGTGGCAAAACAAAAGCATATTTTAAGCCTGAAAGTTTAAATGAACTTATTTCTTTTTTAAAAGAATTTGGAAAAACGGAAAAATTTTTTATATTAGGAGCAGGATCCAATATTCTTATAAATGATGGAGTATTTAATGGAGTTGTTATTAAATTAGGAAAAAATTTTTCAAATATTTCACTATTACCAAATAAAACAATTGTAGCAGGGAGCGCAACTACTGATAAAAATTTATCAGTATTTGCATCAGAAAATAACATAGGTGGTTTGGAATTTTTATCTTGTATTCCAGGAACTGTTGGAGGTGGATTGAGAATGAATTCTGGCTGCTTTAAAAAAGAATTCAAAGATATTTTGGTTTCAGTGCAAGCAATTGATAGAACAGGAAAAATTACAACTATTCAAGCATCCAAAATTAATTTTTCGTATAGAGAAAATGATTTAGATAAAAATTTAATATTTTTAAGTGCATCATTTAAAGGTGAATTTAAAGAAAAAAAAGAAATTCAAGAGTACATAAAAGTTATAAAAAATAAAAAAGATTATACACAGCCAACAAAAATAAAAACTGGAGGAAGCACATTTAAAAATCCCACAAAACAAACAGATCAAAAAGTTTGGGAATTAATTAAAAAATCTGTCCCATTGGATATTAAGTTTGGAGATGCTGAAATTTCTAATAAACATTGTAATTTTTTTGTCAATAAAAATAATGCTACCTTCAAAGATATGAAAAAGTTAATTGAGTTTGTCAAAAAAAACGTAAAATTAAAAACGGGTGTCAATATAGAAACCGAAATAGAAATCATTCAATGAAAAAAAAAATTTTAATTTTAGGTGGGGGAATTTCTAAAGAAAGATTAATTAGTTTAGAAACAGCTAAAAGCGTATTTAAAGAATTAAAAAAAAAAAATTATATAGTTAAAATTTGCGAACCAGATGGCGATTTAATAAAAAATATTAAAAGTTTTAAACCAAGTATTATTTTTAACGCTTTACATGGGCAATTTGGAGAAGATGGATATATTCAGGCAATATTAGAATCGCAAAAAGTTAAATATACACATTCTGGAGTAATAGCATCATTTATTGCAATGAATAAAGAAATTTCAAAAAAAATTTATATAAAAAAAAAAATACTAACGCCAAAGTATTTCAAATTTAAATTTGAAAACAATAAAATTGAAAAAAATATTATAATTAAGACTCAAAAAAAATTGAAATTCCCAGTTGTGATAAAGCCAATTAACGAAGGATCTAGTGTTAATGTTTTTATTTGCACTAAAAAAAATTTTATCAAAAATTTAAAAAAATTAATTTTTTACAAAGAGATTTTAATTGAAGAATTTATTCCGGGCAGAGAAATTCAGGTTGCAATATTAGGCAAGAAAAAACTAGGAGCAATAGAACTAAAACCTAAAAGAAAATTTTATGATTATGAAGCCAAATATAATGAGAAGGCAAAAACTAAACATATAATCCCTGTTGATTTGAGTAAGAAAAATTTACAAAAAGTTATGAATATTGCACTTAAAGCACATAAACTAATTGGCTGCAGAGGCGTTACAAGATCAGATTTTAAATTTTATAAAGATAAATTTTTTTTATTAGAAACAAATACACAACCAGGAATGACAAAGCTTTCATTAGTGCCAGAGATAGCAAATTATATGGGAATGAAATTTATTGATTTAATTGAATGGATTTTAAAAGATGCCTCAACTAATAGATAAAAAAAAAAAAATATTTATATATTTATTTTTGATGATTTTTTTAACTACAATTAACAATCTATCATTAAGTAATTCTGGATATCTAAAATTAAAAATTAATCAAATTAAAGTTTATGGACTTAATGATGAAAATAATTTTAATATTTCTGAAGAATTTAATAGATTAATAAGTCAAAAAAATTTATTTTTTATAAATAAAGATTATTTTGTAAATGTTTTAGAAAAAAATAATTTAGTTCATTCTTTTAAAGTTAGAAAAATTTATCCAAATAGTATTGAAGTGCAAATTCAAAAGACAAAGTTTTTAGCGGTTACTAACTACAACAAAAAAAAATTTTTTATCGGATCTAATGGAAAGTTAATTAATTTTCAATCTTCTGACAAAAATTTACCTTATGTATTTGGGAAAATTAAAATTGAAGAATTTATTAAGTTTAAAAAAATTGTTGTCAATTCTAAATTTAATTTTGAAGAAATTTCAGAGTTATATTTTTTTCCATCTGGAAGATGGGATATAAAAACCAATAAAGGCATCTTAATTAAACTTCCAAAAAAAAATTTATTAAAAGCACTAAATTTATCACATGACTTGATCACTAATGAGAATTTTAAGAACAACAAAGTTATTGATTTACGAATTTATAATAGTGTGATTTCTACTAATGAGTAAAAAAAATTTTGACATTTATCTAGATTTAAGTTCTACAAAGTTAAGTATTGCTGCATTTGAAAAATTTGATAGTCATAACATTTTTTTTAAAGAATATGATTGTGAAACCAATTTAAATAAAGATAAATTGAATTTTGAAAATGTAAAAAAAACCATTGAAAAAAATATTTTTGAAATAGAAAAGAAAACAGGTGAATTTTTAGAAGATATATATTTGATGGTAGAAACCCCAGAATCTATTTCAATTAACCTGTCATTAATAAAAGATAATGAAGGAAAAAAAATTGAAAAGAGAAACATTCAATATTTAGTTCAAGACGCAAAACAGCAAATTTTGAGAAATTATCATAACGAAAAAATTATTCATATTATTATTGCTAATTATGTTATTGATAATACTTCATATAATTATTTACCTTTAAATATAAATTGTAATAAATTTTCAATCGATATTAAATTTATTTGTTTTCCAAAGAATTTAATAAAAAAATTAGAAGAGTTATTTAATAGTCATCAAATATTTATAAATAAATTTATCTGCACTCATTATGCTAAATCATTTATGGAAAATACGCTTTATACTAATATTTGTGAATCTGGTTTAAAATTGATCAAAGGTATTAATAAACAAGAAGTTGCAATAGTTCCTAGAAAGCTAGAAAAAAAAGGTTTTTTTGAAAGGCTTTTTCATTTTTTTAAATAGAACTAGTATTTTCTTGTAACATTTGTTGTTTTTTAAAGCTTACTTAAAAATTTTATAAGTTCTTTATGTCTGTTTTAAATCAAAAAACAATTAAAGAAGCTATAGTTTTTGATGGAGTTGGACTTCACAGTGGAGAAATAGCTCATGTGAAAATTAAGCCCGCAAAACCAAACACAGGTATAATTTTTAAAAGAACGGATATTAAAAACAATAATCTTATAATCCCAGGAATTTTTAATGTAAGCAATGCAGCTTATTGCACAACTATTTCAAATGATTCAGGAATTATTGTTTCAACAATTGAACATTTAATGGGAGCATTGTTTGGAATGGGAATTGATAATGCAATGATTGAAATTAATAGTGAAGAGGTTCCAATTTTAGATGGTTCAGCAAAGGAATATGTTAATGAAATAAATAGAGTTGGGATAAAAACAAGCGAAACCCCAATTAAAATTATAAAGATAGAAAAAAAAATTAATTTTAAAGATGGAGAAAAAACAATTTCAATAGAACCAAATAAAATTAGTTTAGATATAGATTTTGAAATTAAGTACGACAATTCACTAATAGAAACACAAAGAAATTTAGTTAAAGTTTATGAAGACGATCTAACAGAAGTTTATAATTCAAGAACCTTTTGTCTTTTTGAGGATATAGCAAAATTAAAAAAAATGAATTTAGCGAAAGGTGGAACTTTAGAAAATGCCATTGTGGTAAAAGGAAAAAAAATTTTAAATAAAAATGGCCTTAGAAATAAAAAAGAATTTGTAAATCATAAAATTTTGGACTGCATGGGAGATCTATATTTATCTGGATATAAAATTATTGGAAAATTAATATGCTCGCAGGGTGGCCACAAACTTACAAACCAACTATTAAGAAGAGTTTTTGAAGATAATGCTAACTTTTCAATTGTTGAAGTTAAAGAAAAAAATATCCCTCATTTCCTAATCAATAGAAATATTTTAAAATCAACAGCATAAAAGTTTAGGGTTTTTTGAATAATCTGATAAAAAACCTTAAATGAAAAATATTATAAAAATTTTATTATTAATTTTGGGTGTTCTATTAATTTCTTGCTCAAAAGGAGAAAAAATCTCAGTAATTGAAGAAGAAGATATTGAATCTCAAATGATTGAGGCTTTTAGAGAAGGATATGAAGAATTAGATAAAGGAGACGCATTATATGCAGCAAAAAAATTTAATGAAGCTGAGCTTTTATATCCGCAATCTGCCTGGGCTCCTAAAGCCGCACTTATGTCAGCATACTCATATTATTCACAGAGCTATTATAGCGACACCATATTTGAACTTGAAAGATATTTAAAAACATATCCAAAACATAAAAATATTGATTACGCTCATTTTATGTTGGCCATGTGTTATTACGAAATTGTTGTAGATGAAAAAAGAGATTTAGAACCATTACTTAAGGCAGAAAAAAAATTTATATTTATAATGGATAATTTTCCCAAAACAGATTTTGCAATGGATTCAAAATTTAAATTAGACTTAATATATGACAGATTGGCAGGCAAAGAAATGTTTATTGGAAACCATTACTTAAAAAAAAGAAAATGGATTCCAGCTATTAACAGGTATAAAAAAGTAGTTGAAGATTATAATACTACTATTTATGTTGAAGAAGCATTACATAGATTGGTTGAAATACATTATAAAATTGGCTTAACACAAGAATCCAAAAAATATGCAAAAGTATTGGGATATAACTATCAATCAGGTGAATGGTACAAACAATCTTATAAAGTTTTTAACAAAAATTATGAAGTTAAAAAAAAAAAAGTTAAAAAAAATCGTAAAAAAGGTCTAATTTGGAAAAAATTTAAATCTCTTTTTAAATTTAAATAATGAAAAATAGCTTAATTAAAAATGAATATTCAAAAAAAATTAAACTTCTACACAAATATAATAAAGCATATTTTGATGAAAGCAGACCATTAATTAGCGATCAAGAATTTGATGTATTAAAAAAACAAATCTTTGAGTTAGAAAAAAAATATAACTTTTTAGATCACAAAAACTCACCTTCTAAGACCATAGGTTTTAGTCCTTCTAAAAATTTTAAAAAAGTTAAACATCGTCTTCCAATGCTTTCATTATCTAATGCTTTTAATGAGGAAGATTTAATAAATTTTGAAAAAAAAATTATAAACTTTCTTAGTCTCTCAAAATTAGAAGAAATTGAATATAGTGCTGAACCAAAAATTGATGGGATATCAATCTCATTAATATACAAAAATGGATGTTTTGTTCAAGGTCTTTCAAGAGGTGACGGCAAAGAAGGAGAAGATATTACAGAAAATTTGAAAACCATAAAAGATATACCAAAGGAGATTAAAACAAAAAACTTTCCATTAGAGATTGATATACGAGGCGAGGTATTTATTAAAAATGATGATTTTAAAAATATAAGTGAAAAATTTGCAAACCCAAGAAATGCAGCCTCAGGATCTTTGAGACAGAAAGATCCTAAAGTTAGCAGTAAAATTCCATTAAAATTTATTGCATATAATTATGGTTATGCAAAGAATATGAAAATTAATTCTCAATCAGTTTTTTTAGAACATTTAGAATCTTGGGGGTTTAAAGTAAATAAATTTAATGCAGTTATTAAGGGTATTAATAATTTAATACTGAATCACAAAAATTTAGAGAAAAAAAGAAAAGAAATTGAATTTGATATCGATGGTATTGTTTATAAAGTTAATAATTTAGATTTACAAAAAAGATTAGGTTTTGTTGCTAATGCACCAAGATGGGCTATTGCTCATAAATTTTCTGCAAATAATTCTGTGTCTAAAATATTAAATATTGAAATTCAAATTGGAAGAACGGGCGCATTAACTCCTGTAGCTAAAATCAAACCAGTAAATATTGGTGGTGTGTTAGTATCTAATGCTACACTTCATAATGAAGATGAAATATTAAGAAAAGATATTAGAATTGGAGATACAGTTACTGTAGAAAGGGCAGGAGATGTCATACCACATGTAATTTCGGTTGATATAAAAAAAAGAAAAAAAGATTCAAAAAAATTTATTTTCCCAAAAAATTGTCCGTCATGTGGAT
This sequence comes from uncultured Pelagibacteraceae bacterium, assembly GCA_902608385.1. Taxonomy (GTDB): domain Bacteria; phylum Pseudomonadota; class Alphaproteobacteria; order Pelagibacterales; family Pelagibacteraceae; genus Pelagibacter. Next base: position 91,980 of record CACLNT010000003.1, read on the forward strand.
CATTAACTCTAAAGGATTTTAATGAAATTACAAAAAAAAAGGATGCCGTAAGAAGATGTACTAGCGAAGGATTTGAATGTGAAAAAATTGCTATAGAAAAAATAAAGCATTTTGTTTCAAAGGAAGCATTTAACATAGATGGATTTGGAAAAAAAATTGTAGAAAATTTTTGGAAAATTAAATTAATAAAATTACCAAGTGATATTTTTAAATTGAACTATGAAAAAATAAAAAAACTAGAAGGATGGGGAAAATTATCTGTATCAAATTTAAAATATTCTATAGATAGTAAAAGAAGCATTTCACTTGATAAATTCATTTATTCGCTAGGGATAAGACACATTGGTCTTGAAAATTCAAAACTTTTGTCAAAGCATTTAAAATCTTCAGATAATTTTTTTAAACTATCTAACGATAAAAATATGACCGAACTTTCAAATATTGATGGAATTGGGGAAACACAAATACAATCAATAAAAAATTTTTTTTCAAACAAAGTTAATTTGGAAGTTTTATTAGAACTTAAAAAAACTCTTAAAATAAATAATGTTGTTTTAATTAATCAAACGGGTGTTTTAAAGAATAAAACTTTTATGTTAACTGGGAAATTACAAGGCATTAGTAGAGCGGAAGCAAAATCAATTATTGAACAAAATTCAGGAAAAATAATAAGTAATGTAAATAAAAAACTTGATTATTTAATCGTTGGGGAAAAGCCCACAATGAGAAAAGTTAATAATGCAAAAGAATTAAATATTAAATTAATCACACAAAAAGAATGGGTAAAAATGTTAAATATGACTAGCTAACCATTTTTTTTCCTTTTCATTTAAAAGTTTTGAATATTTAGCATAAATATTTAAATGGTAGTTGAACAAATATTCTTTTTCTTTCTTATTTAATAAATTATAGCTAATTAAATCTTTTTCTATTGGCGCTAGTGTTAAATTTTCAAATTGTAATTTTTTTTTATTTTTTTTAATATAAACTAAATTCTCTATTCTTATTCCATAAAAACCTTTTTTATAATAACCGGGTTCATTACTTAAAATCATGCCTTCTTCTAATTTAACTGTATTATATTTTGATATGGATTGAGGTCCTTCGTGAACATTTGAAAAAAAACCAACACCGTGACCTGTTCCATGTGTGTAATCAAGTCCATCTTTTTTTAAAAACTGTCTTGCCCTCAAGTCAATTTGTTTTCCATTTTTATATTGATTTATGTTTGTAGTAGCTACAGCTATATGGCCTTTTAATACTTTTGTGAAAATATCTTTGACTGATTTTTTTTGTTTAGTAAAACAAATTGTTCTTGTTACGTCAGTTGTTCCATATTTATATTGTCCACCGGAATCACACAAAAAAATGTCGTTTTTTTTAATAATCTTATTTGATTTTTTCGATGCTTTGTAATGAACAATTGCACCATTAGAACCTGTTCCAGAAATTGTATTAAAACTAGGAAATAAATAATTTTTATTAATTTTTCTAAATTTTTCTAATTTATTTTGTGCATCTATTTCAGTTACTTTTTTTTTATTTATGTTTTTTATCCAAAATATAAATTTTGTTAATGCAAAACCATCTTCAATATGTGCTTTTTTCATATTTTTAATTTCTGTTGGATTTTTTACTGATTTCATGATGTAGCATGGGTCAATATTACTCGTAATATTAAAAAATGATTTTATTATAGTTTCATTTGAAACTGAGCATGTTGCGACATCAATACAAAAATTTTTTCCATTTAATTTGCTAATTATTTTTGAAAACTCTTTATATTCGCAATATTTAAAATTTTTATAATTTTTATTTTTTGTTATTTTTTTTATTTTTTTGGGGCAAGAAAAAAAATATATTTTTTTATTTTTTGTTAAAATAATTTTACTATTTGGCAAAGGGCTAAAAGGATTATCTTTACCTCGTAAATTTAACAACCAAGCTACATTTTCTGGGGCACTTATAAAAATATTATCAATGTTTTTAGATTTAATTTTTTTTATTAATCTATTAATTTTTGAACTTACGCTTTCCCCAGCAATTTTTCTATTTAGATTATAGAATAAGTTTACTGAATTTATTGTTTTTTCTTTTTTAATTAGATCTATAAAATTAGCTTTTATTAAACATGGTTTACAATAGTTGTTAAAATGTTTTTTTAAAATGTTGTTTGTAAATAATTGAGGATCAAATCCTAATATTAATTTTTTGTTGTATTTTTTTAAAATATCTTTGGGCCAAAATTTTGGGATTTCTAAAATTTTAAAAAATTTTCCAGATTGAATTTTTGCTTGAATTGTATATCGCCCATCAACAAATAAAAAATTTTCTTTTTTTAAAACTATTGCAAATCCAGCTGATCCAGTGAAATTTGAGATTGTTTTTAGTCTATCAGGTCTAGAAAATTCAGAAAAATAAGCATCATTTTTTGGAATAACGTAACCATCCAAATTATGTAATTTAATTAACTCTCTTAACTTCTGAATTTTTTTTTTTATCATTTAATTTTTTTTTGATATCTTATCCAGCCAGGACTTCTTATTTCATTTTCACTTTCAAAGTCTTGATTAAATTCAAAATCTTCTTCTTTGCTATTTTTTTCATCGAAGAAACTATTTTTTTCTATATTTTTTTCAGGTAATTCTTCTATAAATCTTGAAGCCATACTATCAATCCAATCACCTTGATAAAATCTATTCATTGAAAATGATATTAAAGCTATTTTTTTCGCCCTTGTAATCCCAACGTAAGCAAGTCTTCTTTCCTCTTCAAGTCCACTTTGTCCTTTTTCTTCGATTGATTTTTGATGAGGAAATAAGCCTTCTTCCCATCCTGGTAAAAATACAACTTCAAACTCTAATCCTTTGGAACTATGCATAGTCATTAAATTAACTTTTTTTCCTTCCCAATCTTGATCTAGTGATGTTGCCAAAGCAACGTGTTCTAAAAAATTTTCTAGATTATCAAATTCTTTCATAGCGCTTAATAATTCTTTAATATTTTCTAATCTACTTTCATTTTCAAGATCTTTTTTATTTTTAAGCATTGCAGAGTAACCAGATTCATCAAGAACAATTTGTAAAAGTTTTATATGATTTATTTTTTTTGTTTTTAAGTCACTTCTCCACTTTTGCATTAAATTTAAAAAAGAAATAAGTCCAATTTTTGTTTTAGGTTTTATTAAATTTAGTTCTATAAGTTTTTTTGAGGCAACTTCTAAATTTATTAGGTTTTTTTTTGAAAATTCATGGATTTGTTTGGTGGTACTTTCACCGATTGATCTTTTAGGATTATTTATTATACGATCAAATGCCAAATCATCTTTATCTTGATATATTAATCTTAAATAAGCAACACAGTCTTTAATTTCAGCTCTTTCATAAAATTTAATTCCACCAAGGATTCTATAAGGTAAACCTATTTTGAGAAAACGCTCTTCAAATTCTCTTGTCTGAAAAATAGCTCTAACTAAAATAGCTATATTGTTAAGAGAATATTTTTTTTTTAATTTTTTTTCAATTTCATCCGCAATACCTATTGCCTCATCTTTTCCATTTTTAAAACAATTGAGTTTTATTAAATCACCTTCTTCCTTTGTTGATTTTAGTGTTTTGCCAACTCTGTTTTGATTATTTGCAATAAGATTTGATGCTACTGATAAAATATTTTGAGTAGATCTATAATTTTCTTCTAATCTAATTATTTTTGTTTTTTTATAAACTTGATCAAATTCCAGAAAATTTTTAATTTCAGCGCCGCGCCAACTGTAAATAGACTGGTCGTCATCACCTACACAACAAATATTTTGGTTTTTTTTTGCTAGAAGATTAAGCCATTTACTTTGGATAAAATTTGTATCTTGATATTCATCCACCAAAATATATTTAAAATTTTTAGAGTAGATTTCATTAATGTCTGAATTATTTTCTAAAATATTTACACAATGTAAAATTAAATCGCCAAAGTCACATACATTTAAATCTAATAATTTTTGTTGGTAAATTTTGTAAATAGGAAGTATTTTTTTTTCAAAAATATCTTTTTTATTTAAAATAACCTTTTGTGGATAATATCCCTTGTTTTTCCATCTATCTATTATTGCTAGAATATATTTAGGAGCTAATTGTTTTACGTCTATATTTTCAGCCTTACATATGTTTTTAATTAATCTTTGTTGATCATCTTGATCAATAATAGAAAAATTTGAGTTTAATCCAGCAGCCGCAGCATGTTTTCTTAAAAGCTTGGCACAAATTGAATGAAATGTTCCGAGCCATGACAAACCAATAGCTTCAGTTTTTAGCATTGAACTTACTCTTTTTTGCATTTCTTTAGCAGCTTTATTAGTAAAAGTTACAGATAGTATCTGGTTGGGATATGCTTTTTTTTCTTTAATAATATGAGTAATTCTTGATGTAAGTACTTTTGTTTTGCCAGATCCTGCTCCGGCCACAATTAAAAGAGGACCGCTAAGATGTAAAACAGCTTCTTTTTGTGATTTATTCAAATTATTTAAATATTCAGAGTTTATCATTTGTAAATTATCATTATAAATAAAACAAATTTTTCATGAAAAAAATTAAAATAAAATTTTCCAATGAACTTTTTAAATTTAAAAATTTCTG
>CACLNT010000004.1 GCA_902608385.1 uncultured Pelagibacteraceae bacterium
ATGTATGTACAACAAGCAAGAGGAGAAGATTCATTTAATTATCATGATCACGTTGAAAGACCTAAGCTTACTATGGGCCAAAATGACAAGAATATAAGAAAAATAGCTAATGAAGAATTATCAAAAATATTTTATAAAGATTTAAAGAAGAAAGGAAGATTTTAATAAATATACTTTGAAAAAAAATAAAAAAACAATTCAACCAGTGCTCGGAACCAAAGTTCCTAGATTTGCAGGTCCTTCGACTTTTGCAAGATTACCAGAACTACGTGATGTTAAAGAATGTGATATTGCAATTGTTGGTATTCCATTTGATGCAGGTACAAGTTACAGACCAGGTGCAAGATTTGGACCACAAAGTATTAGACAAGCATCAAGACACCTAAGAACCAACTATCATCCAAATTATGATGCCGAACCATTCGTAGAACAGCAAGTTGCGGATGCTGGAGATATTGCGTGTAACCCATTTAATATTAATGAAGCTATAAAACAAATAGAAGTTGGTGCTTTAAATTTATTAAATAAAGTTGGCGGAATAATTAGTATGGGTGGAGATCACACAATTGCTTTTCCATTATTAAAAGCAGTAAATAAAATTAACAAAGGTCCAGTAGCATTAGTTCATTTTGATGCACACCTAGATACTTGGGATACATATTTTGGAGCTCCATATACTCATGGAACACCTTTTAGAAGAGCAAGAGAAGAGAATTTATTTTTAGACAATGCTTCAATGCATGTTGGAATAAGAGGACCACTCTATAGTAGAGATGATTTAAAAAATGACGCAAGTTTTGGTTTTAAAATAATTCATTGTGATCAATTTCAAACAGAAGGAATTGATAAAATAGTAGAAAGAATTAGAAAAAGAGTAGGCAACAATCCATTATACTTATCAATAGATATAGATGTTTTAGATCCTGCTCATGCACCAGGAACAGGCACTCCTGAAATTGCAGGAATGACAACAAGAGAAATGGTAAATGTATTAAGAGGTCTTTCAGGGTTGAATTTAATTTCTGCAGATGTGGTCGAGGTTGCGCCCGCTTATGATCATGCCGAACTTACATCATTAGCCGCAGCTACAATAATTTATGAATTGACAAATTTATTTGCAAATAAGGAACTTTAGGATAAGTTTGTCCAATGTTAGATAAAAAAAAATTTTACATTGATGGAAAATGGGTCTCTCCGAAAAATCCAAAAGAAATCCAAGTTATAAATCCAGCTACAGAAAACAATTGTGCAGTTATATCTTTGGGTGGACCAGAAGATGTAGATGCTGCAGTTGCCTCTGCTAAAAAAGCATTTGAAACTTGGGGATTTACATCAAAAGAAGAAAAAGTGAAATTATTAGAAGATCTTTATGTTCTTTATAAAAAAAGATGGGCAGATATTGCTGAAGCCATAACTTTAGAAATGGGAGCGCCAAAAGATTTTTCATCACAACTTCAAACAGGAACTGGAGCAAGTCATATAAAATCTTTTATTAGATATTTAAAAGAATTTAAGTTTGAAAAAATTCTTGGCGAACATGCAAAAAATCAAAATATTTTATATGAACCAAAAGGAGTTTGTGCGCTTATTACTCCTTGGAATTGGCCAATGAATCAAGTTTGTCTTAAAGTTATACCAGCGCTTGCAGCTGGTTGTACGATGGTTTTAAAACCATCTGAATTAGCACCTTTATCATCAATGATACTTGCAGAAATAATTGATGAAGCAAAATTTCCAAAAGGTGTATTTAATTTAGTAAATGGAGATGGAGCCACAACTGGAAATGCTTTAACTAGCCATCCAGAAGTAAATATGATTTCGTTTACAGGCTCGACTAGAGCTGGAGCTTTAATTTCTCAAAATGCAGCTAAAGACTTTAAACGTATAAGCTTAGAGCTTGGAGGAAAGGGTGCAAATATAATATTTAAAGATGCAGATCCAGAAGCAGTTGAAAGAGGGGCTCTTAGATGTTTTAGAAACTCAGGACAATCTTGCAATGCTCCAACAAGAATGTTGGTTGAAAAATCAATGTATAACGAAGCAGTTGAAAGAGTTAAAAAATTTGCAAATGAATTAAAAGTTGACGATCCCACAAAAGAAGGCGATCACATCGGCCCTGTGATATCTGAAACTCAATTCAATAAAATCCAAACTTTAATTCAAAAAGGAATAGATGAAGGAGCAAAATTAGTTGCTGGAGGACCAGGTAAACCAGATGGTTTAGATAAAGGCTATTTTGTTAAACCTACAGCATTTGCAGATGTTAACAATCAAATGGAAATTGCAAGAACAGAAATTTTTGGACCAGTTTTATCAATTATTCCTTTTGAAACAGAAGAAGAAGCAATTAAAATTGCAAATGATACTCCTTATGGTCTTACAAACTATATTCAAACTCAAGATCAGCAAAAAGCAAATAGAGTTGCTCGAAAATTAAGATCTGGAATGGTGGATGTTAATGGAGCAGGCATAGCAGTTGATGCGCCATTTGGGGGATATAAACACTCAGGCATTGGAAGAGAAGCTGGAGCTCAAGGTTTAGAAGAGTTTTTAGAAACTAAATCAGTTGGTGGGTGGAGCAATTAACTTACTGTTGAATTTTTTTTAATTCCTTCAAGTAAATTTAAACATTTCTTAAGTTCATCTAAAACAATATATTCATCAACTTTGTGAGCTTGTTCAATTGAACCTGGTCCACAAACCGCTGTACTTATGCCAATTTCTTGAAATAAACCAGCTTCTGTTCCAAATGAAACAACTTCTCTAGAGTTGTCACCAGTAATACTAGATACAAATTCACACGCTTCTGAATTTTTTACTCGATCAAAACCAATAATTTCTCCAATTATTTCTTTCTTAATCGATGAGTTTGGAAAAACTTTTTTCATTTCTGGAAGTAATACTTCATTTGCATATTTGTCTAATTCTGTATTTAAAAATACTCCATCTTCTTTAACTACAGGTCTCGTTTCCCAATTTACAAAACATTTATCAGCAATTACATTGTGCGCTATTCCTCCAAAAACTCCTCCTATTTGAAGAGTAGAATGCGGAGGGTCAAAAATTGAATTTTTTGGTGCTCTATCTTTTAGTTTCTGTCGTAATTCTATTAATTTATTTACATACCTTGCTGCATACTCAACAGCACTTACGCCTTTGTGGGGCTGAGAACTATGACCAGCTAAACCTTCAAAATAAGTTGTATATTCATAACAACCTTTATGAGCGTCAATTATTTTCATGTTTGTTGGTTCACCAACTACACATATTCCATTTTTAAACCCTCTTTTTTTTAATTCTTGAATTAAAATTGGAGCTCCTTTACATGCAGTTTCTTCATCAAATGTAAAAGAAAAATGAATATCCCTATTTAAATCAGATTTTGAAAAAATTGGTGCATACGCTAGAGTACATGCAATGAAACCTTTCATATCACAAGCTCCTCTTCCATAAAGTTTATCCTCTTTAATTACTGCTTCAAATGGATTTGTGGACCACCCTTTTGAAACTGGAACAACATCTGTATGACCGGAAAGTATAATTGGTACTTTGCCGTTTGGTTTTTTTGCTTTTAGAGTTGCAAAAAGATTGACTCTTTTTTTATCTTCATCAAAAGTTTTAAAAGAAGTAGCACCAAGTTTTTTTAAAATTTCATCACAATAATTGATTAAAGAATTATTATCTTCCCCTGAAACAGTTTTAAAAGCAATTAAATCTGAAAGTATTTTTACAGAGTTTTCATACAATGTTTGCAAATTTTTTTCTGTACTCATATATTAAATGAATTATATATTAATTTTATGAAAGAACAAATAACCTACGATATATTTGATAAAGTAGATATAAGAATTGGAACAGTAATTTCTGTTAAAAAAAATGAAAAAGCCAGAAAACCCTCTTTAATTATTGAAGTTGATTTTGGAAATGAAATTGGAATCAAACAATCTTCTGCCCAAATTACACACTATTATAATGAAGAAAATTTAAAAGGAAAACAAGTAATTGGAGTTTGCAACTTTCCAGAAAAAAATATTGCAGGAGTTAAATCTGAATTTCTTGTACTAGGAGCCCTTGAAGAAGATGGAAAAGTAATGTTGCTACATCCATCTCAACTGACGAAGAACGGTTTAAAAATTGCTTAAATAAAATAATTGCTTCATGCATCCAAATTTATTATCATTAATGTTATTTTGTTTTGTAACAAGCTGTACACCAGGTCCTAATAATATTTTAGCTTCTTATTCTGCATTTAATTTTGGTATAAAGAAAACTCTACCACATATGTTAGGAGTGGCCTTAGGTTACACATCAATGATAACTATTTTAGATGTAGGTTTAATACTTCCCTTTAAAAAGTACCCTATTATCCAAGATGTATTAAAGATTTTAGGTTCAATTTTTTTAATTTATTTAGCCTATAAAATTTCATTTTCAAAATCAAATTCTGGAAATTTAGTTAACAATCCAGTTAAATTTTTTCAAAGTTATTTTTTCCAATTTATTAATCCAAAAGGAGTTTCAGTAGCTGTTATTACGATTGTAACCTTTGTAGATAGCACTAATTATTATTTACAGCATTCTCTTTGGATAATAGGAGTATCTTTCTTTTTTGCTTGTTTTAGTATTTCTTTTTGGTCGATACTGGGCAAATTTTTAAGAAAATTTGCATCAAATGAAAAATTTATTAAAAACTTTAATTATATTATGTCATTCTTACTTGTAAGTTGTATAGCTACATTTTATTTATAAAATATGAAACCTGGACAAAAAAATTCTTACAATTCTTTAAAAACTATAACTATTGATGGAAAAGATTATAAATACTATTCTCTTTTAGAAGCTGAAAAAAATGGATTAAGTGGAATTTCAAAACTTCCAAAATCTTTAAAAGTACTATTGGAAAATTTGTTAAGGTATGAAGATGATTTAACTGTTACAAAAAATCAAATAGAAGCAGTAAAAAATTGGCTTAAAAGCAAAAAATCTTCTACAGAAATAGCTTATCGTCCAGCAAGAGTTTTATTACAGGATTACACTGGTATTCCAGCAGTAGCAGATCTTGCTGCAATGAGAGAAGCTGTTAAAGAAAAAAACAAAGATCCAAATACTATTAACCCACTTTCTGCAGTAGATTTGGTAATCGATCACTCTGTTCAAGTGGATAAATTTGCCAATAAAGACTCTTTAGAAAAAAATGTTGAGATAGAATTTAAAAGAAATGGTGAAAGATATTCTTTTTTAAAATGGGGACAGCAAGCTTTTAATAATTTTAGAATTGTTCCTCCAGGAACAGGCATTTGTCATCAAGTAAACTTAGAATATTTGTCAAAGGTAGTTTGGACTGAAAAATTTGAAGGAAAAGATTTTTTATTTCCAGATACTTTAGTTGGAACGGATAGCCACACAACTATGGTTAATGGATTATCAGTTCTTGGCTGGGGAGTTGGAGGTATTGAAGCGGAAGCCGGCATGTTGGGTCAACCTATTTCAATGTTAATTCCAGAAGTTATAGGTTTTAAAATAAGCAATAAACTGCCAGAAGGCACAACTGCAACTGATTTAGTTTTAACTGTTGTAAAAATGCTTAGAGACAAGGGTGTCGTTGGTAAATTTGTAGAATTTTATGGAGAAGGTTTAAAAAATTTATCTTTAGCTGATAGAGCTACTATTGCAAATATGGCACCAGAGTATGGTGCAACTTGTGGATTTTTCCCAATTGATAATGAAACTTTAAAATATTTAAAATTTTCAGGTAGAAATAATTCCACTCTACAAATTGTTGAAGAGTATGCAAAAGAACAAGGCTTATGGTCAAGTGAAGATATTGAATTTACTGATACTTTATCATTAGATATGTCTACCGTTGTTCCAACAATTTCCGGTCCAAAAAGACCACAAGATAAAGTTTTATTAACTGAAGCTTCAGATAATTTTAAAACAATTTTTAAAAATATAACAAACAGAGAAAAACCCAATACCTCAAAAGTTTTAGGGACAGATTATGAAATTAAAGATGGCTCAATATTAATTGCTGCCATAACTTCTTGCACAAATACCTCAAACCCAAATGTTTTAATTGGAGCAGGGTTATTAGCAAAAAAAGCTGTAGAGTATGGATTAAAAACTAAACCATGGGTGAAAACTTCATTAGCGCCAGGTTCACAGGTTGTAACTGATTACTTAGCTAAAGCTGGATTAAATGTATTTTTAGATAAATTAGGTTTTAATTTAGTTGGCTATGGTTGTACTACTTGTATTGGAAATTCTGGACCTTTAGATGTAAATATTTCTGAATCCATAAAAAAAGATAATATTTATGCAGTTTCAGTTTTATCAGGAAATCGAAATTTTGAAGGCCGAATATCTCCATTAATTAAAGCTAATTATTTAGCATCACCTCCACTTGTTGTTGCTTATGCATTAGCAGGTTATATGGAATTTGATCTTTATAATGATTCATTAGGAAAAAATTCTGAAGGTAAAGATATTTATTTAAAAGACCTTTGGCCTTCAAATAAAGAAATTGAAGATACTTTAAGAAGTTCTTTAAATCCTGATATGTTTGTAAAAAGATATTCAAATATTTCTAAAGGACCAGAACAATGGCAAAAAATCAAAACTTTAAAAAGTAGTATTTATAATTGGGATGAAAGTTCGACTTATGTAAAAAAACCACCATTTTTTGAAAATTTAAAGAAGGACCCAGAAGGATTTAAAGAAATAAAAAATGCAAGACCTTTATTAATTTTAGGAGATATGATCACAACTGATCATATTTCGCCAGCAGGCTCTATTCAAAAAGATAGCCCTACAGGTGAATATTTCATGAAACATCAAATCTTGACAAAAGATTATAATTCATACGGATCAAGAAGAGGTAATCACGAAGTAATGATGAGAGGAACTTTTGGAAATATAAGAATTAGAAATGAGATGGCACCTGGAACAGAGGGTGGTTTTACAAAATTATACCCAGAAGGAAAAGTTATGCCAGTTTATGATGCTGTGACAGAATATAAAAAAAGAGGAACAGATCTAGTTGTTATAGGTGGAAAAGAGTATGGAACAGGCTCATCTAGAGATTGGGCCGCAAAAGGTACAAAGTTGTTAGGCGTAAAAATTGTTATAGCTGAAAGCTTTGAAAGGATTCACCGGTCAAATTTGATTGGCATGGGTATACTTCCACTTCAGTTTATTGATGGAATGGATAGATTAAGTCTAAAGTTGACTGGATCTGAATTATTAAGTGTAATTGATATAGAAAAAGGTATTTTACCTTCCGATAAAGTAGAGGTGGAAATAAAATACACATCTGGAGAGATAAAAAAAATCAAGACACTTTGCAGAATTGATACTAAAAATGAATTAGAATATTATAAAAATGGAGGCATACTTCAGTACGTTTTACGGAATATGATTTAACCATGGATGAAGATACAGCAATAATTAACGAAAATACAAGAAAAGAGAAAATTAAAGTTTTTTTTGTCAATAATGCAAAAAAAATAATAACTATAATTTCAACACTTGTTTTAATTCTTTTTGGATATTTTGCTTTTCAAGAATTTGAAAAAAAAAATAAAATTAAATTAGCAGACAGGTACAATTTTGCAAAAATAGAATTTATTTCTGGAGATAAAAATAATAAAGTAAAAAATGAATTAATAGATATAGTTAATGAAAAAGATAGAACTTATTCTCCACTGGCTCTATATTTTTTAATTGATAATAATATTATTAGTGAAAATAAAAAGATAAATGAACTTTTTGACATAGTAATAAACGAAACAAGTTTAGAAAAAGAAATTAAAAATTTGGTAATTTATAAAAAGGCTTTATTTAATTCAGATTTTGAGTCTGAAAATAATTTAATTAAAATTTTAAATCCTATTATTAATTCAGATAGCGTTTGGAAATCACATGCGCTTTACTTAATGGGAGAATATTTTTATTATAAAAACCATAAGCAAAAATCTAAAGAATTTTTTAATCAAATTCTAACTTTAGAAAATAGTAACCCAAATATTAAAATAGAAGCTGAAAAAAGATTAAATAGAGATTTAAGTGATTAGATTTTTAAGTACTTTGTTATTAATATTATTTGTAGCTAGTTGTTCTTTAAATAAAAAATCTAGCTTTTGGACAAAAGGTGAAAAGATATCTAATGAAAAACAAAAACTTATCAAAGTATTATTTCAGGATGAAAAAGTTCAAGAAACCGAATTTAATCCAAATCTAAAAATAAATTTAAAAGAAAAAGTTGTTAACAATAGCTTTATTAACAACCTAAATAATAACAATGGAAGAATTAACTATAACGGTAAATTAAAGAGCATTTCTAGATTTAAGTTTTCAAAGATAGATCATTTTGATCAATTTGAACCACGCATTATTTTTTCAAAAAATAATGTTATTTTTTTTGACAACAAGGGATCAATACTTAAATTTGATAATTCTTCAAAATTGATTTGGAAAAAAAATCATTATTCAAAATCAGAAAAAAAATTAAAACCAATATTATTTTTTGCCAACAATAAAGATACTTTAATAGTAGTAGATACTATTGCAAAATTGTACGCCATGAACATTAAAACTGGAGAATTATTATGGTCAAAAAATAATTCTGCACATTTCAACTCACAAGTTAAAGTTTATAAAGATAAATTTTTTGCAATTGATTCTAAAAATATTTTGAGATGTTATTCAATAAAAGATGGTACCGAAATTTGGAATATAAGAACTGAAACATCACTTATAAAATCAGTAAAAAAACTTTCGCTACTTATTAAAGAGAATACAGTTTATTTTAATAATTCTATAGGAGATGTATCTGCAGTTGATATTGAAAATGGAGAATTATTATGGCTTACACCCACACATAACACCAAAGTTACAGGCCAATCATTTTTTACAAAATCATCTGTTTTAGTGGGTCATAACAATTCAATTTATTTATCTAACGATAAAAATGAGTTTTTTTCACTAGATTTTAAAACTGGGATTATAAACTGGCAGCATGAAATTAACTCGATTTTAACTCCAACTATAGTGAATAATTTAATTTTTACAGTAACAATGAAAGGATTTTTAGTAGTTATTGATAGCAAACAAGGAAATATTATTAGAAAGACTGATATTTTTAAACAATTTAAAAGAAAAAAACGATTAAAAATTAAACCAATTGGATTTATTATGGGATCAAAAAACATTTATTTAACAACAAATCATGGAAGGCTATTGGTTGTTAATGTAGCTTTGGGTAAAACTATATCAATGCTTAAAATAGATAATGAAAAAATTTCAAGACCATTTGTTTTAAATCAAAATTTATATATAATTAAAGAAAATTCTATTATTAAACTTAATTGATAATGATCCTAAAGTTACTTGATAAACTAGGACGAAAAAAATTAGTATTAGATCGTGGACCATCGCACTCAGATTATAATAATGCCAAACCATGGTTGAATCGTTATTATTTGTTATTTAGACATAGACCAAGATGGTTTCCTTTTAATATTATAATACATGAAATGTTAAATGACGATCATGGTGAAGGAGTTCACTCCCATTTATGTCCTTACATAACTATAATTTTGCGTGGTGGTTATTGGGAAACTACAAATACTGGAAAACACTGGAGACCACCTGGGTATATTGGATTTAGATCGGCTAATAATCTTCATAGAGTTGATCTAAAATCTGGCACAAAACCTTTAACTTTATTTATACCAGGACCTTTTGGCTTAAGAAAAGGACCAAGATCAAAATATGGAATTGATTTTAAATCAAAAAATTAACGATGAAGCAAATTTTTCATGAATTAATCATTAAAACAAATGGACCTGGCTTATATGATTTTACGAAACAAACACAAGATTTTGTTAATAAAAACAAACTTTTTAATGGTATTTTAAATCTAAACATTTTGCATACAAGCGCATCTTTAATTATTCAAGAAAATACAGATTCAGATGTTTTGTATGATTTAAATAATTTTTTTAAGAAATTAGTTCCTATGGATAATAAAATTTATAAACATTCAACTGAAGGTAAAGATGATATGCCTGCTCATATTAAATCTACCTTAACAAATAGCCATTTAACTTTAAGTGTAAAAGAGAATAAAATTATACTTGGAACTTGGCAGGGTTTGTATTTATTTGAACATAGGATAGAAAGTCATACCAGAAAAATATCACACCATTTCATTGGAAAATGAGTAAAAATATTTTTTTAGAAACTTAAACTTAAATTTAAAAAATATGTTTAATATTTACTTTAAAAATTTTCTGTAAACGAATAATACTGCGAAAACTACAATTAAAGCAGCAGTACCTTGGTTTCCTAGGCTATTAAGCAACGAAATTATATTCTCAGTTACTTGTGAACCAAAAAAAGGCACATTTGGGCCAAACAGTATTTCAGCTATAACAGAAACTCCCAACAGCAAAACTCCAACTTCCAGAAATTTATTTAAGTAACTTGTAATTTTTGAAATCCAACTATTCATAATCTTCCTTCCTTAAATCCCTAATCTTACAAGGCGTAAGATTAGGGAATTTTACATATAACCATTAGCAAGAGAGGGAGGCTGCTAACTTAATTTAGTTAATCTTCCTCTATTTATATAAGTTCAAAATGATGATAGCCGCTACTAAACCAACTATACCCGCATCACCTAAACCTTGAACCAGACTTACTATGTTATCTGCTACTCCACCTACGAATGGAACATTTCCACCTAGTAGAGAAACAACGATACCTAGTCCTAACAAAGCGATAACAACGCTAGTTAAGCTATTTATCGTGCCGGTTAGACCTGATAATATTTTCATGTTTAACTCCCTTTTTTTTGTTAACAACTACCGAATCTCAATCAGTAGTATTGAGGTTCTTTTATCATACTAGATATGGATGAATAGTTAAAAAAAGTCTTTATTTATGCCAATTTTAGCTTTTTTATTACCCATTTTAGGTCAAATAAATGGACTGTATGCCCACTGTAAAATTGCTTGTCTTTGCTTTCTTCTACAATTTAGATCAAGTGGTTCACAGTTTTTTTCAATTGCAACCACATGGCGTCTAAAATTTTTCCATCTTTTAATTTGAATTTCATCAATATGATGTATGCGTCTTCCATTTGAAAATCTGCAATACCACTGGAACCACCCAAGAGGATCTTGTTTAAAGATCCACCCTTTATCTTGCCATTCTTTTCTTGATAAACCTGATTTAACCTTAAATCGATTTAAGTTCACATCAAAGTTTTTATTAATCCTTGCATTTTTAAACCATGCTTTTGGATATTCTCTTATATTGAGACCAAAATATGAACCACCAAACACACCTAGTTCTAACATTTTTTTTGGAGTTAGTTGTGGTTTAAAAAACTTATAAAAATCTTCCTTGTTTTTTTTTTTAAATAGTTTCAATGGTTTTTTGATTTTAAATAATAATCAATACTACAAATTTTAGGCTCATTTGAAGCTATAATTAAAAAACCACCAGCAATTGCTACATCTTTTAAAAAGGCAATTAATTCCATTTGGATATGAAACTCTGTATGAAAAATTATTGCAACAGTTAAAGTGAATAATGCCATTATTGAAGCTGAAATTTTAGTCTTGTATCCAATAATTAATAGTATAGGAAAAAGAATTTCGAGAACAAGAGAAGGGTAGAATAATATTTCAGGCACAGCATATTCTTCCATATAAATTATAGTTTCTTCTTGAAAGAAACACTTTCTAATTCCTTCAATTAAAAATAAACTTGAAAGAAAAATTCTTCCAAGAAGCTCTATAATATGCATAAAATTAATATTTAGATTGTTTTTTTCCTTCAATAATTTCTTTTAACTCTTCGTATTCCTCGCAATTACAATTTTTTAAAACTTTCAATCTTTCTTTGGCAAGTTCAATTCTGTTTGTAACTACATATAGTTCACCAAGATATTCATTTATTCCTTTATGATTAGGATCAATTTTCAATCCTGATAAATAATATTCTTCTCCTTTTTTATAATTGCCTAATTTTCTTGTTGTAAACCCTAAATAGTTAAGTGTATTAGGTTGGTTTGGTTTTTTTTTATTAGATTTTATTAAATATTTAAGAGCTTTTTCGTACCTCTTATTAGCTTTCTCAATTTTACCTTTTTTTTCAAGTTTTTTAGCTCTTTTAACTAGAGATATTCCTTTTTTATAATAATCAGTTGATGTACCACCAGCGCCTGATGAACCCCCGCCTGATCCAGCGCCGTAAGAAGAAATAATAAATATAAAATAAAATGTAATTATTAATATTAAGTTTTTTTTCATTAAATTAACCATTAATTTAGTAATTTTTGATACAACTCTTCATCTGCATCACCCTCACAACCAAATAGCAAAACATTAGATTGATCATTTAAATTTATTTTTTTTTTAATTTTATCATCATTGCACAAACCGGCTAAGCTTATAATTCCTGGCGTTGAGCATTCACCTCCAATAATTTTTTCCTTACTAAACTCACAATTTGAAAGAGACTTAACAGTTTTGGAAATATAGTTATCTGAAACAGTTACACAATAATTTACAGAGTTTTTTAATATTTCCCAGGGAACCATAGATACTTCATCACAAGACATACCACCCATTAAACTTTCTTTTTTAATTGAAATTTTTTTAATTTCGCCAGCTTTTATACTTTCCAGAACACATGCGGCGTTTTCTGGTTCAACTACAATAATTTGAGGAACATGATTTAAATATCTAGCTATACCAGCTACCATTGCAGCTGCCATCCCTCCAACTCCAGCTTGTAATATAACATGTGAAATTTCTTTATTATTTATTTGTTCTGATATTTCTTTCATCATTATTGAGTATCCTGCCATAGTTAATCTTGGCACCAATTTATAATCTTGCCACGCGACATCTTGAACGATTTGCCAATTATTTTGCTTTGATTGTTTAATACATTCTTTTAAGGAGTTGTCATAATTTCCCTTTACTCTTATTACTTCTGCACCAAAGTCTCTCATTACTTTAGCTCTAAATTCACTTACGTATTCGCTAATAAAAATTTTACACTTTAGTCCTAATCTTTTTGATCCCCATGCAACAGATCTTCCATGATTTCCAGCAGTTGCGGTAGATACTGTTATTTCTTTCTTCTCTTTTGTTACTTTTTCAACAGCATAAGCTCCTCCGAGAGCCTTAAATGATTTTAGATGAAATCTTTTAGACTCATCTTTGTAAAAAATATTATTAAGTTTTAATTTTTCAGAAAGTTTTTTTAAAGATATTAATGGAGTAGGTGAGTAATTGTCCCATTTCGAAATTATTTTGTATGCTTCGTCAATTTCATGCTTTGGTAGCACGCTTAAAATATTATTTTTGTTAAAGTTATTTTTTTCGTTTTTTAAAAACTGCGAATATTTCCATTTTAAAACTTCAGATACTTTTGACATGTGTTAACAATCTAAAGTATTTTCTTTTTCCCAGCTTGTAACTTCTTTTCTTTTATCGAAATTTTCTTCTTTATTAAATTCTTCTATCTCCATTTTTTTTAATTTTATAAAGCTGTTTATTACATCTTCTCCAAAAGCTTCCTTAATTTCTTTGCTATTGTTAAGTTCATCTAGAGAATCTTCAATACTGTCAGGTAACTTTTTTAAATTAGGATATTTTTTGTATTCAGTGTACATGTTGCACGACATAGGTTCACCAGGATCTATTTTGTTAATTAACCCATATATACCTGCAGCAGCAACTCCAGCTTGAAGCAAGTAAGGATTAGTAGCGCCATCCATTAATCTTAATTCAAATCTTCCTGGATCAGGAACTCTTATCATGTGGGTTCTATTATTTCCTGAGTAAGAAATGCTACTTGGAGACCATGAAGCGCCTGATTTAGTAGGTGGTGCATTAATTCTTCTATAACTATTTATTGTAGGATTAAAGAAAGCAGTTAACGGCTGTGCAAATTTCATTATTCCACCTAAAAAATTATAAGCTATTTTACTTAAACCAAGCTTTCCTCCATTTTCTAGAAATTTATTTTGCTTGCTCTCCCATAAAGAAATATGGGCATGACAACCATTGCCAGTTAAATTTTGAAAAGGCTTGGGCATGAATGTGGCTCTTAAACCATGTTTCTCTGCTAACGATTTGACCATAAATTTAAAAAAAACATGTCGATCTGCTGTAGTTAAACAATCACTGTAATCCCAATTCATTTCAAATTGTCCATTAGCGTCTTCATGATCATTTTGATAAGGATTCCATCCAAGTTCAATCATGCTATCACAAATTTCTTTAATTAAATCATACCTTCGCATTAAAGCTGATTGATCATAACAAGGTTTTGACTGAGTATCTCTTTCATCTGCAATTTTTTTTCCATCTTGTGTGATTAAAAAATACTCACATTCTACACCAGATTTCATAGTTAAATTTTTTGAATTAAGTTTTTTTATTTGTTCTTTAAGCATTATACGCGGTGATGCTTTTACAGGTTTTCCACCCATCCATAAATCTGATGCCAACCAACCCACTTCTTTGTTCCACGGCAGTTGAATTAAGCTATCAGGATCTGGAATAGCAAACATATCAGTATCTGCTGGAGTCATATCTAGCCATGTTGCAAAACCAGCAAATCCAGCGCCATTTTTTTGCATTTCATTAATTGCTCTAGCAGGCACTAATTTTGATCGTAATACGCCAAACAAATCAACAAAGCTGATCAAGAAATATTTAATTTTTTTTGCTTTTGCTATTTTAGATAAACTTTTTGACATATTTTTTTAAAATACAATATAGCCTTATTTAAATAATGAAAAAATAATATCTTTATAATTAATTAAAGATACAGTCATTATAATTATTATCGCTAGTATTACGCCATATTTAGATTTGGGCCAAGCCAACCGTGCCATTTTGTGTGGTGGTTTATTTTTACTTTCTTCAGTACCAATATCAGACATATTTTTGATTTTTTATTTTTTGTAATTAAAGGGCGCTTTAATTTGCGCCCCTTAATTTAAATTTTAATTACCATTCGGTAATATTGCTTTTGTGATCATTAGCACCGTGTCTTTTTCTTGCTGCTTGAGCTAAGTCTTTGTCTTCAGATGCACTTGTTATAACGTGCCATCCTATCCAAATTACTAGCAAGATTATTACCAACACGCCTTCAGTTCCTACGCCGGGATAAATTGCACCCTTAACTTCAGCTGCGCTTAGATGATCAATCCAGTTTGTTACTGTTGCCATATAATTTATCTCCTTTACCTAGTTGAAGAGGAAACTGCTCTTTCATCTTTTTTAGCAGATTCCAATAAGTTATAGTCTAGACCAGCAATTTCTACTTCACGTGGGATTCTTAACTTACCCATTCCATGAAGTATTTTAGCTATAATCCAGCCTGGTATTAATCCAAGAACCACGAACATTATAATTGCACCTATAAACATCCCTAAAGGATTGATAGCTGCATAGTCTGTTCCAACCCACATAGATCCAACACTGTATCCAGATGAAGGATATCCGTTAAGAACAAAACCACAAATTATAAGTCCCGCGACACCTGCATAACCGTGTACTGCTACTGCGCCAACCGCATCATCAATTTTAAATGTACGCTCAACCCAATAATGTAGATTGTATGCAATCACAACACCGATCATAGCTATGATCAAAGCTTGTATTGGATGATACAAATCATTACCTGCTGAAGCACAGATGATACCTGCTAGTCCACTAGAGTATGTCCAGAATGGATCTTTACCCGAGACCACATATCCAGCCAATAATCCACCTGATAATGACATCAAGAAGTTCATTGTAATACCACTAAGTGTAGTAGGAGTTACGTATATATTTGTTGCTGTAAAGTACGTTACGCCTTCCATTCCGTACTCAGGTCCAAGATTAAATATCGGTATATTACATGCCGCATAAAATCCCCAGAAACCAGTATAAATTAAAAATAATCCAATTGTAACTAGCCATGGGTTTCTTGGTCCTATATTTCTTGGTTCACCACTAGATGAAAATTTACCAATTCTTGGTCCTAAAACCATAAGAATACCTAAAGCAAACCCACCCGCAACTGCGTGAATTACACCCGATGCATAAGCATCATGATATCCTAAAATTTTAAGCATCCATCCATCAAAATGCCATCCCCAAGCAGCGTCAATTGACCAGAATACAGAACCAATTGCAATTGCTAAAATTCCAAATGCAAAAGTTGTAATTCTTTCAATAACCGCTCCAGAGACGATTGATGCAGCAGTCCAAGAGAACAGTAGGAACGCAGCCCAAAATACTCCGCTAATGTGGTCACCTAAGTTAACCGCCATTAAATCACTGTTGGGTACGTACCATTTTGCACTGAATGTACTTTCGTCAGTAATCAATGCAGCACTTTCATTCATTATTGAAGGTGCTAGTCCTGGTCCAGTTGGAAATGCCCAGTAAATCCACCAACCAAATAAAAACCACGTTACTGTTACCAAAGGTATCAGCATTGTGTTTTTCATCAGGGTGTGTTGGTGATGTTTATAACGAGATGCGCCTACCTCATACATACAGAAGCCTACGTGAATTAAAAACATAAGCACTACCGTTATCCAGTAGTAAAATTCTGTAAATATAGTTGTCAGAGCGCCTAATTCGTCTGTCATAATCTTCCTCCCTATATTTGTTTTAATAGTTTGTATGATAGGTTTAGCCACAGGGAGAACAACCGTTTTTTTTATATATAATTATTATAAGCACAGATAAACCGCGGACGATTTAAGATACGAAAAATAATTTACAACTATAAGGTGAAATTGTTATTTAAAACTTTAAATAAGCTTTTTTTAAATCTACCAAAGGATGATTAGGAGACATTTGGAACTTAACTAATAGTTCTCTTGCGATCATGTCTCTATCTTGTTGATTGTCTGGTAATTTAATTTTTTTTGGAATAGTAACCCAACCATTTGCATTTCTATCAAATACAGCTGGTCTGTCTTCTTCATAACCCATATGAACATCTTCTAACCAATTAAGATCATCCCAACCCATGTGTTCAATATATTTTTTTAGAAATGGTGTAAGTTTTTTATAATCAGGCAATAAGTTGACATCATATCGATACCCAATAGTCTGACCAATCATTTTTTCTCTAGCTGTTTCTTTCTTTTTTCCGAGCTGGCCTTTAGCTGTTTTAACTGTAACTTTAATTTTTTTCTTTTTTTTTGCCATATCTACCTCTAAATTTTGTGGAAGTCGTCAATTCCTACTGTGTGATTTGTTCCTGATAATGGAACTTTTGCTAATGCAGAAGCTTCCATAGTTAATGCTGCCATATCTTCCGGCTCTAAAGAATGAATATTTGTTTTACCACATGCTCTTGCTAACAATTGTGCTTCTAAAGTCATTGAGTGTAAATAATTGTAAACTCTTAATGCAGCATCATCCGGATTTAATCTTTTTCTAAGTTTAGGATCTTGAGTTGCAACACCAACTGGGCAACGACCAGTATGACAGTGATAACAATGACCTGCAGGCACTCCCATTTCTTTTTCGAAATTAGATTCTGGAATTTCTTTATTACAATTCAAAGCCATTAATGCTCCTGTTCCAATTGCTATTGCATCAGCACCTAGCGCCAAAGCTTTCGCCATATCAGCGCCATCCCTAACACCACCAGCATAAATTAATGTTACTTTTCCTGTTTTACCAACATCGTCTAAAGCTCTTCTAGCTTCTCTTATTGCTGCAATACCAGGTATACCTGTGTTTGCAGCAGCTATGTGAGGTCCTGCACCAGTTGAACCTTCCATTCCATCTAAAAAGATAGAGTCTGGTTCACACTTCGCGGCCATACGAACATCATCATAAACTTTAGCTGCTCCAAGTTTTAATTGAATGGGTACTTTGTTTTTAGTTAATTCTCTAAGTTCTTTAACTTTTAAAGATAAATCATCTGGGCCTAGCCAGTCTGGATGTCTTGCAGGTGATCTTTGATCAATTCCTGCAGGTAAAGACCTCATTTCGGCTACTTGATCAGTAACTTTTTGACCCATCAAATGTCCTCCCATTCCAACTTTTTGTCCTTGACCAATAAAGACTTCTATCGCGTCAGCAAGTTGAGCATGATGTGGGTTAAAACCATACCTAGATTGAATACATTGATAATACCATTTTTCAGAATATCTTCTTTCATCAGGAATCATTCCACCTTCACCAGAACAAGTAGCACTTCCAGCCATTGTTGCGCCTCTTGCTAAAGCGGTTTTTGCTTCATAAGAAAGAGCACCAAAACTCATACCTGTTATATAAACTGGAATATCTAGTTCGATTGGATTTTCACATCCTGGACCTATCACAGTTTTTGTTTCACACTTCTCTCTATAACCTTCAATTACAAATCTTGTTAATGTACCAGGTAAAAATACTAAATCATCAAATGTTGGAATTTTTTTCATCAATGCCATTCCACGCATTCTGTATCTTCCTAACTGAGCTTTAATATGAATATCGTCAATTACTTCAGGAGTAAAAATAGAATTATAACCTAATAAACTTTTATTTCTTTTAGAAAATTCACCTTTTCCATTCGCTTGGCTGTTAGCTTTTCCATTTTTCTTTTTTGCCATTATATAGCTCCTTTTCTTTCTGTTGGTTCTAGAGCGTCATAGTTCCAAAGTTTTTTACCAGCAACAACTTTAGTCATTTTTGATAGATTAACATTGTTTCCTATCTCTGCTACTTTAAGTTTTCTGGTCAACCATTCTATATCATTTTTTGTCATGGGAGCTTCTACCGCATCACTTCCAAATGAACCAATTTTTCCACCTACATATATAGTCCCATCATACATAGAGTCTCCAAGGTTAATTCCTACATCTCCTAAAATAACAATTCTTCCTCTTTGCATCATAAAACCTGTAAATGCGCCGGCATCTCCAGCAACAACTATAGAACCACCTTTTTGGTCAATTCCGGTCCTTGCACCCACGCTTCCTTTACAAATTAAATCACCACCTCTTATAGCTGCACCAAAACATGATCCAGCATTTTTTTCTATTACCACTTTACCAGCCATCATATTTTCTGCACAAGACCAGCCAACACGACCATTAACTGTAACTATTGGTCCATCTATTGAGCCAACACCAAAATAACCTAAACTTCCTTCAAAAATTAAATTAAGTTTATTTAATATTCCAACGCCTAAACTATGTTTTCCTTGTGGATTTTTTATTACAATTGTTCCATAACCTTCGCTCATAAGTTCATCAATTTTATTATTTGCTTCTTTGCAATCCATATCCTTAACGTCTAATTCAGTTCTTTTATTAAAATCAACTTTATGAGTTCCCCAGTAGAAAAAATTTTCAGCTTCATCAGGGTTAAAAAACTTTTGTTGAGTTTTTCCAGTTAGAACTTCTGTGTGCATACCCATTGACTGGGCTTTTGTTTTTTTTGAAGATGTTTTTAAATTTGCCATACTTTTACCTCTCCATCAAACGGGTCATAAGTATCAATTTCTTGTGGAAGAATAGATCTAATAGCTATTTCTTCTGACCCCATAGCGACCAAATCATCTGACTCGTACAACACCAATGGTTTTGCCGCCATTGTATCTTTTGCCATTCCTAAAGAATCTTTTGTTGCAACAAAGTAAGTAAAAACACCATCAAGTCCTGTTAAAGATTGTTTCATTCCTTCTTCTAAAGTTGCTCCATCTCTCATTTTTTCAGCAAGAAAAACTGCAATTAATTCTGAATCACATTCAGACATAAAACGCATACCTTTATTTTCAAGCGCTCTTCTATTATTCCAATAATTTGTTAATTGTCCGTTATGAACTACAGAAACATCTGCAAAAGGGTATCCCCAAAAAGGATGAGCTGACTTAATATCTACACCAGACTCAGTAGCCATTCTTGCGTGTCCTATACCGTGTGTTCCCTGCACTTTATTTAATCCATATCTTTCTGATACAGTTATCGCATCACCTAGGTCTTTTATAAGCTCAAGAGATTTTCCTATAGAAAGTATCTCAACACTTTCAATACTTTCAATTGCTTTTGAAAACCACATTAAATCTTTGCCATATTTAATTTCATATCTATAGGAATAGGGAGTTAATTTTTCTTCCTTCATAATAGTAGCGCCTAAATCTGAAAGTTTTTTATCTACAAGTTTTTTTCTTTCATCATAAACACTTTCATCTTCGTTTACTGAAGTGCTACCTTCTCCTACGTTTTCACCCACCTTAAATCTCATTATAAAGTTCTGACCGTCGTTATTAGCATAAAGAGCGTATCCAGTAGAATCTGGACCTCTATGCTTCAAAGCTTGAAGCATGTTTTGAAGCTCTTCACCTACGTTTGAAGATTTTCCTCTGTGAATTAATCCTGCAATCCCACACATTTAAATTTACCCCTTTTATTTATATTTTTTACTATGGCAAACAATCTAGATAAGTATCCAGATCCCATTGAGTTGTTGCACCCAAGAATTTTTCCCATTCATCATTTTTATACCAATGAAACACTTTGTACATTTCATCTGGCATCGCTGACTGAATAACTTTATCTTCTTGCAAATGTTCTAAAGCTTCACCAAGGCTTAAAGGTAATTTTTTAACCTTTTTTCCTGCGGCTTGAGCTTCATACATGCTTCTCGATTCAGGTTTTCCAGGATCAATATTATTTGTTATTCCGTCATCAAAACATTTTAACAATCCAGAACCCATTAAATATGGATTATGCATTGAATCAACTGATCTATATTCAAATCTTCCAGGAGCAGAAACTCTTAACCCGCAAGTTCTGTTTTGATATCCCCAATCAGCATAAACTGGAGCCCAAAATCCTTGATCCCATAATCTTCTATATGAGTTTACAGTTGATGAGCCGATAGCTGTCAATGCTCCTAAATGTTTCATAACACCTCCAATAGCTTTCAAACCAACTTTACCTGGTAACTGAACATCTTTAGTATCCGGCATAAACGTATTTGTGCCACCCTCAACATAAGTAAAAACCTCATCCATACCTGGTATAGATTTGTGGTGTAATTTATTAACCACATCTTTTCCACCTGTCCATAAGGACATATTTGTATGACAACCGCTTGCAGACACACCCATAAATGGTTTTGTCATAAAGCAAGCTATTATATTAAACTCTCTAGCAACTTGCGCACAAATTTGTCTATACGTTGAAAGTCTATCTGCATTTCTTAGAACATCATCGTACATCCAGTTTAATTCTAATTGTCCCGGTGCATCTTCATGATCTCCTTGAATCATATCAAAACCCATTGCTCTAGCATATTCAAAAACTTTCATGAAAACGGGTCTTAAGGATTCAAATTGATCTATATGATAACAATAAGGTTTAGAAAAACCTTTACCAGTAGGAGTTCCATCTTCATTTTTAGTTAACCACATCATTTCTGGCTCTGTTCCAACTCTTAATTGATAGCCATGTTTTTTTCTAAACTCTTGAGCATGTATTCTTAAATTTCCTCTACAATCAGATGTTAAATGTGCTCCTGGGTTTTCTCTTTCTTCTCTGTTTCTAAAACAAGTAACAAATACTCTTGCAACTTTTTTATCCCAAGGAAGTTGACAAAAAGTTTCTGGATCTGGTATTCCAACAAGTTCCTTAGCTTCTGGCCCATATCCAATATAATTTTTATGACGATCAACAAATAAGTTTGCTGTTGCACCATAAACTAATTGAAATCCCTTTTCGCAAGTTCTTTCCCAGTGATCAGTAGGAATACCTTTACCTACAACTCTTCCAGTTACAGAAATAAATTGAAAAAATATATACTCAATACCTAGCTCGTTAATTTTAGCTCTAACTTGTTTTACAAGTTTATCTCTTCCTGGCTGTTTAACGTGTTTTTCTAAATCTGTCATTATTACCCCTCAGTAAAAATTTTTTTTTCTAAAAGCTAACTGAAAAACAATCTAGTGTCCAGTTTGTAGATTTAACTCCATGGAAATGGACTGTTAGAAGTAGGGTGCATTTCACCTTTCTCGTAACGGTTGAATCTAAATGGTTTTAACAATTCACTTTCAGTTCCTAAAATTTCTTTAGCTACTAATTCTCCAACACCAATCATTTTATATCCATGATTTGCATCAGCGATTATGTAAACATTTTGACAAAATTTATCGAAGATAGGGAATGAGTCAGGCGTCATACATCCAAGCCCACCGGAAGGTCCTTTACGATAAACATTTGATTTTCCTTCAAATCTTTTTTGACAATGTGCCAAAGCCGAGCACCACATTTCTGAAAATTTATCCGTTGTTTGGTATTCTTTTGATTCTAATCCATAAGGATCAACAGCGACTTCGTTAAAATGCTTGTCAACTATATAAGGTGACGTTCCACCTTGTACTCCTAACCCTTCAATATCAGGTTTATAATAAATTCCCCAAATTTTATCTGTAATTAGTTTACCATCATGATCTGAATAAAGTGGTGCCGTTGAATCTACGTGCGTGACAGGTGGAGCTTTTCCATCATTTGTTTTTAAAAAATCTTTATCAACACCAATCACTCCTTCTTGAAGAAACCAATATTTCCACATTGGAGTTTCATGAATTTTACCATCTTGACCCTTTATTTTTGCTACCTCAGGAAGTTCTAACATGCTCCAAATATCTCTTACCCAAGGACCAACACCAACTACTACTTGTTCACAATCAATAACTCCTTTATCTGTTTCTACCCCTGTAATTGCGTTACTATTACTTCCTCTTTTAAATCCTGTTACTTTAACTCCAGTTACAATTTTTGTTCCGTTTACTTCTGCTTTGTTTGCAATAGCTTTAATAGAATCTTTGTTAAATGCATAACCACCTCTTTTTTCATGGAGTACAGATGTAATTTCTTTTGCTTGCCAATCATCGTAAATTGTTTTCATGTATTTCATGCAATCTGCTTCACCTTCAACAAATTCCGATTCATAGTTAATTGCTTTTTGTTGTTCATAAATTGATGCAACATCTTTGTGCATTACCTCAGGGGATATCTGAAGATAACCAACCGGGTTATATTTAAATGCTTTTGGATCACTTTCCCAAACTTCAACTGAATGAGCCATTAGCTCTCTCATAGCTGGTTGGAAATAATTGTTTCTTACAACACCACAAGCTATTCCACTTGCTCCTGCAGCAACACTAGATTTTTCTAAAACGACCACATCGTTTTCATTTTTGTATTTTTGAGATAAATGCCAGGCAGTACTTAATCCGTGTATACCAGCACCAATTATTACAACTTTAGCTTTTGAAGGTAAATCTGCCATATAATTTTATATTTGGAATCAGTAGCAAAACACAAAGATTATTAAAGTTTTTTTTTTACTACTAAAAATTATATATAAAAACAATACCTTAATATTAATGCTATATTATATTATTTCTTAGACATATCCCTGAAATTATAATCAATTATTATGAGTCATCAGTATTATAAACCTGCAAAATCTAGGTTGCAAAGAAGTGAATTAGCAGTCCCTGGATCGTCACCAAAAATGTTTGAAAAAGCTTTAAATTCAAATGCTGATTATATTTTTTTAGATCTTGAAGATGCAGTTTCTCCAAATGATAAAATTTCAGCGCGTCAAAATGTCATTAAAGCACTCAAAGAAATTAATTGGAGAGAAAAAGGCAAAACTATTTCAGTAAGAATTAACAGTCTTGATACTCACTATATGTATAGTGATGTAGTTGAAATTGTAGAACAGGCAGGTGATAAAGTTGACACAATATTGGTACCAAAAGCAGGCACATCCAGTGATGTTTATATGGTTGACTGTTTGCTAACTCAAATTGAAACTAATAAAAAAATTAAAAACAAAATTGGAATTGAATGTTTAATAGAAACTGCTTTAGGAATGTCAAATATTAAAGAAATAGCAACATCAAGTAGCAGACTAGAAGCACTTCATTTTGGAGTTGCAGATTATGCGGCAAGTCTAAGAGCGAGAACAGTTGTGATTGGTGGTTTAAACCCTGATTACCCAGGAGATCAATGGCATCATGGATTGTCACAATTGGTAATGACCTGTAGAGCTTATGGCTTAAGAGCAATAGATGGACCTTTTGGAGATTTTAATGATCCGGATGCGTATATTGAAACAGCCAAAAGAGCTGCAGCAATTGGTATTGAAGGAAAGTGGGCAATACATCCTTCACAAATTGATCTTGCAAATAAAGTTTTTTCCCCACCAGAAGCCGAAGTAACAAAAGCAAATAGAATTCTTGAAGAGTTAGAAAAAGCTGCAAAAGAAGGAAAAGGTGCGGCACAACTTGACGGAAGAATGATTGATGCTGCTTCAGCTCGTATGGCAGAGAATATTGTAAATATAAATAAACTTATTCAAGGTAAGTAATATGGATATACACGAATATCAGGCAAAAAAAATACTTTCAGGTTTTGGTGTCACAATACCAAGAGGTGGAATTGTTTATAGTCCAGAAAATGCAGAGAACAAAGCTCGAGAACTAGGTGGATCTAAATGGGTGGTTAAAGCACAAGTTCATTCTGGAGCAAGAGGAAAAGCAGGGGGCATTGTTGTTTGTAAAAGTGTATTAGAAGTTGCTCAAGCAGCTGATAGACTTCTTGGAAAAAAACTAGTTACAAACCAAACAGGACCTGAAGGAAAAATTATCAATAGAGTATATATAGAAGAAGCAACTGATATTAAACAAGAATTATATTTAGGATTAGTTTTTGATCGAAGCTCAGAAAGCATAATGGTTGTAGCTTCTACCGAAGGAGGAATGAGTGTTGAAGAAATTTCAAAAAAGAAACCAGAAACTATAATTAGATCTAAAATTGAAGTTGCTGTTGGAATGCAAAAATTTCAAGCAAGGGAAATAGCTTTTGGATTGGGAATTGAATCAAAATTAATAGCAAGAGCGGCTGATACAATTATTGGATGTTATCGAGCATTTAGTGAATTAGATGCAACTATGGTTGAGGTAAACCCATTAGTTATTTCAAATCAAGATCAAATATTAGCTTTGGATTGTAAAATGAGTTTTGATAACAATGCTTTATTCAGACGAAATCAAGTTTCAGAATTAAGAGATAAAAGCCAAGAAAACCCTAACGAAGTATATGCTTCAGATCGAGGTCTAAACTATGTAAGTCTTGAGGGAAATATTGGAAATATAATTAATGGTGCAGGACTAGCCATGGCATCTATGGATATGATTAAATTAGCTGGAGGAGAACCTGCAAATTTTTTAGACGTTGGTGGTGGAGCCACACCTGAAAAAATAGTCAAAGCATTTAAATTAATTTCGATGGATGAAAAGGTTAAAGTTATACTAGTTAACATTTTTGCAGGTATAAATAGATGTGATTGGGTTGCTGAAGGAATAGTTCAGGCATTGCAAAAAATAGAAATTAAAGTTCCAATAGTAATAAGATTAGCTGGAACAAACGTTGATAAAGGTAATAAAATTTTAAAAGAAAGCAAAATAAACTACATAGAAGCTAATACTTTAGAGGACGCTGCCAACAAAGCAGTAAAAGCTTTAGGAAAATAAATATGTCAGTTTTAATAGATAAAAAAACTAAGATAATTATTCAGGGTTTCACAGGAAAAATGGGAAGTTTCCATGCCGAGGAAATGATTAAGTATGGCTCTAATGTAGTTGGAGGGGTTACACCTGGAAAAGGTGGCATGAAACATCTTAACCTTCCAGTATTTAACACCGTTAAAGAAGCTGTAAAAAATACTGGAGCTACAGCATCAATATTGTTTGTTCCACCAGCTTTTGCCGCAGATTCAGCAATGGAAGCAGCCGATGCAGGAATTAAAACATGTGTTGCAATAGTAGATGGAATACCTTCGCATGATATGATCAAAATAAAACGTTATATGAGAAGATATTCTAAAATAGATAAAATGACTTTAGTAGGACCTAATTGTGCTGGTGTTATTAGTCCAGGAAAATCTATGCTAGGTATTATGCCGGGACATATATATAAAGAGGGTAAAGTTGGAATTATTGGTAGATCTGGTACATTGGGATACGAAGCAGCTCAACAACTAAAAAACTTAAACATAGGTGTTTCAACAAGCGTTGGTATTGGAGGAGATCCTATTAACGGAAGCTCATTCAAGGATATTATAGAAAAGTTTGAAGAAGATAATGAAACAGAGGCAGTTTTAATGATTGGCGAAATAGGAGGTCCACAAGAAGTGACTGCAGGAAAATTTGCAAAAGAGAATATGAAGAAACCAGTTATAGCTTACATTGCAGGATTGACAGCTCCAAAAGGAAGAGTCATGGGACACGCAGGAGCAATTGTTTCTGCTTATGGAGAAAGTGCAGTTGAAAAAGTTGAGCTCTTAAAAGAAAGTGGAGTCATTATTTCAAAAAACCCATCCGTTATGGGTGAAACTGTAAAGTCAGCTTTAAATGGTAAAAAAAACTAAATACAAAATTGCAAATATTGAGCTTTCAAAAATTGTAAGTTTATTAGGAAAAATCTTAGGAATTGTAGTTAAAGAGCAAGAAGGATTACCGCTTTATAACAAGATTGAAGAAATAAGATCTTTATCTAAAGCAAGCAGAGGCACAAAGAATAAGAAAAAAATAAAATTAAATGAAACAAGAAAGTTTCGTCAATTAATATCTACAATTAACAAATTAAAACCAAGAGAATCTTTAGTTATAGCTCGATCATTTAGTAAATTTCTAAATTTTTCAAATTTAGCTGAATCGCTTGACAGTGTTCATAAAATTGACGAAGGAAAAATTCAAAAAAAACAAGGCACCAATGCATTTACAGTTTTAGAAGAAGCTATTGATAGATTACTAAAACAAAAATCTATTTCTAAAGAAAAGTTTTATCAAGTAGCAAAATCACTTAAAGTTGATTTAGTTTTAACAGCACACCCAACAGAAGTGAAAAGAAGAACTCTTATTCAAAAATATACTAACGTGAATAATATTTTAGAAAAATTTAACAAATCTAGAATATTTAAGCTTAAAAATATTAAAACAGAAACATTAGCCATGGAAAGAAATCTTCATGAAGAAATTACATCAATATGGAAAACCGATGAATTAAAAAGATCCAAACCAAAACCAACTGAAGAAGCTCAGTGGGGATTAGCGGTAATCGAAGATAGTTTATGGAATGCTGTTCCAAAAATATGTTCAAGATTTAACGAGTCCGTTGAAGATTATACTGGAAAAAAATTACCAATAGATTTTTCTCCATTAGTATTTGGATCTTGGATGGGTGGAGACCGAGATGGAAATCCAAATGTTACTGCTCAGACTACAGAACAGGTTATTTTACTGTCTCGATGGGAAGCTGCAAATTTGTATGAAAAAGAATTTACAAAAATCATTCAAAAACTATCTATGCACGAATGCTCAAAAGAATTAAAAAAAAAAGTTGGTAATAGCCAAGAACCTTATAGAACTTATTTAAGACCAATAAGAAATAAATTAAAGAACACGCAGAAAGAAATAGAAATATATTTAAATGATAAAAAATCTTTAAAAGAATCATTATTAGTGCAATCTGTTAACGAAATAATTAATCCTCTAAAAGTTGTTTATAATTCTTTATGTGAAGTTAAATGTAAAGCAATCGCAAATGGTTCTGTACTAGATTTAATTAAAAGAGCTTACTCTTTTGGTTTAAATTTAGCTCGTCTTGATATACGTCAAGAATCTAAAAGACACTCAAAACTAATGAAAAGTATCTGCAAGCACTTAGGTTTGGGCAATTTTGAAGAATGGACTGAAGAAAAAAAAATTTCTTTTTTGTCTAGTGAATTTAAATCAAAAAGACCTTTAATATCAAAGAATATTTCTTTAGATAAAGATGATAGAGAAACTTGGTCCACATTTAAAATGATTGCAAAATTACCAAGGGAATGTTTAGGAGCTTACATTATTTCAATGTCTTCTAAAGCATCTGATATTTTAACTGTATTAGTTTTACAAAAAGAAGCTGGAATGAAATCATGCTTAAGAACAGTCCCTTTATTTGAAACCTTAAACGATCTTCAAAATGCCCATCATGTTATGAAAGAAATTTATAAAATATCATGGTACTTAAAATATTTTAAAAAAGAACAAGAGGTAATGATTGGTTATTCTGATTCTAGTAAAGATGCAGGAAAGTTGGCTGCTAGCTGGGCTCAATACCGCACTCAAGAAAAATTACAAGAATTATCTAACAAGTATAAAGTTAATCTTACATTGTTCCATGGACGAGGAGGTTCAGTTGGAAGAGGAGGAGGACCAATTTATGAAGCATTATTATCTCAACCTCCAGGAACAGTTAATGGAAGAACACGTGTAACTGAACAAGGAGAAATTATACAGCAAAAATACGCAACAGAATCATTAGCTGAATACAGCCTTGGAACTTATATCGGATCTGTACTAGAAGCGACCTTGGCGCCACCAATTAAACCAAAAAAAAATTGGCGAGAATTAATGAATGCTATGAGCAAAGTTTCTACTAAAGCTTATAGAAATAATTTTTTTAATAAAGATTTTTTAAGATATTATTTTAATATTACACCTCAAAGATTGTTAGAACAACTTTCCATTGGATCAAGACCAGCTAAAAGAAACAAATCAAAAGACCTAAAAAGCTTGAGAGCTATACCTTGGGTTTTTGCATGGACGCAAATTCGCTTTCTTTTGCCGGCTTGGTTAGGAATGTATGAAGCATTAAATTTTGCTATAAAAAATAAAAATATAAACACTTTAAAAAAAATGTTGAAGGCATGGCCGTATTTTTATGCCATGATGGATATGTTGGACATGGTTTTAGCTAAAACCGATCAAAGAATAATTAAATTTTATGAAGAATGTTTGGGTGATCTCAGTTTAAAAAATACAGGTGAAAAACTTAGAAAACAATTGTCAACTCTAATTTATTTAAATAGAAAAATAATACCAACTTATGTTTTAGAGCAGAGAAAAGAATACAGAGATTCTATAAGAAAAAGAAATACTTATGCAGAAGTATTAAACATTTTACAGGCAGATATTATGAAAAAACTTTATAAAAAGAAGTTAAAAGCAAAAGATAAAAAACTTCTAATAGACTCAATGCTAGTTACAATTGCCGGGATAGCTGCTGCGATGAAGAACGTAGGTTAAATTTTAAAGAACTAAATTTTTTAGTGTAGTTATATAATCATCAAATTCTTTTGCAAAACTATCACTAGGCTTTATATTTTTTTTTCTCTGGTCTATGGAGGTTTTTTCTAAAAAAAAGAAACCTTTTTCACAAGCTTCATTAATTATTAATGCAGACTTTGGTCTAGAAGTTTTAAAAAGTTGAGTTTTTAACTCTTCTACAGAAATTTTTTGATTTTGTTTATATGCCGACATAACTAACAACATCATATGGTAGTGTGATGGAGATTTTCTAAAAAAATAATTACTAGAACGATGAGATTGTTTCATCTGCTCTTCCCAGAAATTTAATAAAGCTTTAGTATTTTTCATAATTTAAGACCTAACTTTTGATTTTGTTGGATCATAAAAAGGAAAAGCTATCACTTTTGCTGTTATTCTTTTTTGATGACCATCAATTTTTCCAATTTCAACTTCTGTTCCTATTTCAGAATATTTTACATCTATCCTGCAAAGAGCAATATTTTTATTTAGAGTTTTTGATAACATTCCACTAGTAATCACACCAACCTGTCCTCTTCCGATATGAACTGTATTACCATTAGCAGCTGGCTCATGACCAACAAGTTCTAGACCGACTAGTTTTTTTTGTGGATTTGCTTTTCTTTTTATTAATTCTTCTTTACCTATAAAATCATCTTCTTTTGTTTTAAGAGGTACAGTAAAGCCTATTCCTGCTTCAAACGGATCAGTTTTATCATCAAATTCATATCCATAAAAAATTAATCCTGCTTCGATACGAACCATATCTAAAGCCTCCAAGCCAAGAGGAGATATATTAAATTCTTTGCCTGCTTCCCAAACTTTATCCCAAAGAGCACCAGCGTCTTTTGGATGGCACCATATTTCGTATCCTAACTCTCCAGTATAACCCGTTCTTGATACAACAATTGGAATCCCTGTTACACTATCTATTCTTGCTATTGTTAATCTAAACCATTCAAGATTTTCAATGGATGGCTGTGTATCAGGAGTCCATACAAACTTTTGTAAAATTTTTCTACTATTTGGTCCTTGAACAGCAATATTGTGAATTTGATCAGTTGATGATTTTATCCAAACTTTAAAGTTTTTCTTTTTGGCTTGTTCTTTTAACCATTCACCACCGTACTCTTGGCCACCAACCCATCTGAAATTATCTTGTCCCAATTTCATTATTGTGCCGTCATCAATCATACAGCCATTTTCATAGCACATTGCTGTATAAACAATTTGTCCAACTGATAATTTTTTTACATTACGAGTAAGAGTATATTGCATTAAATTTTCTGCATCTGGACCTAAAATTTCAAATTTTCTTAATGGAGAAAGATCAGTTACAATAGCACTTTCTCTACATGCAGTGTATTCTTTGATTGCTCCATATTTAGTGTAATTATTAGCCAACCAAAATCCATTATAGTTTATAAAATTTTTTGTAAGATTAGATGTTTTTTTATGAAAACCAGTTTCTTGTGTTAATTTTGGTTCTGAATCAGTATTCACTCTAAAAGCTACCCCTTTCGAAATTTTTTTTTCTTTTGGATAAATTCTAACAAATATATCAGTAGGATTCCATCCATTTGCTGGATCAACATCACAAGGACACGCTGAAGAAGCGCAAGTTAAATCTTTTAAAGCTCTAAATAATACATAATCACCAGGTCTTGACCAAGGTTCATCAAAAGAAGCAACATTATTAGCATCGATTGCTGTGTTGAAAAATAGGTTTATTGCCGTCCAGCCTTTTTTTGAATTGACATCATATTTTTTTAAAACATTATTAAAATTTTCTGAACAATTAATATGGCCCATATAACCCATATCTTCGTAATATTTTGCAGTACATGCATAATTAAAAGTATCATGTCTTCCAACGGTGTCTCTGATTACTTCAATAACTGGATCATGTTGTGCATCAAAAAATTTTGAAAATAAACCTGGCGTAGGATATGCAGAACCCATGAAAGTTCGAGTAGCGGTAGGATCAATTAAACTTTCAATTCCATCATTTAATTTATGTGAGTCAAAAGCTAAAAAATCTGAACATTGTCTTCCAGAAGTATCAATAATTTGAATGTATTCACCTGCTTTTACTTCATAAGTTTCTGCAGTTCTTCTTTTAATAAATTTTTCATTTAGTGGATCATAAAGAGGTTCTGGCAAAACATATTGTTCTTCTGATACTTCAAACTTAGATTTATTTAAAAAGATTGTTAAATCTGTAGGAGGATTTTGTTTATGTACATCCATTTGTTCACCTGGAGCTGCAATCATAACTGTACATTTATCTTTTGATTGCAAAGTTATTTTTTCTCCCATTACACAATCTTCATCAAATATTATTGATGATTTAGCTTTGTCTAAGTTAAATTTTTTATGTTTAAATAATTTAGAAATTTTTTCATCACGCGAAATTGTTTTTTTTGAAAAATTAGCGTTAGAATTTTCTTTTAAATTTAATATAGATAAATCGCTTTGACCTTTTGAATTAAAAACAACTATTTCACAAGTTTGTTTGCCTTCTTCATTAATAATTTCTATTTTGTCTTCAGGAAAAACTTCTATTACAGATAATCCTCCACCTTTTACATAGTATCTTTCAACTCCAGGTGGTAAAGTTCTTAAACCAGGATTTTTTATGTCAAGACTTGTTTGCATTTTTTTAGTTAAAGCTAACCCTATCAAGACATTTTGATTAAGTAAAATAACTAAATTTTTTTGTCCGTTTTGGGTTCTGTTGGTCAAATACGTTGACTATGGTTTTAA
Organism: uncultured Pelagibacteraceae bacterium; assembly: GCA_902608385.1. Lineage (GTDB taxonomy): Bacteria > Pseudomonadota > Alphaproteobacteria > Pelagibacterales > Pelagibacteraceae > Pelagibacter. The sequence goes on from CACLNT010000004.1 coordinate 31,963, forward strand.
AATAGGTGCATAATTAAATATATTAATAATTATTAATACTAATAAATATAAAGGAGGGGTAATGAGAAAAATATTATCTTTAATATCTGCTGTTTTGATATCATTAGCAAGTTTTGCTACTGTTCAGGCAGCTGACAGTAAAAAACCTACTCGAATCCCAACACACAATTGGTCAAGCCAAGTTGTTATGGCTTATGTAATTGGTGGAATTATAGAAGACATGGGTGGAAATGTAGAATATGTACCAGCTGACTCTCAAGCTGTTTATGAGTCAATTCGAATAGGTGATGTAGATATATCACACGAAGTTTGGGAATCTGCTTTTGGTAAATCATTTACTACAGCTCTTGATGCTGGTGGTTTACTTGACTGGGGAGATCACGAAGCAAGAACTCTTGAGGACATGGGATATCCTAATTGGGTAACTGATAAAGGATTATGTCCAGGTCTTCCAGATTGGACTGCTTTAAAAAATCCTGATTGTGCTAAAAACTTTGTAACACCTGACTCAGATGGAAAAGGAAGAATGTTAGAAGGTCCACAAACTTGGCATGGAGACTTAATACCTCAAAGAATTGATGCATTAGGTTTAGGAAATCTTTGGTGGGTTAAATTTGCAGGAAGTGCAGATGCACTTTGGGCAGAATTAGCAGCAGCAAAGAAAGAAGGAAGAGGAACTATAATCTTTAACTGGACACCAAACTTTACAGATGGTGCTGGTTTTACATTTATAGACTTCCCGCCATACAGTGCTGGTTGTAGACCAGAAGACGGTGGTGATGGAAAATGTGGTTCACCAGATGGTTATTTGAAAAAGGCTGTAAATGCAGACTGGACAAAAACTCATCCAGCAGCAGCTAAAATGTTCAAAAAACTTTCATTTTCTACAGGTCAAATTGGTGCAATGGCAGCTTTAGTTGACGTTGACAAAATGACTCACGAAGATGCAGGTAAAAAATGGTTAGCTGATAACAAGTCTGTTTGGAAAGCTTGGACTAAATAAGCACAAAAGCTAATAAATTATAAATCTCTCCCAACAATGTTGGGGGAGATTTTTTTTTAAGTTTGTAAATCCACATGGATTAGAATTAGAAAAGAAATTAGTTAAATGTTAAAGTTTTTTTTATATATCTCTCTCAGCTTATTATTCTTTACTATATCATTTGCTAAAAATGTTAATATACAAGAGGATATTGAACTTGGTTTTGTATGCGAGTTAGAAAAGAAAATACTAAAGAATTCAGAATATAATTATACAACTTTTCTAGCCAAAGATTTAGATGAAAAAGGGTTAGATAAATTTGAAATTTTTGCAAAACAACCAGAAACACTATTGATTAATGGACTATCATTGTTCCTTTCAAAAACCGTAAAATTTGATGTCAAAGTTGTAAATAAAGACGTAGTTTTATTTAAAGCTTTTAATAAAGAAAAGAATTACTCAGAGTCAGGCATAATAACTAGAAAATCTGGTGAATTGGTTCATGAAATTACAAGAAATTTAAAAAGTGATAACTTAGAAAAAAATATTTCCTTTTATTTTTGTAGAAAAAAGGAGAATAAAGTCTGATTTTTTTTTTATATAATTTAGTGTAAAATATAATTATGAAAAAATATATCTTTTGTATAATTTTAAGTTTTTTAATTACAAATTCAGTATTAGCTAGAAAAACAGGTTGCGAGGGAAACTGTGTAAATGGTTTTGGTAAATGGACCTATACAGATAAAACAACCTATGAAGGGAATTGGGTTGGTACAAAAAAAAATGGTCAAGGGACTGAAATTTGGCCAAATAGATATATTTATAAAGGTGAATTTAAAAATAGCGAGTGGAGCGGTCAAGGAATTTTAACTTTTCCAGATGGTGCAACTTATGAAGGAGAGTGGGTCAATGGTTTTATGAATGGTAAAGGAACGTTTACTTGGTCTGATGGAAAAGAAAAAACAGGAATTTGGAAAAACGGTGAATTACAAGAATAATTAAAATAATGCTACAAGATAGATATTTAAATAAATTAAAGGAGTTACCCGAACCAGTTAGACAATTTGGTGGTCTTGTTATTATAACAGTTATTGTAATTTTATCTTTTGCTATTTTAAATATTTTTTGGGGTGGAGGCGATGAATTAGTTAGAAAAATGAAATTAGAGGAGGAAAGAATTGCACAAGAAAAAAAACTAAGCAAACTGATTTCAAGCCTTCCATCAGGTATTTTAGTAACCTTTGAAGGAACTGATGATCATAGATTGTCTGAAGAACAATACGAAGCAGTTTGCAATGCAACAAAAATTGTAAGTCAGCGTTCTGTTATGGGCGCCAATTTAACAAATTTTAAAGCTAAACATATATATACTATTAACGGTAATGATATTAAAGAAACATTTGTTAAGTGGGACAAAGAGAAAAATAAATGCTTTGCTGGTTTTGTTTTAACTGGAAGCAATGTTGGAGTAAATGAAACAATTACTGTTAGTGGAGAAGCTTTAAGTTTTTTTAACACTGGAATTGATACAAGAGTTTATTTTATTAGAAATTTTTAAGGGGGAAAAACAACAATTATATAGATTTTATTTTTACTGAATTTCGTATAACTTGTTAAAAGATTATGACTGATGCGGTAATTAAGTGTGAATCTGTTTATAAGATTTTTGGAGCAAATGCTAAAAAAATGCTCCAAGAAGCAAGCGGAAATGTTGATGCAAAAACATTCCAAGAAAATGGATGCATTGTAGGTGTAAACAATGCTTCTTTTGAAGTTGCAAAAGGAGAAATGTTGGTTGTTATGGGTTTATCAGGCTCAGGAAAATCAACATTATTAAGATGTATTTCTAGATTAACAGATGCCACGGATGGAAAAATTTTTATAGAAGGTCAAGATTTGCTTTCATTAAAAAACAAAGAACTAATTGAACTTAGAAGAAATAAAATGGGAATGGTTTTTCAAAGTTTTGCTTTACTTCCACACAAAACAGTTTTGGAAAATATTGCTTTCCCACTTCAAATTAAAGGAATTAAAACTGAAGATAGTATCAATAAAGCTATGGACATGGTTAAACTTGTTGGTCTTGATGGAAGAGAAAATTATTTTCCAAGAGAACTTTCAGGTGGACAACAACAAAGAGTAGGTATTGCTCGTTCATTGGCTGTTGAACCTGATATTTGGTTTTTAGACGAACCTTTCTCTGCTCTTGATCCATTGATTAGAAAAGAAATGCAAGATGAATTTTTAAGACTGCAAGGTGTTTTAAAAAAAACAATTATGTTTATTACTCATGATTTTGATGAAGCTCTTAGGCTTGCGGATAGAATAGCAATAATGAAGGATGGCATAATAGAGCAATTAGATACTCCAGCCAAAATTGTTTTAAATCCAGCCACAGAATATGTAAAAAAATTTACAGAAGAGGTTCCTAGAGAAAAAGTATTGAAAATAGAGGCGGTAATGGATCCCGTTGATGATGTTAAAAATTTAAGTGATTTAAAAGTTTCAAAAAATGAAATAATTGAAAACGTAGCTGAAAAGATTTTAACTCAAGAAAAATCTGTAGCTGTAATTGATGAAAATAATAAAATTGTTGGAACTGTTCATCCTTCAAAAATAATTCATACTGTTTTTGGGGGGGAGAAAAAATAACGATTAAAATATGGAATTATTAAAAAAATATCCAAAATTATTTCAATGGTTATTCTTGTTAGTTATATTTTTTGCCTTATGCTTTGCAATTGATGTTCCTGAAACCTACAAATTTATAAGAGGTCAAGCTGAATTTATTAAAGACCCAAATCAAAGTACTTACACACTATTTGGCGCAGAAGTAAGATATTATGCATTTGATACCCTTTGGCGACTACCTCCTTTACTTGGATGGTTACCTATTTGGGTAAATGACTCTTTGTTTTTCTTATTAAATGAATGGATGCCAATGGAGTTTTGGAATGAAGATCTTCAAGAATACAGAACTCGACCTTTAGTACTACAAATAACAAGAAATATAACTGCATCTATGACATTTCTTATTGAATTGATTAGAGAAATTTTATTAGGTGGTTCTAAAACAGTTGTCGCATTTACCAGTTGGGACTGGATAGATAAAAATCCATGGGCAGAACTGCCAGGGTTACCGTGGACAATCGTTGCAGCGGGTGCAGTAATATTATGTTACAAACTGAGTGGCAAGGGTCTGGCTATATTCGCTGGTTTAGTCATGATTTATATTTCTGTATTTGGTCAATGGAAACCTTCGATGCAAACACTTTCTTTTATATTGGTTGCAGCACCACTTTCTTTTATTTTTGGTTTGAGCTTAGGCATTATGGCTTACAAAAGCAAACGTGTTGAGAAAGCTTTATATCCATTACTCCTAGTGATGCAGACTATGCCACAATATGCAGTTCTAGTTCCTGCAATGGTTCTGTTTGGCATTGGCGATCATGCTGCAGTTATTATAACAATGGTTGTTGCTATTCCTCCAATGATCTTATTAACCTTGTTAGGTCTTAGAGCAGTACCTTCCGAAGTTATTGAAGCTGGCAAAATGAGTGGATGTAATAATTGGCAACTTATGACCAAAGTATTAATTCCAACAGCAAGAAGAGACATTTTAATTGGAGTGAACCAGGTCATAATGGTGTGTTTCTCTATGGCGGTTATTGCAGCTTTTATAGGTGCTAAAGGATTAGGGTGGAATTTATTGTTAGCTTTAAATCAGCTAAATATTGGATTAGCATTAGAAGCCGGCTTATGTATTAGCATGATTGCAATACTGTTAGATAAAATGTCATTGGCTTGGGCAAATAAACAAGAAGATTATTTTGGTAACCTGACTTTTTTTCAGCGTTATAAAAATACATTGTTTTTTGCTGGAGCAGTATTAATAGGAGTGACATTTGCCTATGTTGGAACCTTTTTGTTTAAAGATAATTTTAATTACTTTTCTGAAATTCCACATAATAAAGGATTATCATTTGCAGATTTCTGGAATAAAGGTGTTGATTGGATTTGGGATACTTTCTTTCAAACTTTAAAAATATTCAATACTTGGCTAATAACAGAAGTTCTTCAACCAATGAGAGCCTTGTATCTAAGAATGCCAGCAGTTGCTACTTTAGTATTAGTTATTGGAGCAGGTTATATAATTGGTGGAATTCGTTCAGCTTTTACAGTAGGTGGATTAGCATTATTTATAGCGCTAAGTCCATGGTGGGATAGAGCTTTAGTCACAACATACATGGCAACTTTTGGAGTTATTGCATCTTGCACAATTGGATTAACTGTTGGAACTTTATGTCAACAAAACAAATATACCACAAAATTTATGTTGGCAGTTTGTGATATTTTTCAAACATTTCCTTCTTTTGTATATTTAATTCCAGTAATGATGCTTTTTGGTATAACGGATACATCGGTATTAATTGCAGTAATTGTTTATGCAACTATACCTGCTACAAGGTATACTATTGAGGGATTAAGAAGTGTTCCACCTGCTTTGCATGACGCAGCCACAATGTCAGGTGTAACTAAATTCCAAAGATTAATAAATATAGAATTTCCAATAGCGTTTCCTCACATGATGCTTGGTGTAAATCAAACAATCGTATTTGCTTTGTTTATGGTAATTATAGGAGCATTTATTGGAACAGAAGATTTAGGACAATATATTCTAAAAGCTTTATCTGATAAAAAAGGTGGGGGCAAAGGATTAATACTTGGTATTTGTGTCGCCTTTATAGCTCTGATATTTGATAATTTAATTCGAACTTGGGTAGAAAAAAGAAAGAAGCACCTTGGTATAGATTAAAATTGTGAAAAAATTTTTAGTCGCTATTGATCAAGGCACTACGTCAACAAGAGTAATATTGTTTGATGTAACAGGTAATGTAAAATTTATATCACAATTTGAGTTTAAACAATATTTTCCAAAAAATGGTTGGGTAGAACATAATCCAAATGAAATTTGGCTAACTACTCTTAAAGCACTAAGAAAAGTTATAAAAAAAGCCTCACAGTTAAAAGGCAATATAATAAGCATTGGAATAACCAATCAGAGAGAAACCACCATTCTATGGAACAAGAAAACTGGCAAACCAATTTACAATGCTATTGTTTGGCAAGATAGAAGAACTCAACAATATTGTGAAAAACTTAAAAAAAGAAGGTATGAAAAAAGTTTTAGAAAAAAAACTGGACTATTTATAGATCCATATTTTTCTGCAACAAAAATAAAATGGATTTTGGAGAATGTAAAAGATTCAAAAAAATTATTAAAATCTAATAATTTATTGTTTGGTACTGTAGATACTTTTTTGATATGGAAACTTACTAAAGGTAAAAAACATTTAACGGAAGCTACTAACGCAAGTAGAACAATGTTATTTAATATAAATAACAACAAATGGGATAAAGAAATTTTAAGGAAATTAAATATTCCAAAAAATATTTTACCAGAGGTAAAAAATTCTACTGATGATTTTGGCATCACAAATAAAAAAATTATCGGAAAAGAAATTCCTATATCAGCTGTTTTAGGAGACCAACAGGCGGCTGCAGTTGGTCAAGCATGTTTTGAAAAAGGATCAATTAAAAGCACTTACGGAACTGGTGCATTTGTAATAATAAATACTGGATCAAAAAAAATCTATTCAAATAATAAATTATTGACAACAATTTGTTACAGATTAAATGGAAAAAACACTTACGCTTTAGAAGGTTCAATCTTTATCGCTGGAGCAGGAGTACAGTGGCTTAGAGATAAAGTAAAATTAATTAATAATGCTTACGAAACTGAGAAAATAGCAAAATCTAAAAAGAATAATGATGGTGTTTACATAGTACCAGCTTTTAGTGGTATGGGAGCTCCATATTGGAGACCGGACGCTAGAGGATTAATAACAGGCTTAACAAGAGATAGTGATTGGAAAAGTTTAGTAAGAGCAGTTGTGGAGTCCGTCGCATATCAAAGCTATGATTTATTTAATTCAATGAAAAAAGATGGTTTAAAACCTAGAATCGTAAAAGTTGATGGAGGTATGGTATCAAATAATTGGTTTTCTCAATTTTTATCTGACACTATTAATCTTAATGTAGTTAGACCACGAGTTTTAGAAACAACTGCTTTAGGAGTTGCGCTATTTGCAGGGTATCAAGTTGGAGAATTTAAATCTTTAAACGAAATAAAGCATATATGGAAAAAAGATAGAGTTTTTTCTCCAAAAATAAATAAATCATTGAGAAATAACCTATTGCAAGGATGGAAAGTAGCAATTAGAAAAACTTTAGCATAATTTAAACTATGAAAAAAATTTTAATCATTGGAGCTGGAGCTATGGGTTCAGCATTTACAATTCCATGTGCGGATAATAATAATGAAGTAACGTTAGTTGGTACGCATTTAGAGAATGAACTAATAACATCTATTAAAAAAAATAAAAATTTTCATCCATCATTAAAAACTAGTTTACCTTCAAAAATTAACATAGAAAGATTTGACAACTTAAAACCTACAATGGAAAAAGGTGCAGATGTAATAGTTGCAGGAATAAGTTCAGTAGGAATAAAGTGGTTTGCTGAAGAAATTTCTAAATATTACAAAAAAAAACTTCCTATAGTTTTGTTAACAAAAGGCCTATCTGTAGAAAATGACGAGTTAATTACTCTGTCAGAAAAAATAAAAATATTGTTAAAAGAAAAAGGACATAATGATAATGAAATTAATATATCAGCAATTAAAGGACCTTGTTTAGCAACTGGTTTAGCAAACAAAATGAGAACAGGAACTGTAATAGCTAATCCAGATATAAAAGAAGCACAATTTTTAAAAAAAATTATCTCAACTAATTATTATTCGACAGAACTTTCAACCGATCTTCAAGGTGTTGAATTTTCAGGAGCAATTAAAAATATTTATTCAATGTTGATTGGTGCTGCTGAAGGCCTAAGCAACTCAAAGGCTCCAATTGAGATTCAATCTAAATATTATTTAAATACTTCAGCATCATTAATACATAGATCAATTTCTGAAATGGCAGAGTTTGTATCTTGCTATGGAGGAACTGCAGAAACAGTTTATGGACTAGCTGGACTTGGAGATCTTTATGTCAGTGCTATTGGAGGAAGAAATAGTTTAATGGGAAAGTATCTTGGACAAGGACATTTATATAAAGATGCAAAAGAATTATACATGAAGGACATAACTGTAGAAGGTGCTGAACTTGCATTTGAAATAGGTCCAAAAATTTTTAAAGACCTTAAAGCAGAAAAATTCCCTTTAATGTTTAGTGTTTTAAAGTCTATATGTGAAAACAAAAAATTAGAAATTAGCTGGTAAAATGAATATTAAAACTATAAATATTATTGGTTGGGTTTTATTTTTAATTTCTTCAATTGGTTTTATTATGTCTAGCCTTGGAAATTTTTGGGCTATGTTTGGAAGTCTTTTCTTTTTAGCCGGTTGTGTAGTTTTTTTGATACCTTATTTTTTTGATTGATTTAAAAAAGTTTTTGAAGAATCATCCATTGCGGAAGCCCATGGGGTATGATGAATTGGTGCAACAGACCCAGTAACCGGGGATGAAAAAGATTTGTTTCTATAAGTCATGATATCTTCTACTTTATGATGTTCCCATTCTTTGAAATGTTTTCTAATTAATTCAAAATCAATTTTTGGATAATCAGACAATCCATGAAGTTCTTTAGTATATTCAGTTTGAAAGTCTATCATTTGATCTGGATTTTCTAATTTTTCTTCCATAGCAACCCATTTATCTATATCTTTTTTGATTTCTGAACTACTTGGAATTTTAATTTTACCCATTATTACATCTCTTGCGTACCAAGCCTGACAATCAAACATGTTAAAGGTATGAAATTGATCCTGCATACCCAAGTACAACAATTTATGATTATTTTCCCAAACCACACCTTTGTACAATTTTGGTGGATATAATCTGTTTCTAGTTTTTAGTTTAAGGTCTTCAGTTAAAAAAGGGAAATGATGAAGATAACCAGAAGCCAAAATTATCACATCAGCTTCTTGCTCGTGACCATCTTTGAAGATTGCTTTATTTCCTTCTAGCCTGTCTAAATAATGGACTTCTTTCATTCCGTTGGGCCATTTAAAACCCATTGGGTTATTTCTATAACCTATGGTTACACTTTTTGCTCCATACTTGTGACATTGAAGGGCAACATCTTCAGCCGAATAACTACTTCCTAAAACAATAACATTTTTACCTCTGAATTCTTCCGCATCTCTAAAATCATGCGAATGTAATATTCTTCCCGGAAAAGATTTCATTCCCGGATATTCTGGAATATAAGGAACTGAAAAATGTCCTGAAGATACAACCACATAATCAAATGTATCTTTTGAAAATTTATCATTTTTTTTATCATGTGAAGTTACTTCAAAATTTTTTCCATTATAAGTTACAGTAATAACAGTTGTGTTAAATCTTATTTTGTTTTTAAGATTCCCTTTTTTTACTCTACCAATTATATAATCATATAAAACTTCTCTTGGCGGAAATGATGGAATTGGATGTCCGAAATGCTCATCAAATGAATAATCAGCAAATTCTAAACATTCTTTAGGACCATTTGACCATAGATATCTATACATGCTGTTAGGAACAGGGTCTCCATATTGATCAGATCCGGTTCTCCAATTGTAGTTCCACAATCCTCCCCAATCTTCTTGTTTTTCGAAACAAACTATTTGAGGTATTTTTTCACCTTTTTTTTCAGCTTGTTCAAAAGATCTTAACATCGAAAGACCACACGGTCCCGTTCCAATAATTGCTACTTTTGTCATTGAATTTTCTCCATCTATAAATAAATTTATAAATGTACTTTACTAACAAAATAGTAGAAATTGAAATAGTATTTTATTATGAAAATTAATTGGAATTATCCAACTTCTGTATGGGTAGGGGAAGATAGAATTAAAGATTTGTCTCAAGCTTGCAAAAATTTAAAAATTTCATGCCCACTATTAGTTACCGACAAAGATCTTATAAACCTTGATATGGTTAAAAATGTTATTTTAGAAATTAAAAAAAACTTTAATAATCTGTCTATTTTTTCAAATTTTTCAGGAAATCCAATTGGAGAAAATGTAGAAGAAGGAGTTTCACAATTTCAAAAAAATAAATGTGATGGAGTTATAGCTTTTGGAGGAGGTAGTGGCCTAGATGTTGGTAAAGCTATTGCATTTATGTCAGGACAGTCTAGACCTATATGGGATTTTGAAGATATTGGAGATTATTGGAAAAGAGCTAATGATGAAAAAATTGCTCCTATTATTGCAGTTCCAACTACCGCAGGAACAGGATCAGAAACAGGAAGAGCTTCAGCAATTATAAACAAAGAAACTGGAGTAAAAAAAATTATTTTTCATCCTAAATTTTTACCATCAATAGTAATTTTAGATCCATGTTTAACAGTTGATCTTTCTCCAAGATTAACTGCTGCAACAGGAATGGATGCACTTGCCCATAATCTAGAGGCATTTTGTGCCCCTGGTTTTCATCCTATGGCTGACGGAATAGCGCTTGAAGGAATGAGGTTAGTTAAAAATTCATTATTAGTTGCTGTAAAAGATGGAAAAAATATAAATGCAAGATTAGAGATGTTAACCGCAGCAAGCATGGGATCTACTGCATTTCAAAAAGGTTTAGGAGCGATACATTCGCTAAGCCACCCAGTAAATGCTCAATTTAACCTTCATCATGGATTATCAAATGCAATTTTTATGCCTTATGTTTTAACATTTAACAAAGATGCTATAGTAGAAAAAATTGTTTCGATTTGTAATTACTTAAATATTGAAGAAGGTTTTGATGGTTTTATTAGTTGGATTATTGAATTAAGAAAAGATTTAAATATTCCTCATAAATTATCTGAAGTATTGGATGAAAAAAAATTTGACATAGATAAGCTTTCACAAATGGCGCTTGACGATCCTTCAACAGGAGGTAATCCTAAAAAATTATCTAAATCAGATATGAAAATTATGTACGAACATAGTTTGTCTGGAAAATTATTTTAAAATGAGTCGATTAAAAGTTTTAATAGTTGAAGGTAACACTCATGAAGAAAATTTAAAATTTCAAAAATTATCAAATCAACCACAATCTTTTAATTTTAAAGATAATATAAAAAAGTATTATCCCAATACAGAAATAGATATTGTGAATCCATCTACAGAAAATGAAACAGCAAAATTTATTCCACAACTTAATAAATATGATGGAATAATCTGGGGGGGCAGCACTATGAATATTTATGATAATACCATTGAAATCAGAAGACAAATTGATTTTGCAAAAAAACTTTTTGAGTTTGAAAAAAAAATTTTTGCTATTTGTTGGGGACTCCAACTAATCGTTACGGCATCTGGTGGAGAAGTTAAAAAATCAAATACAGGAACCCAAGTTGGCATTGCAATTGATATTGAATTAACTCATGATGGTTTGAATCATCCTGTATATAAATCTAAATTGAAAAAATTTACAACACCTGCTTTTAATTTTGATGAAGTAGTTAAGGTTCCTAATAATTCTGTACATTTAGCATTTAATAAAACAAATAAAATTCAAGGATTAGCGTTTAAGTCAGGCAAGTGTAGTATTTGGGGATTACAATACCACCCAGAAATTCATTATGATTATATGATTAGATTAATTAACGATCGAAGAGAAAAATTGATTAAAAAAAAATGTTTTAAAAATGATGAAGAAATTAATCATCATATTCAATTTATAAAAAAAGAAAGAGATCTTTTGGACGATGATTTTAGATTACTTGAAATAAAAAATTGGCTACAAAACATAAATGGAAATTAATTCAAAAGACCAAATTATAGATTATTTTTTAAGCGGTGCTAAAAAAAATTTTTTTATAGGGGTAGAAAATGAGAAATTTTTATTTCAAGAAAACAATAATGTTAGAGCCACTTATTTGGATATGAAAAAAGTTTTTGAAATATTCAAAAAAAATTTTGAATGGAAAGAAGTAAATGAGAATGAAAGTATTGTGGGTCTAAAAATTGGTGGAAAATCAATTTCATTAGAACCAGGAAATCAAATTGAGTTATCTGGAGATAAATTATCGAATATTCATGAAGTTTGCTCTGAGTCTTATGATTTTCAAAATAAACTAGACCAAGCTTGCAAAGAGCTTGGACTTAAAACTATGTCTATCGGCTATGATCCGATAACAAAGTTAAGTAATGCTCCAAATAATCCTAAGCAAAGATATAAACTGATGACTAGAGAAATGCCAAAGGGAGGAAAATTAAGTTTAAACATGATGTATCAAACATCAGGAACTCAAATTAATTTAGATTATATATCTGAAGAAGATTTTAAAAAAAAATTTAAAATAATTGCTTACTTAACACCAATAACAGTAGCCATTTTTGCAAATTCAGCAATTTTAGAAAATAAACCAAGTGGATATCTATCATATAGAGCTAAGGTTTGGCAAAATACATCTAGGGGTGGTTTGCCAAAAATATTTTTAGAAGATATGGATTTTGAAAAATATGCAGATTTTGCAATTAATTTTCCCTTACTTTTTATTTACAAAAACAAAGAACACAAAAATTTAAATAATAAAACTTTCGGTGATTTTATGAAAGGAAGTCTATCTGAAGTTAATAATCATTTACCAAATTTTAAAGATTTAGAACTACATCTGAGCACAATTTTTACTGAAATAAGGTTAAAAAAATATATTGAAATGAGATCGTTAGATGCTTGCGAATGGGATTGTCATTGTGCTGGACCTGCATTTTATACTGGACTTATTTATGGAAAATTGGATGAATCTTTAGATTTAATTAAAGATTGGAAAAGTGAAGATGTATTAAAAGCATATTTAGATGCTCCAAAGAAAGGTTTAAAAACAGAAATAAATGGTAAATCGATTTTAGAATGGGGAAAACTTTTGTTAAACATTTCTAACAGGGGATTAATAGGTCGTAATTTTAAAAACAAAACTGGTAAAGATGAAACTATATACTTAAAAAATATTGAACAAATCTTACAACAAAATAAAACTAAAGCAGAAAAAACGTTAGAAAATTTTAACTAAAAAAAAAGTAATGAGTATTAAAAAAATTATTGCAATTCAAGCCGATCCCATAGAAAAAATAAATATTAAAACTGATACAACTTTTTTGTTAGCCCTGGAAGCTCAAAAAAGAAATTATAGGATTTACTGGTATCAAACTAAAGATCTTCATTTTGTTAACTCAAAACTTTTTGTTAATGCTGAGGAAGTAAAATTTTATGAAAAAAAAAAAAAATATTTTAAAATAATACAAAAGAATAAATTTGATTTATCAAAAGCAAAATATGTATTAATTAGACAAAATCCTCCTTTTAACATGGATTATATAACCTCAACTTTATTTCTAGATACAATTAAAAATAAGACAAAAATAATAAATAACCCAACATCAGTTAGAAATATTTCTGAAAAATTATTTTCTATAAATTTTCTTAAATTTATGCCTCCAACTATTTTTACAAAAAATATTCAAGAAATTAAAAACTTTAAAAACAAATATAAGAAAGTGGTTATTAAGCCAATACATGGTTTTGCCGGGAAAGATATTTTGTTTTTAAATGGCAAATTTAATTTAAAAAAAATTAAAAAATATTTGAAAAAATTTAACCATGTAATGGTTCAAAAATTTTTACCAGGTATTACAAAAGGAGATAAAAGAGTGTTTATTATTAATGGAATGGTAAAAGGAGCAATAAAAAGAATACCTTCTAAAAATTCAATATTATCAAATTTATCCCAAGGAGGTAAAGCTTTTAGAACAATTTTGAATTCAAGAGAATTAAACATTTCAAATCATGTGGCTAAAAAACTAAAAAAACAAAATATTTTTTTTGCCGGAATTGATTTAGTTTCTAATTATTTAATTGGTGATATTAATGTGACTTCTCCCACAGGTCTAAAAAATCATTATGATTTAACAGGTATAAATTTAGCAGTAGTTTTTTGGAACACTTTAGAGAAACTAAAATAATCCTTCAGTTTCGCCTTTGTCATTTAATTTAATAGAGTCTGCGGCAGGTACTCTTGGAAGTCCTGGCATAGTCATTATTGCACCGCATACTACTACAATGAATTCAGCTCCTGAAGAAAGTCTAACTTCTCTTATTGGCAATACGTGTCCTGATGGTGCGCCTTTTAAACTTGGATCTGTAGAAAAACTAAATTGTGTTTTTGCCACACATATTGGAAGTTCTCCATAGCCATTATCTTGAAAATTTTTCAATTGATCTCTTATTTTTGTATCTGCCACAACTTCACTTGCATTATAAATTTCTTTAGCAATTGTCTCAATTTTTTTAAATAGTGGAGTTTTATCTTCATATAAAAATTTAAATTTATTTTCCCCTTTTTCACATAGTTCAACAACATCTTTGGCAAGCTCTTTGGTTCCTTCGCCTCCATTTGACCAATGAGTACAAAGTGTTGCTTTAACATTAAGTGTTTTGCAGTAATCAATTAATGCTTTTACTTCTTTATCAGTATCAGTAATGAAGTGATTTACAGCAACTGCAACAGGTAAGCCAAATTTTCTTATATTAATAATATGTCTTTCCAAATTTACTAAACCTTTTTTAAGAGCTTCAACATTTTCTTTTTTAAGTTCATCTTTTGCTACACCTCCGTGCATTTTTAAAGCTCTAATTGTTGCAACGATTACTACACAACTTGGTTTTATTCCTGACTTTCTACATTTTATATCTAAAAATTTTTCAGCACCAAGATCAGCGCCAAATCCTGCTTCTGTAACAACGTAGTCAGCTAATTTTAATCCTGTTTTCGTAGCAATAACTGAATTACAACCATGTGCAATATTTGCAAAAGGACCACCATGAATAATTGCAGGATTATTTTCTAAGGTTTGTGTAACATTGGGTCTCATTGCATCTTTTAAAAGAACTGTCATTGGGCCTTGTGCATTTAAATCTTTTGCATAAACTGCTTTTTTATCTCTTGTGTAACCAATTGTAATGTTTCCAATTCTTTTCTCTAAATCTTTTAAATCATTAGATAAGCAGAAAATTGCCATGATTTCTGAAGCTACAGTAATATCAAATCCATCTTCTCTTGGGTAACCATTAGCTACTCCACCTAAGTTAATATTAATTGATCTTAATGATCGATCGTTCATATCCATTACTCTTTTCCAAACTATTCTTCTTACATCAATATTTAATTTGTTACCCCAATAAATATGATTATCAATTAAAGCGGATAAAAGATTGTGAGCAGAAGTGATTGCGTGAAAATCTCCAGTAAAGTGTAAATTAATTTGTTCCATAGGAACTACCTGAGCATATCCACCTCCAGCTGCTCCACCTTTCATTCCAAATGAAGGACCTAAACTTGGCTCTCTAAGACAAACAATAGATTTTTTTCCTATTTTATTTAAACCATCAGTTAATCCAACTGATGTTGTGGTTTTTCCTTCACCTGCTGGTGTTGGAGTTATAGCAGTAACTAAAATTAGTTTGCCATCTTTTTTTGTTTTTAATTTTTCTAAATATTCGAGTTTAATTTTTGCAATATATCTACTTATTGGACTATAAACATCTGCTTGGTCAGGTACATTAATACCATCAAGAATTTCTTTGATGGGTTTCATCTTTGCTGCTCTAGCTATTTCAATATCAGATTTGACTGCGCTCATTTTGCCACCTTCTATATATTTAAACTTCTTATAGGCTGCTGGATTAATATCCTTTTTTATCAATTTTTTAAAGTTCTAAAAAATATATATAAAAAAAATAAGAACTATTTATACTCATTGTTATAAAATTAATTTATGCAAAAGTATTCAGTATTTAGTCTAATTAAAAACGCTTTTAAAGGTCACAAAGATTGGGAAGTAGCGTGGAAGGATCCAACTCCTAAGGCTGAATATGACGTCATAATTATTGGTGGAGGAGGACATGGTTTAGCTACAGCTTACTATCTGGCGAAGGAGCACAACATTACAAATGTTGCTATTGTTGAAAAAGGATGGATAGGCGGAGGCAATGTTGGAAGAAATACTACAATAATTAGATCAAATTATATGCACGATGAAAATGCTCTATTTAGTGAGCTTGGAATGAATTTATGGAGAAATATGAGTCAGGAATTAAATTTTAACGTGATGTTTTCCCCAAGGGGAATAATCAATTTGGCTCATTCTGATGCACAAATGAATGTTTATTCTAGAAGAGGAAACTCAATGAGATTAAATGGAATTGATGCGGTCTTATTAGGAAGAGAAGAAGTAAAAAAATTAATTCCAATGGCAGACTTTTCAGAAAATGTAAGATTTCCAATTTTTGGTGCATTAATGCAACCAAGCGCTGGAACAGCCAGACATGATGGTGTTGCATGGGGTTATGCACGTCAGGCAGACTCAATGGGAGTAGATATCATTCAACACTGTGAAGTTACTGGTTTTGATGTAGCTAATGGAAAAATAAAAGGAATAAAAACATCTAAAGGTAATATCAAAGCAAAAAAAGTAGGACTGTGTGTAGCAGGAAGCACTTCAGTTTTAGCAGAAATGTTAAACATGACACTGCCTGTCGAAACTCACTTGTTGCAAGCATGTGTTTCGGAACCAATTAAACCATTATTGGATCGTGTTGTTACTTTTGGTGCAGGACATTTTTATTGTAGCCAATCAGACAAAGGAGAAATGGTTATGGGTGGAGATTTAGATGGATACAATAGTTATGCTCAAAGAGGTAATTTGCCAACATTACAACATGTTTTAACGGAAGGAATTGCAATGTTTCCATTCCTTAGCAAATTAAAAATGTTAAGAACGTGGGGTGGAATTATGGATATGTCGATGGATGGATCTCCAATCATAGACAAAACACATATTGAAGGATTATATTTAAACTGTGGATGGTGTTATGGTGGTTTTAAAGCAACCCCAGCATCAGGATGGACTTTCGCACACACAATAGCTCAAGATAGAGTTCATGAATTAAATGCAGGGTATAGTTTAAATAGATTTAGCACTGGTCATTTGATTGATGAAAAAGGTCTTGGCACAAAAACTTGGATTTCATAAATGCTGCATATTAAATGCCCACATTGCGGATTGAGATCACAAAATGAATTTGCATACGGAGGTGACGCAACAGTTAAAAGACCCGAACTAAACAAAGAGGTATCTGATAAAGAATGGGATACTTTTGTTTATTTGAGAAAAAGCCCTAGAGGAAAACATTTAGAATTTTGGCATCATATTTCAGGATGTAGACAATGGTTTAAGGTTGAAAGAGATACTGTAACACATGAAATATTTAAAACATTAAAACCAAACGAAGATAATTAACTATGTCACAAGATTTTCGAATAGATAAGATTGGCTTAATTAATAGAGATAAAAAAATTTCATTTAAGTTTAATGGAAAAAATTATTTTGGATATGAAGGGGATACTCTTGCTTCTGCACTAATTGCAAATGGAGTTCATTTAGTTGGAAGAAGTTTTAAGTATCATAGGCCAAGAGGTTTTTTTGGTGCTGGCGTAGATGAGCCCTATGCAATAGTTCAATTATACAAAAATAATGAAACCGAACCTAATGTTCGTGCCACAGAGCAGGAACTTTTTGAAGGATTAGAGGCAAAAAGTGTAAATTGTTGGCCAAATGTCAATTTTGATATTGGGGCTATAAATAATTTTTTAAACAAATTCTTTCCAGCAGGCTTTTATTATAAAACTTTTATGTGGCCAAAAAGTTTTTGGTATAAGGTTTATGAGCCATTTATTAGAAAAGCAGCAGGATTTGGAGTTGCATCAATAAAACATGACAAAGAAAGATATGAGCATAAATATGAATATTGTGACTTACTAATTACAGGTTCAGGTCCATCAGGCTTAGCAAGCGCATATGCTGCAGCAAAAAATGGAGCAAGAGTAATATTAGCTGAAGATAAACCAAGATTTGGTGGAAGTTTGTTAACAAGCGAAGTTAATATTGGAAACCAAAGTGGAAAAGAATGGGCAGAAAATATTGTAGCTGAACTTAAAGAGATGCCTAATGTGATAGTAAAAAATAGATCTCAAGTTTTTGGTTATTATGACCATAACATGCTGGTAATGTCAGAGCGACTAAGCGATCATTTACCGAAATCAAAAAAATACAGCCCAAGGCAAAGACTCTGGTATATTAGGGCAAAAGAAGTTGTCATTTCTTCAGGTTCAATAGAAAGACCATTAGTTTTTGGGAACAATGATACTCCAGGAGTAGTTTTATCTTCCGCAGCTAAAGAATATTTAAAAGTTTATGGAGTTCTAGTTGGCAGAAACCCACTTATATTTACTAACAATGATAGCGGATATGAAACAGCTATTGAATTTAAAAAAAATGGAATATGGCCAGTAATTTTAGATACAAGAAGCAACCCAAATTCTGAAGTTATAGATGAGGCGAAAAGAATGGGAATAAATATTAAATTTTCGTATGTAGTTGTAGCAGCCAAAGGTTACAAAAAAGTAAAATCAGCTGAAATTGCAAAAATATCAGAAGATAAAAAAGACTTAGGACAAATTGAAAATATTAACTGTGACTGTATATGTGTTTCTGGTTTTTGGACTCCCACAATACATTTGGCGTCTCAATCTGGAAATAAAACAAAATTTGATAAAGAAATAGATGCCTTTGTTCCTGGTCAGTCAAAACAAGAAGAAACAACAGTTGGATCTGCAAACGGAATATTTACTTTAGAAGAAACTTTGAAAACATCATTTGAAACCGGTCAAGAATTGTCAAAAAAAATAACTAAAAATGATAACAAAGTTAGCATCCCAACTGTCGTTGAAAAAAAATTAACAAAACACGACAAATTTTGGTGCGTACCACTTCCTGAAGGAAAAAAATATAAAAGATTTTTAGATTTTCAAAATGATGTTGTTGTTACAGATGTTGAGCTTGCCTTAAGAGAAGGATACAGGTCAATAGAACATGTTAAGAGATATACCACACTAGGCATGGCAACAGATCAGGGCAAAACAAGTAATCTTAATGGACTACAACTTGTTTCAAATGTTGAAAACAAAGTAGTGCCTGCCGTAGGTCATACAACTTTTAGACCACCTTATACTCCTGTTACTATTGGTGCGATTGTGGGAAGAGAAATTGGAAAACACTCTAAACCAACTAGAAAATCTCCAATACATTTATGGCATGAAAAAAATAATGCAGTTTTTGTTGACGCTGGTGTTTGGTTAAGACCTAGATATTACAAACAACGTGACGAAGGATTGTTTGAAGCATCAAAAAGGGAAGCTGAAAATGTTCGAAAAAATGTTGGCGTATGTGATGTGACTACATTAGGAAAAATTGATATCAAAGGACCAGATGTGGCAGAATTTTTAAATAGAGTTTATACAAACGCATGGTTAAAACTTCCTGTTGGAAAAGCAAGATATGGAGTAATGTTGCGTGAAGATGGAATTGTAATGGATGATGGTACCACAACAAGAATTTCAGAAAATCATTATCATATGACCACAACTACCGCGCAAGCTGCTAACGTTTTGTCTCATTTAGAATATTATCTACAAATTGTTTGGCCTGAATTAAATGTAAACGTAGTTTCCACCACAGAACAGTGGGCTGGTGCTGCAATTGCAGGACCAAAATCTAGAAACGTATTGCAAAAATTATTTCCAGACACAGATGTTTCAAATGAGGGATTGCCATTTATGGGATATCTAGAGGGTAATTTATTTGGTGTTTATGCAAGAATTTTCAGAATTTCATTTTCAGGCGAACTTGCTTATGAAGTTAATGTTCAGTCTGATAATGGAAATTTTATGTGGGAAAAAATAATTGAAATTGGTAAAGAATTTTCAATTCAGCCGTATGGAACAGAGGCTTTATCTACACTAAGAATAGAAATGGGGCATGTTGCTGGATCAGAATTAGACGGTAGGACGATACCCTATGATAATGGTTTACAAGGACTGGTTAGTAAAAAGAAAGATTTTATTGGAAAAAGATCTCTCAATAGATCTGCTTTTACTGCTGAAGATAGACAGAAAGTAGTAGGTGTGGTTCCACTTGATAAAAAAACAAGTATTCCGGAGGGATCTCATTTAGTTAAAGAAGCAAAATCAAAATTACCAAATCCAAAATTAGGACATGTTTCAGCCTCTTGTTGGAGTGTAGAGTACAATAATCCATTTTCATTAGCTATTCTTCGCGATGGAAAAAATATGATTGGTGAAAAATTATTTGCTTTATCTCCACTAAAAAATAAAACAATACCAGTTGAAATTGTTTCATCACATTACGTTGACCCTAAAGGAGAAAGGGTAAGATCATGACAACAACATCAGCATTAGAAAAAGTTTATAAAAAAGGTCTTTTTGGAGATCATGACAACAAAAAAGAAGACAGTTTAGTAAAAATTTCAGAGATAAAAAACTTAATAATTTTCCAAATAGTTCAATATAAAAACTCATCTATTTCGATAAAAGATATTAATTTTGAAGGACTTCAATTAAATGATGAAGCATCAAAAGTAATAAGCAACAGTGATACTAGAATTTTATGGTCTGGTCCAAAAAATTGGCTTTTGGTTTCTTCTAAAAAAGAATTGTTAAAATCTATACATTCTTCATTTAAAGAAACTGATTTTGCAATTACGGACTTGTCTCATTCAAAAGCAATTATTGAATTAGAAGGAAACAATTCAAAAGAAATATTAAAAAAGGGGTGTCCATTCAATTTTAATGAATTGAGAAAAAATAATTGTGTGAATTCAGTATTTAATGGCATAACAATTACAATTGATATGATTGAAGACAATCCAAATAAAATAAGATTATTTGCTCTTAGAAGTTTTGGAGAATCTTTATACGATTCTATTACGGATGCTTCCTTAGAGTTTGGCTACAAAACACTTTAAAAATTAAAAAATTTTTACGTTGATAACTCTCATTTCCATCTTGAGATAGTTATTAAATGCATATATCAAAAAATTGTTGTGCGAATCGATTTATTTAAAAAAATTGCAATGGTATTCTTAAGTTTGTTACTTTTGAACGGATGTGTTCAACCAACAGCATTTTTAGGCCCTGCAATTACTGTGGGAACTAGTGGAAATATTTACCAAGCAAGTTTGTCTTATGGAACCAACCAAGTAATCCAAAAGGCAACTGGTAAATCTCCAGCAGAACATGTTGTAGCATTTTTTGATCCAAAAAATGAACATCAGGGAGATTTAAAGACAATTTTGATTGATGAAGTAAAAAAAACAAAATCAAAAATAGTAATAAAAGAAGATGATTTTTTTACAATGGCAAAAGAAATATATGAAGCAAAATATTAATAATTTTAGCAATTTAAAATTATTTCAGTCTAGAAATTTCTTTTATGTGGGAAGGTCTGATTTCACAACAACCACCTAAAATTGTGGCACCATTTTCCATAAATTTTTTTACATATTTATAAAATGTAGGCTCATTTAATTTGGTGTTTCTTCCCAAAACAGTATTAGGATTGCCTGCATTTCCCCAGGCATCTTTTGAAGCTACAGTATAACCTACTGGTATTTTTTTAAATGCATTTAACTTAAATCCATATGCTATATCTATTTTTTTTAAATCATTAGCAACCGCCTCATAGGCTTTTGGAGAAACACAAGCCATAATAACACCAAGCCATTTTTTATTTTTATAATTTTTAACTATCTCTTCAATTTTTTCTCCAGAAGGAAGTTGGCCATTATCTCTTAGATGAACTCCAACTAAAACTGGTAGATTAAATGATTCAATTGTTTTAAGTGCAATTTCGCATTCTAATCCGCTGCTCATCACATCGAGATAGTAAAAATCAATTCCATTTCTAAGACTTTTAGCCTGGTCATAAAAATTTTTTTCTATTAAATTTAAGTCTTTTCCTAGATCGGCAGTATATGTTTGTTTTTGATTAGGCAAACCTCCTGCGATTAAAATATTCTTTTTTGATATGTCTCTTGCTTTTTGAGCCAATTCAACAGCCTTAATATTTATTTTTTCAAAATATTTTTCACAATCATTTTGTATCAATCTATTTCTTCGAGCAGTAAATGTTGAAGTAACTATCACTTCTGCTCCAGCGTTTATAAAATCTAAATGAGTATCAATAACCATTTGATGGCAATTCTCGTCAATTAAAGCATGCGCAGACCATAGAGTTCCTTTTGGCTTTAATCCTTTATGAAGGAGTTCTTGACCCATACCTCCATCTAGAATTCGTGTTTTTTTAAAAAAATTTTTATCCATAAATATTATATAAATAATTTATAAGCCATTCTAATGGCAACAAATAATACCAATCCCGATGTCACTAAAGCAAGCATTCTTGTTGGGAATATTTTTAAATTTAAAAAATTTCCAATTTGACCACCAATAATTACGGCTAAAAATAAGTACCAGTAATTCGCCAGATCATTAAAAACTGCATTTTTTGTTAATTGACCAGTTACTCCAGAAATAGAATTAATAAGAATAAATAAAGAGGCAGCAGTAACTATATGTTTAGATTTTCCTGCTTTAATCAAAAAAAGAATTGGACTTAAGAATATTCCTCCGCCAATTCCAATTACTCCAGAAACAAAACCTAATACTCCTCCAATTGGAATAGAAATAAAAATTGGAATATTTTTATAAGTTTTATCTTCATCATCGTATGACTTAAAGTTTATTAGCAGCATAATTCCAGCAAAAGCTAAAACAAAAAATAAAAAAAATTCGAATAAATTTTTTTCTATGTGTAAAGATCCTCCAATAAATGCCAAAGGTATTGATCCTATTAAATAAGGCAACAAGAGCTTCAAATTTAAATTTCCAGCTTTTATGTAATTAAAACTATTTCCTGAAACCACAAATATGTTACATACTAATGCTATTACAGGAAAAATATAATATGGAACTTCCCATATTAACAATAAAGCAAGATAGGTAGATCCACCTCCAAAACCAACACTGGCATATAATATAGCAGTTACAAAAAATAAAATTGATAATATAATCATTTAAAATTTTATGAGAGTAAATATAGCACTATTAACAGTTACTGATACAAGAACTTTAAAAACTGATAAATCGGGAAATATTCTTGTAAAAAAAATAGGTAAAGCAAAACACAATTTAGTAAATAGGAAAATTTGTAAAGATAGCAAAAAAGCAATTAAAAAAATATTAAAAGACTGGATTAAGAAAAAAAAGATTGATGTAATTATAACAACAGGAGGAACGGGATTAACAGGAAGAGATATTACACCTGAGGCATTAGAGGAAATAGCAGACAAGCATATCCCAGGATTTGGTGAAGTATTCAGAACAATTAGCTTAAAAACTGTTGGAACATCTTCTATCCAATCAAGGGCATGTGCAGTGCTGGCTAATGGTAAATATATATTTGCATTACCAGGATCGTCAGGCGGTGTAACTGATGCGTGGGATAAAATTTTAATTCATCAATTAGATATTAATCATAAACCTTGTAATTTTGTTGAATTGTTTCCTAGACTTAAAGAAAAATAAAATTTAATTTTTTTCTCTTGTTGCAATATAAACCCCAAGAGTGGCAATTATAAACCCAAAAATATCAACACTATTTAAACTTTCTCCTAGAAAAAGCCAGGCCATAATCGCTGAGGTAGGAGGTATTAGAAAAAAAACAGAAACAGTTTTACTAGCTGAGTTTCTTTTAATTAAAAACATTAAAATAGTAAAAGCACCAAAAGAAACTAATAATATTTGATGACTCATTGCAATTATAAAGGTTGTTGAAAAGTCTATAAAAGGTTTTTGAATAAAAAAAATAATTACTACTAAATGAAATAGAAACCCTCCAATTGCTTGATACATATTGCTCACAGATAAAGGTAAATTATTGCTTATTTTTTTTTGCCAAAGAGTTGCTGAAGTAACAGCAATTAAAGAAATCAAAACAGCTATTATCCCAGAAAATGGCAATGAACTACCTATATCAAAACCTATAACTAAAGTTGCACCAGTAAATCCAAGCAATACTCCTATCCATTTGTTCAATGTAATTTTTTCATTTAATATAGGGCCAGCTAATGCATTTGTAAGCACTGGCTGCAGTGTAACAATTAAAGCAGCAATCCCTGTAGGAAGACCAATTGAAATTGAATAAAAGACTCCCCCAAGATAAAAACCATGAAATAATATTCCTGTAGAAATGGATGGTAAAAGACTTTTAAAACTAACTAAAATTTTTTGTTTTGAAAATAAAGAAAATAAATAAAAACCTATTGCAACTATTAAAAATCTAAAACTTAAAGCTGCAAAAGGATCACTATAATCAACTATTGGTTTTGTTGTTATAAAAGCTGAAGACCATAGTAAAATAAATATTAAAGGCAGAAATTTTATCACTGAAAGAAATTATTTTTGATATTTTTCTTTCCACTCTGCATAAGGCATTCCATAAACATGTTTTCTAGCATCAGAATCTGACACTGAAATACCCTTTTTTTCTGCTTCTTCCCTGTACCATTTCGATAAACAATTTCTGCAAAAACCAGCTAAGTCCATTAAATCAATATTTTGAACATCTTTTCTTTCTCTTAGGTGACTAACTAATCTTTCAAAAGCTGCAGATTGTAATTCTTTTTTTATGTTATCATCCATATAAATTAATATATATATTTAAGTATTTATGAAACTTTCTGGATCATATCAAATTAATTTAGAAAAACAAAAAGTTTGGGAAGCTTTAAATAATCCAGAAATATTAAAAAAATCTATTCCTGGATGCGAAGAATTTGTAAAAAAATCTGAAACTGAATTTACTGCTACTGCTACAAATAAAATAGGTCCATTTAATGCAACTTTTACAGGAGATATTGAACTTAAAGATTTAGACCCTCCAAACAGTTATAAAATTATTGGATCAGGGAATTCCCCTGTAGGATTTGCAAATGGTGAAGCCTCAGTAACTTTAGAAGATTTTGAAGATGGAACGAATCTTAAATACAGTGTTGAAGCAAATGTAGGAGGAAAAATTGCACAAGTAGGATCACGTTTGATTGATATGACAGCAAAAAAAATGGCTGATATTTTTTTTGGAAAATTTGTCGAATTAATTACAACAAAAACTACAACTGAAAAAGTTAAAAAAGTAAATGAAGATAAAATTCAAAGTCAAAAAGAACCAATAAATAAAATATTTATTGTTTTACCAGCATTAATAATCATTGGAATTATATTATATTATTTAAACTAATCGCGTGTAGATAGAATTTTTGAATTTTTTATAGTTGTATCTAATATTCTATTATGTTTAAATAAATCAAAAGCATTAAGGGAGGGTAAACTTAATGAGTAAAGTTTCTTTAGAGATTAACGGGAAAAAAATATCAAAAGAAATTCCCGACCATACAACGTTATCTATATTTTTAAGAGATATATTGAATTTAACAGGAACACATGTTGGATGTGATACCAGCCAGTGTGGTGCGTGCGTTGTTCATGTAGATGGCAAATCTATAAAAAGTTGTACAGCATTAGCAGTAGATCTTGATGGATCAAAAATTACAACAATTGAAGGTCTTACAACAAATGGAAAAATGCACCCAATGCAAGAAGCCTTTAAAAAGCTTCATGGTTTACAATGCGGTTTTTGTACACCAGGGATGGTTATGAGTGCTATCGATTTATTAAAAAGTAAAAAAAATCCTAGTGATACGGAAATAAGAGATTGGTTAGAAGGAAATATCTGTAGATGCACAGGATATCAAAATATTGTTGCAGCTGTAAAAGAAGCTGCTTCTAAAATGTAGGAGGATAAAAATTATGGCAAGTTTGGTTGGATCAAGAGTTGAAAGAAAAGAAGATAAAAAGCTTTTAACAGGTAGAGGAAAGTATACTGCTGATGTAAATTTTATTCACCAAACATATGCTTATTTTGTTCGTTCTCCTCATGCAAGAGCAGAAATAAAAAAAGTAGATATCTCTAAAGCATCTAAAGCACCAGGAGTTGTAGCAGTGTTAACGGGTGCAGACATTGCTAATGATAAAATTGGTGGATTAATAGCTGGATGGAGAATTAAAAGTGAGGATGGATCAGATATGAAGGTTCCAGCACACCCTCCATTAGCCAATGAATCAGTAAACTATGTAGGGGATCACGTTGCAGTAGTCATCGCGGAAAGTCTTGATGAAGCAAGATCTGCTGCTGATTTAGTTAAAGTTGATTACAAAATTTTAAAAGCAGTTGTTAAAACAAAAGATGCAATGGACTCAGAGCAAATTTATAAAGATATACCAAAGAATATGTGCTTTGATTGGTTGTTAGGAGACAGAGCAAAAGTAAAAGAAGCCTTTGAAAAAGCTGACAAAGTAATAAAAATTGACATAATTAATAATAGGTTAATTCCAAATGCAATGGAACCAAGAGCAGCAAATGCTGATTACAATCCATCAACTGAAGAAATAACTTTATACACAACAAGTCAAAATCCTCATTTAGCAAGAATAATAATTTCTGCATTTAACGGCGTAGCTCCGGAAAATAAATTAAGAGTAATAGCACCAGATGTTGGTGGAGGTTTTGGATCTAAAATTTATCCTTATGCTGAAGAAGTTGTTTGTAGCTGGGCAGCAAAAAAAATTGAAAGACCAGTAAAATGGGTAGCTGATAGAACAGAATCTTTTTTATCTGATTGTCATGGAAGAGATCATGTTACTCATGCTGAATTAGCTGTAAAAAATGATGGAACATTTTTAGGTTTTAAAAATGAAACAATAGCTAACATAGGAGCATATGCATCAGTATTCGGTACTGTGACACCAACTTATCTATTTGGACCTTGCGCAACAGGAGTTTATAAAATGCCAGCAGCATATACCAATGTAAAAGCAGTTTATACAAATACTGCTCCAGTTGATGCGTACAGAGGAGCTGGAAGACCAGAAGCTACATATACAATAGAAACTTTAGTTGAAAAAGCTGCAAGGGAACTTGGGATGGATCCAGCTGAAATAAGAATGAAAAACTTTCCAACAGAATTTCCATACCAACAAACTTTAGTTCACTCAGTTGATTCAGGAGATTATAACGCTGGTTTAAAAAAAGTAATGGAATTGGGTGAATATGAAAGTTTTGAAAAAAGAAAAAAAGAATCTGAATCAAGAGGAAAATTAAGAGGGATAGGTTTTTGCACTTATTTCGAAGCATGCGGTATAGCGCCATCACCAGTTGTTATGATGTTAGGGTGTGGTATAGGCTTATGGGAATCAGCCGAAGTAAGATTTAATCCAACAGGAAATGTAACTGTTTTTACAGGTTCGCATAGTCATGGACAAGGACATGATACTACGTTTGCACAAATAGCAGCTGATCAATTAGGTGTACCAATAGAAAGTATTGAAATTGCTCACGGAGATACAGACAAAGGACCTTTTGGATATGGAACGTATGGCTCAAGATCTTTAACCGTAGGTGGAACAGCAATAGTTAAAGCATGCGATAAAATAGTAGCTAAAGGAAAAAGAGTAGCAGCTAAAATGCTAGAGGTGAATGAAGATGAAGTTGATTTCAATAATGGAGAATTTGTAGTAGCAAAATCAAACAAGAAAAAAACAATAGGAGAAGTAGCTTTTGCTTGTTATTTACCAGGTACTTATGGCGAAGTAAAATCTCCACTTCCAGATGGAGAAGAACCTGGACTTAAAGAAACATCTTTTTTTGATCCAGCAAACTTTTCTTTTCCTGCAGGCTCTCATATTTGTGAAGTTGAAGTAGATCAGGATACTGGTGAAACTAAAGTAGTTAAATATACAGCAGTTGATGATTTCGGAACAATTATTAATCCACTTATTGTT
This sequence comes from uncultured Pelagibacteraceae bacterium, assembly GCA_902608385.1. GTDB lineage: Bacteria > Pseudomonadota > Alphaproteobacteria > Pelagibacterales > Pelagibacteraceae > Pelagibacter. Next base: position 59,855 of record CACLNT010000004.1, read on the forward strand.
GAAGGACAAGTTCATGGTGGATTAGCACAAGGAATAGGACAAGCACTTTATGAAAACTGTCATTATGATAATTCTGGACAGTTAATAACAGCTTCTTATATGGATTATACAATGCCACGAGCTGACAACTTTACAGATTTTAACTTAGGTTTTACATGTACTCCTGCAACATCTAATCCACTGGGGACTAAAGGTTGCGGAGAAGCAGGAGCAATAGCTGCTCCTCCTGCAGTAATGAATGCAGTTATAGATGCTATAGGTACGGAAATTTCGATGCCTGCTACAGCTGAAAAAGTTTGGACAGCGTGTAATAAAAAAAATAAAAATTCTGAAGCAGCTTAAGGAGAAAATTTATGAAAATATTTAATTATCATTCAGCAAAAGATGTAAAAGAAGCTTCTAAACTATCTTCTTCAAGATCAGCATTTTTAGCAGGTGGTATGACCACCATCCCGTCTATGAAGTTAGGCTTGGCAAGTTATAAGGATATTATAAATATAAAAGGGATTAAAAAACTTTCTGGGATAAAGATAAGTGGAAAAAAAGTTACAATTGGATCGACAACTAGACATGCAGAAGTTGCTAATTCAAAAGAAATTAAAAAAGCAATACCATCTTTATCAGCTCTTGCAGAAGGAATAGGAGATCCTCAAGTAAGAAATAGAGGAACAATAGGAGGATCTATTGCTAATAATGATCCTGCTGCAGATTATCCATCTGCTTGTATTGCGTTAAATGCAGTTATTCATACAAATAATAGAAAAATTGATGCAGAAAAATTTTTTAGAGGCATGTTTGAAACGTCACTTAAAAGTGGAGAAATTATTGAATCGATTGAATTTGCAATTCCACAAAAATCAAGTTACCAAAAATACCCAAATCCAGCATCAAGATATGCCATTGTTGGTGTTTATGTAGCTAAACACAAAAGTGGAGTTAATGTAGCTGTAACAGGTGCTAAATCATGCGTTTATAATGATAAAAATTTATCAGATATTTTGTCAAAAAGTTTTTCAGCGGATGCAATTAATAATACAAAAATTTCTGCATCTGGAATGAATTCTGATATTCATGCATCAGCAGACTATAGAGCAAATATGGTTAAAGTTTTTTGCTAAAAAAGCTGTTGAAGCTTGCTAATTAGTTCTTTCAGTATTAACTTTAAATCTAATGAAAAACTCATTTGATGAAAAGATTCTGGAAGAAGCAAATGATTGGATTAATGCCAACCAAAAAGTAGTCCTTGCAACTGTAATTCAAACTTGGGGATCTTCTCCAAGACCTACGGGCAGCAGAATGATTGTTAATGAAAATGGAGATTTTTCAGGTTCTGTATCTGGAGGGTGTGTTGAGTCTGCAGTGGTTAGAGAATGTATTGGAATAATAAAAGAAGAAAAACTTTTTAAAAAAATTGAATTTAAAGTTTCAAATGAAAGTGCATGGGAAGTAGGACTTGCATGTGGTGGAGAAATTGCAGTTTATTTAGAACAGATTAATTGATGCAATTAAAAACTTTACAAGAAATAATTAAAAAAAAAGAAAACAAGTCTGAATTCGCAATAGTTACAAATCTATTAACAGGCAATAGTGAAATTTTTGAAAAAGGCAAATCATTAAGTAAAGATTTTGAAAAATTTGCAGATCAAATAAATGCTTTTTTTCAGTCAAAGAAAAATGGAGTTATTGAAGGCACTGATATCTTTGTAGAAAGTTATATTAGACCTATCAAAGTTATTATTGTAGGTGCTGTTCATATAGCTCAGTATTTAGTTAATTTTGCGAGTAACTTAAATTTTGAAATATCTGTAATTGATCCAAGGGGCTATTTTGCAACTGAACAAAGATTTCCCAATATGAAAATAATTAATAAGTGGCCAGATGAAGCGTTCAAAGAAATAGAAACAAATTCAAATACAGCATTAATAGCGTTAACTCATGATCCTAAAATTGATGACCCAGCTTTACAACACGCTATAAAGAAAAAATTTTATTATATTGGGGCTTTGGGAAGTAAAAAAACACATGCTAATAGATGTGAAAGACTAAAAGACGCTGGATTTAGTGATGAAGAAATAAATCAAATTCATGGACCAATCGGAATTAAACTTGGTGGAAGAGCAGCTCCTGAAATTGCATTATCAATAATTGCTCAACTTGTTGCTGAAACATATAAAAAATAGAAAAATTTTATGATTTCATCAATTCTTTTAGCAGCAGGTCAATCTAAGAGGATGCAAGGTGAAAATAAGCTTTTAAAAAAATATAAAAAAAAATATTTAATTAACCATATTTTAAATTCTTTAATTAAAAGCAAAGTAAATAAAATAATAGTTGTATTGGGCCACGAAAACAGAAAAATTAGAAAAATAGCTTTAAAAAACAAAAAAATAACTTTTGTAATTAATTCACAGTATTTAAAAGGAATATCAACATCAATTAAGAGTGGATTGAAGAAAATATCTAAAAAAAATATAGGTTTTTTAATTGCACATGCTGATATGCCTCTAGTCTCAAAAACAATTTTCAACACTTTGTGCTCAGGTTTAAAAAATAAAAAAAAAGAGATTTTTGTACCAGTTTATAAGAAAAAAGTTGGGAACCCTTTAGCTTTTAAATATTCAATGATTAAATCTCTTAAAAAAATTAAGGGAGACAGAGGAGCTAAAAAATTAATTAGATCAAATAAATCAAAAGTTCAATTGGTAAAAATAAAATCTAAATCTATTTTAGTTGATTTTGATCAATTAAAGGATTTCCCTTCAACCATTTAGAATCTTCCCCATCGTAATGTTCTTTTTTCCAGATTGGTGTTCGTTTTTTTATTTCTTCAATAATATGTCTTGAAAAGTCATATGCTTGAGAACGATGTTTGCATGAAACAGCTATAATTATACTAGTTTCACCAAGTTCAACGTACCCTTTGATATGTTCAATAAATACAGCAATGTTATTAAAGTTAAATTTTGTTTCTGCTTCTTTATATATTTCTTCAAAACTTTTGATTACTAAAGCGTCGTGACTATCATAAGTAATCCCAGTAACTTTTTTATTATTATTTTGATCTCTAACAGTGCCAACAAAATATATTGAAGCACCACATTTGCTTGAAGCTATAAATTTTTGTGCATTGGTAAGATCAATTTTTTCTTTCGTAGCATCTATTACTTTAGCATGAAGCATTAACCACCTCCTATTGGAGGTATAATTCCAATGTTTTGTTCTTTTGTAATTTTATAATCATCACCTACAATATTGTTTTCTTCAGAGCAAAATGCTGAGGATTGAACTAATTTTTTATAATTTTCATTACTTTTGAAGTTATTTTCTATAAAAATTAATATTTCATTTCTTAAATCTTTTATGGAGCTTTTTTCTTTTAAATTAAATTCTAAATAATCTTTTTTGCTAAAGTCACGGCTAGCTCCAAAAAGCTCTAATTTGATTTTCATAAATATTTTTTATTAAAATTAAAATATATTGTCTAGAAACTTTGGTAAACCATCAGGGTTGGTCCAAAGTCCACTTTTTCCACCTTCTTTAATCAATAGTTTAACATTATCAATTTTTAAATGTGGATTTACAATTTTGCTTAAATCATAAATAGTAATTAAAGCTGCATTAACTCCCATGATTGCTTCCATCTCAACCCCAGTTTTAGCAACAGCAGACACAACACAAAATACTTCTAAAGAATTATCTTCATCATGCATTATAATTTTAGTTGCTGTGTGGTCGATTGGTAATGGATGACACAAAGGAATTAATTCGCTAGTTTTTTTAACACCTAATATAGCGGAAACTTCAGCAAGACTAACAGGGTCTCCTTTTGGCATTTCATTATTTTTAATCATATTAAAAACTTTTTTACCGACATAAATTTTTCCTGAAGCTAAAGCTCTTCTAAAAGTTTCCTTCTTTGAAGACACATCAACCATATTAAAAGAATTTTTCTTGAAAAGGTCTTCAGCCCAATCTTTTAATTGATTTTGATTAACTATTTTTAAATTTTTCATTATCCTCCAGTGGTAGATAAATTGTTCATTAGGCCTGTTTCTCCAAGCTCTAAATAATGAGACTCTTTTTTAAAGTTTAATTGTTTAGAGATTAAATCTTTTAATTCTTCTAGCTGATCATCTTTTTGTAAAAGATGTCTAATGCTTATTCCAGTATTTCCAAATAAACATAATCTTAAATCACCTCTTGCTGTAATTCTAAGTCTATTACAACTTTTGCAAAAATCTTTTGAATAAGGAGCAATAACTCCAAACTTTCCTTTGAAGGAAGGATGTATATAATTTTTTGACGGACCAGCATCTCTTCCAAGAGTTTGAAAAATCCAACCATTTTTATTTATATAATCAGTAAATACTTTCGCTGGCACATGATATTTTTTAAAGTAATCTAAACCATCGCCAGTTTGCATTAACTCTATGTATCTAAAATCAATTTCGTTATTTTTTATAAAATTGCTCCATTCATTAAAATCTTTTTCCTCGTCATTAATTCCTTTTAACAAGACTGCATTTATTTTTATATTTTTAAAATTAAGTTGTTGTAATTTTTTCAATCCCTTTTAGTATTTCAGGCAATCGATCATGACCTGTAATATTTTTAAATGTTTCTCTATTTAAGCTATCAATACTTATATTTATTCCATCTAAGCCACTTTCAGCAATTTGATTAGCAATTTTATCTAAACGATAACCATTTGTAGTAATTACTGTTTTCTTTATTCCAGTTTTATTTTTTAAAATTTTAACAATATCAAAGAAATCTTTTCTTACAGTAGGCTCTCCACCTGTTAATCTAATTTTACAAACCCCAAGTTCAGACAAACCTTTTGCAAGCCTTTCAATTTCTACTGAACTAAGAAATTTTCTATTATCACTTTTATTTTTTTGATAACCATTAGGAAGGCAATAACCACATTTAAAATTACATACATCTGTAATTGACAAGCGTATGTAAGGGAACGTTCTTCCAAAACTATCTCTAAGCATTTTCATTTATTTTTTTATAATATAAGTTAACATATTAAATATAATATAACATGAATGAATTTCTTACTAGAAGTGAAATAAATCAATTTAATAAAGATGGAGCTATTTTTATTAAAGGAAAATTTGATGTTAAATGGATAGAAAAATTAAAAAAAGGAATTGAAAGAGATATTAAAAATCCGAGTCCTAGATTTAAGAACCATACGTTGGAAAAAGGTGTTCCTGCTTATTTAGAAGATTATTGGACTTGGGACTTGGTACCTGAATTTAAAGATTTTGTATTTAATTCACCGTATGCGAAAATAGCTGCTGAACTAATGTCAGCTAAAAAAATAAATCTTGTAATGGACAATTGGTTTTTAAGGGAAGGTGGGTCAAAATCTTCAACACCGTTTCATCATGATATAAGTTATTTTGATATGGATGGAACCATGTGTGTACTTTGGTTGCCATTACAACCGACAGGAAAAAATGAAGGAGTAGTTTGGGTTAAAGGCTCTCATTTGTGGAATAAACTATTTTTAAGAGTTTTATTTAAAGATGGCCATAAAGTAGAAGGAAATGAATGTATTATTAATGGAAAAAAATATGAACTTCCACCAGATATTTTAGGAAATAAAGATAAATATGAATTTTTACAATGGGATTGTGAATTGGGAGATTGCATTATATTTGATATGAGAACGCTTCATGGAACCTTAAGCTCTTCTATTCCAAATAAAACATTAAGCCGTTATACTTTAAGAGTAGCAAAAGAAGATGCAAAAATTAGCTATATAGGCGATTGGACAAGCTACAATTATAGAAAATCTATGCAAGATGCAGGATACAAAGATGGCGATCCACTAGATGGAAAAATGTTTCCAGTTCTTTACGATTCAATTTAACTTCTGGTATGAAGCCAGAAGTTAAATTTGCAATTTACTATTGACCAGGTCCTTTGTAAGCAGCTGCAATTTTTGCTGCATTTACTGCAACATCATTGATATTAATAGCTTCACAGATTGTAATATTACAAAGAGCTCCACTTGCTTCTGTTGCCATCTTAATACCGGCGCCTTGTTCAAAAGTTCCTTCGAAGATTACAAAGAAATCGTAAGCTCCTCTTAAACCAGTATAAGAAACCATTTTGGCACCAACTGCATCAGCCGCAGCTTGAGCTGCTTTAGATCTATCAGATTTTGGATCTTTAATAAAACCTTGAAACCCTTGGGTAGTATAATTTCCAAAACAATAAAATTTAGCCATATGTCCTCCTTTCTTTTAAACCATCATTATTGCAAATATATTCTAATGCGTAAATTGTATAGTGGACACAACCTATAGTAATGTTAAATTAAACACCATGTACGAAAAATTTGGACAATTTATTGATGGAAAGTGGCAACAATCATCGGACAAAAAAACTTATGAAGTTATAAATCCTGCAACTGAAGAAATTATTGGTCATGCATCAAAAGCATCAATAACTGATGTTGATAAAGCACTTAAATCTGCAGAAAAAGGCTTAGAAGTTTGGAAAAAAACTCCACCGTGGAAAAGATCTTCTATTATTAGAAATATTGCAGACTTGATAAGAAAAAAACAAGATGTTTTAGCAAAGTGGATGACTTTAGAAGTTGGTAAGCCTTTGGCGGAAGGAAAAGCTGAAGCTGGAGGGTCAGCTGATATTTTTGAATGGAATTCAGAAGAAACAAAAAGAATTTATGGACAAACAGTTGAAAGTAGATTTGAAGACACAAGAGTGCATGTTTATTATCAGCCAATTGGTGTTGTAGCAGCACTAACACCATGGAATTTTCCATTAGTTTTAACTGCTAGGAAAATCTCAACAGCTTTGGCGGCAGGCTGTTCAGTAATTGTTAAACCTGATGTAATAACCCCAGGTACAGTTATGGAGCTTGTTGACATATGTAGAGAAAGCGGAATACCGCCAGGTGTTGTAAATTTATTGTCAGGAGATCCTCCAAGTATCGCTTCACAATTAATTTCATCAGATATAATTAAAAAAATTTCACTTACTGGATCAACAAGAGTAGGAAAATTAATATTAAAACAAGCTGCTGATAAAGTTCAAAGAGTTACAATGGAATTAAGCGGACATGCACCATTCATTGTTTTTGATGATGCAAATATAGAAAAAGCTACTGATATGGCTATTGCTGCAAAATTTAGGAATAATGGTCAGGTTTGTATTTCACCAAGTAAATTTTATATTCAAAATAGTAAGAAAAAAGATTTTGTGAATTTGTTTGTAGAAAAAACTAAAAAACTAAAAATAGGAAATGGTATGGATCTTGATGTTCAATTAGGTCCAATGACAACAAAAAAAAGACTTACTGAAATTGAAGAACTTGTTGAAAAAACAAAACAAGAAGGAGCAAAAGTACTATTGGGTGGCAAAAGACCTTCGGGATTTAATAAAGGTTTTTATTATGAACCAACTATTTTTGATGATGTAACAGATGATTTTACAATTATGAAACAAGAACCATTTGGACCTTTATGTCCAATGTTATCGTTTGAAACATTTGATGAAGTTATTAAGAGAGCAAACAATCATGATCTGGGTCTTGCAAGTTATATTTGCACTAATTCAATGGAACAAGCTCATCGAGCTTCAGAACAAATTGAAACTGGAACAGTAGCAGTTAATACGCCATTAGTGGCAATTGCAGAGGCACCATTTGGCGGAATTAAACAAACTGGTTATGGAAGAGAGGGTGGTTCAATGGCAATTAAGGATTATTTAAATGTCAAATATACACACCTTGGAATAAAAGGTTAAATTTAAATAGAATGAAACTGTTAAGAGTTGGAGAAAAAGGAAAGGAGACTCCTGCTATTTTAGATGAAAACAATAAAGTTAGAGACATTAGTTCTCAAATTAAAGATTTAAATCCTGATTACCTTAATTTTGAAACACTTTCTAAATTAAAAAGTTTAGATTTAACAAAATTACCAGAAATAGATAATTCTCAAAGAATTGGAGCATGCGTTAGCAAACCAGGTAAATTTGTTGCAATAGGATTAAACTATTCTGATCATGCAAAAGAAACAGGTGCAAAGATACCTCCAGAACCAATTATTTTTATGAAGGCAACAAGTTCAATTAGCGGACCAAATGATGATATTGTGAAAGCAAAAAATTCTAACAAACTTGATTGGGAAGTTGAATTAGCTTTTGTAGTTGGAAAAGAAACAAAAAATATATCTGAACAAGAAGCTCCAAATCATATTTTAGGTTATTGTATAGTAAATGATATTAGTGAGAGAGAATGGCAAATTGAAAAAATGGGCCAATGGGTCAAAGGTAAATCAGGAGATACATTTGGACCAACCGGACCTTACATTGTAACTAAAGATGAAATTTCAAATATTAACAATTTAAATTTAATTTTAGAAGTAAATGGAAAAAAAATGCAAAATGGAAACAGCAAAAATATGATTTATAATACAAATTTTTTACTTTCTTATTTAAGCAAATTTATGTCTTTACAACCTGGAGACATTGTAACAACAGGAACACCAGCCGGAGTTGGAATGGGAATGAAGCCACAGGTTTTTCTTAAAACAGGTGATAAAATTAAATTATCTATTGATAATTTAGGCGAACAAAATTCAAAAGTTGTAACTGAATAAAATAAAAAATTTATGATTGAATTATTCATAGCTTTTGGCGCAGGATTAATAAGTTTTTTATCACCTTGTGTTTTACCGCTTATACCTGGTTATATGTCTTTTATTTCTGGACAATCATTAAATGATTTAATTGAAAGAAAGAAAGTAGATTTATTTCCATTATTTTTATTTTCTTTAGGATTTTCATTTGTGTTTATAATTTTTGGAGCTACCGCTTCTGTCTTAGGAAAATTTTTGCTTCAAAATTCAAATCAATTACGGATTGTTGCAGGATTAATTATCATAATTTTGTCTCTGCAATTACTTGGAATAATTAATATTAAATTTCTTAACTACGAAAAAAAATATTATACGCAGAAATCAACAAAAAGATTATTTACATTTGTTGTCGGAATGGCTTTTGGTTTTGGATGGACTCCTTGTATTGGTCCTATTTTGGGATCCATTCTTGCTCTTGCATCAACAGAGGAAAATATTTCAAGAGCAATTCTATTGCTTAGCTTTTATTCTTTGGGTTTAGCTGTTCCATTTATAATATCTGGTTTTTTAATTCAGAATTTTTTAACATTTTCAAAAAATTTCAAAAAAAATATTAATAATGTTTTAAAAATAGGAGGAATGATTTTACTAATAACTGGTATTTTGATTATAACAAACAAATTGCAAATCTTAGGATATTATCTTTTAAATATCTTTCCATTTTTTCAAAATTTAGGTTAATAATAGTAGAACATGGAATATCAAAGTTTACTTCACAAAAAGTTATTAGATAAAGTTTTTGTATTTACTGCAGAAACAACTCCACCAGACGCATCTGATAAAGAAACTTTGTTAAAAAACGTGATGCCGTTAAAAGGTATTGCTGATGCTGTTAATGTTACAGATAGTCCAGGTGCAAAAGTTCACATGTCCTCATTAACTGCTTCAATTATTTTAGCTCAGAATGATATAGATCCTATACTACAATTAACTGTGCGAGACAGAAATCGTTTGGCATTACAAGGTGATTTGGTTGGTGCATCAGCTTTGGGTGTAAATAATATTCTTTGTTTAGGAGGTGATGATCCAAAAAATGGCGATCAACCAGAAACTAAAATTGTAAATGATGTTGATAGTATAACTTTAGTTGCAACAGCACATATGATGCGTAAAGAAAAAAAATTTCCATCTGGAAGAACAATAGATCCAGCTCCAAAAATATTTATAGGAGGAGCTGAAGTTCCAACTAGTGGAAAACCTAATCCTGGTAAAATTTTAAATAAGATAAGTAAAGGTGTCGATTTTTTTCAAACTCAGTATGTTTTTGATTCAAAAATATTAAGCGAATACATGAAAATTTTGGGTGATGAAGGAATTTTAGAAAAAACAAATTTTATAATTGGATTAGGACCATTTGCTTCAGCAAAGAGTGCAAAATGGATGAATGAAAATTTATTTGGAGTTGATGTGCCAGATCAAATTATTAAGAGACTAGAAGGTGCCGAAAATCAAAAAGAAGAAAGTAAAAATATATGCTTAGAGTTAATCGAATCTTTTCGCGACATAAAAGGAGTTAAAGGAGTTCATCTTATGGGACATAAAAAAGAAGAAGTAATAAGTCAAATAATTAAAGAATCAAAAAAATAAAAAATTAATGAACCAAATAGATCCACAACTTAAAAAAGATTTTTCTGAGGCTCAAGAATTAACTGGTGAAAAAAAATATCACGAGTCTATTGAAAAATATGAATTAATTTTAAAAAAATATCCAAATCTTCTTACAGCAATTAACAACATTGGTTTAAACTATGAACATTTAGGATTGCTAGACAAATCAATTCATTATTATAAATTGTGCTGTGATAAAGCACCAAAAGAAAAAGTTTTTTTAAACAATTTGGCAAGTATTTATTATAAACAAATGGATTATTTAAATGCTATTCAAATATTTGAGCAGTCTTATAGTATTAATAACAATCAAGAAGAAGTGGTTGAAAAATTAGCTTCCTCTTTGATCGATGCTAGACTAACTAAAAAAGCTGATTTATTTTTAAGAGATGTTTTAAAAGTATTTCCAAACAATACACATTTAAATTCTTTAATGGGTTATAATTTATTATTACTTAATCGTCACAAAGAAGGTCTTATTTTTTTAAAAAAAGGAACAGGATTTATTGAATTTAACAATGATTCTGTAAAAATTGTATAAATTTATGAAAAAAATTCCCATTGTTAGTAATAAATCTCCAAATTTTATAGGCAGTTGGAATATAGAAAATGAAAAATTGTGTGATGAAATTATAAAATTTTTTGAAGAAAATAAATCTATGCAAAAAGTAGGAAGAACAGCGCTCGGAGTTGATCCAAAAATTAAGCAGACGACTGATATAACTGTCTTGCCTTCCGATTTAAAAGATTCAAAATATTCATCATTTAATTTATATTTTAACTTGTTAAAAGATTGTTTTTTAGATTACAGAAGTCAATACCCCTTCTTAAAACATAAGTTTTTTGACAGAACTCAAATCGGTAATTTTAATGTTCAAAAATATATTTCTGGAGATCATTTTTCTCAACTTCATTCAGAAAGAACGAGCTTAGATTCTATTCATCGATTATTTGCATGGATGACTTATTTGAATGATGTTGAAGATGGAGGCACAACAAATTTTGAGTACTATGACATCAAAGTTAAACCAGAAATCGGAAAAACACTAATTTGGCCAGCCGAGTGGACACACGCACACACAGGATCAGTTTTAAAAAGTGGCACTAAATATATTGTTACTGGCTGGATAAACTTTGCGCCTTAGAACTACTTTTTCGATAAAGTTGAAATTGTAGATAAAAGACCATCTTTATCCGCGTAGCATCCTTGTAACCAACGACTTCCTTTTGCGAGGTAAGCGGTTCTTGCATGAAGAACTCTGGTATTATCAACGATAAAACAGTCGCCTGGTTTTAATTTAAAATTAATTGCCATTTCTGGATCATTAATTATATCGGAAAATTTACGGTAAGCTTTGTAGTAATTTAACATATCTTTGTAAGGAACATCAACAATTGGTGCTACAGAACGATTATTAAAATGAATAGATATTAGTTCATTGTCTGGAGTTAATCCAATCATTGGAAAACGTGATTTTAGATGAACATTTTTTTTTCCTTTAAATTCAAAACGTGAACAATACTTAGAAAGTAAATTAAAATATTTTTTATTTCCTTTTTTTAATTTGATAGCCGCATTAAAACCATCTACAACCTTAGAATCTCCACCGTCAGTAGAGTTTTTTAGACAATGAAGAATTTGTATTGTTGGAACTGGATCTCTATATGGATTATCAGTATGAGCTTGCAAACCAAGATTTGTAAAAGCTAAATTAACCGCATTTATTTTTGATCTTACATCAAACCATTTGCCATAGTTAGTTTCGCGAACATATCCAAAAATTTTTGCTATCTTTGTGACAGTTCCAGATTTTTTTTCACAGCCAGATATTTTTGCAAAACCAAAACAATGAAGAGATTTAAGCCATCTTAGAAGTAGTTTTTTATTTGATTTTGCAGTTTTGTAATTAATAATCGGAATGTTTTTTATTGTTTTGTTTGACCAAACTTTTAAATCAGGATTTATCCAAATTTTTGAATTATTTGATTTTTTGTCGTAAGCATTTGCTTCAAGCCATTTTGAAGAAAACTTAACCTTTTTTTTATCAGGTAAAAATTTTAATGTTATATTTTTACCCTTTTTATCAAGTAAAGCTGATTCAATATAATTGTTAACAGGTATATCCGAAATTGTAATTAGGCGCTGCCCATTATTTTTATCTCTTGTTTTAGAATCTAAAGCATTATCTCGTAACCAGGTGGAGTGATATCTCAGAGGTGTGCCATATTTTCGATATAAAAGAATAGCTTTTCCAGAATTTATAACTTTAACAGATGTAAATAAACTCATCTTATTAGTAGTAAGTAATTTTTAATTTTTTTTTTTCTTAAATACTATCATAATCACTCCAATAAGAATAATAACACCACCGATAAATAATTCTTTAGTTGGCTCTTCTCCAAGAATAAAAATGGCTGCCAATAATCCTGTAGGAGGTATACCCATAGTAACTATAGGTAGAACTTTGTATATAGGATTATTTTTCAAAACATAATAGAAACAACCATATGATATTGGCTGCATAATAAATCCTAAAAAAATCACAATTATCCAACTCTCTAGATTTGCTGTTTTAAAATAGTTAATTGTGTTTCCATCGAAAATAGCAGAAAGAGTTATTAATATTGGACCAGAAAATAAAGCTAACCAAGCAACAAGAGTTACTGAATTTATTTCTTTACTCAATGGCTTGACCAAAACCTGTCCTAAAGCCCAAATACCTGCTCCTGTAAACACTAAAGCTGCGCCAGTAAATTTACCATCTAAATTAGGTGTGCCTGTTAAAATATAAATTCCAATAAATGCAATACCTATTCCTATTAAGCTTCTAATAGTTGGTTTTTCTTTAAGCATAAAATATGCAAATATTACTCCAAACGGAACTTCCATTTGAACAAGTAACACTGCCGCCGAAGCATCTATCATGTTTAAACCCGTGTATGTAATGGAGTATTGCAATGTATTGGCTATTAAAGAGACTAAAAATATTTTTTTAAGGAAACCTTTTGGTATTGGAAACCACCAAATTAAAATTGATGCTGCAAAAACAAATCTTAAACCTGTTAAAAGCATAGGAGGAAAATATTCCATTGCAGGTTTAGCAATTACAAACCCAAAACCTAAAAGAATTGGAACTAGTGAAGCTAAAAGTGTATCTTTAAAATTCAAAATTTACTCTCGTTAATATATATTGTGAGAGCATAAATCTTTTATTTTATCGGAATTTTTTTCTTTGGATCATAAAAAGGCATTGGAACTACTTTTGCCTTAAGATCAGCATATGGTGATCTAATTGTGAATTGAGTTCCTTCTTTTGCATATCCTACTGGTATAAATGCATAACCTATATTTTTTTCAAGTCTTGGAGAAAAACATTTTGATGTTACATAGCCAATTTCTTCTTTGTCATCAAACACAGGCCAATGATCGGGTACAAAATAACCAGGCGTATATTCTGGTGGAACAACTTTGCTAATAGGGTCTCCAAGAATTTCTATTCCAACTAATTTTCTTTTTTATTCCTTCTTTTTTAATTTTTATAAGCGCTTCTTTCCCCACAAAATCTGCTTCCATTTCAAGATCAACTAATCTATCCATTCCAATTTCAAAAGGATTATCAGTTACTCTCATATCTTGGAAATAAGAAAAAATTCCCGCTTCAACTCTTCTTATTTGAGAAGGACCAGTTGGTGCAATTTTATGTTTTTCACCAGCGGCCATTATCATTTCATAAAGTTCAGCACCTTTTTTTCCATCACGTAGATAAACTTCATAACCAATTTCACCGCTCCAACCTGTTCTAGAAATTACTACAGGAATACCTTTGATTTCAGTTTGTTTACACCAGTAATATTTTAAATCATTAATCCATGATCCAAACAACTCAGTCATCAATGCTCTTGATTTTGGACCTTGCACTTGCAAAGGAGAAACATCTGGTTCTTTTAGTTCGATATCATATTTTCCTTTGCCAGCTACTCCCATAGCCCAAAGCAAAAGATCACTATCAGATATTGAGTACCACCAATGATCTTTGCCAATTCTTAACAAAATAGGATCGCTAAGAATTCCACCTTCATAGTTCGTATTTAAAACATATTTACATTGATCAACTTGGCAGTCAGATAAATTTCTTGGTGTTAATAGTTGGGTAAATTTGGTTGCATCTGGACCTGTAATTTCAACTTGTCTTTCAACTGAAACATCCCAAAGAGTAACATCGTTAACTAAACTCCAAAAATCATCCTCAGGTGTATTATAATAAACTGGGAAATACATATGATTGTAAGTAGTATATTCCTTACAGCCCCATTTTAATGTTGATTCAAAGAAAGGAGATTTTCTAATTCTAGTACCGAATCCCAGATAAGGTTTTGGTGGAGCATTACTTCTTGTTGTCATAGATTTTTCCTAAAAATCGGACGTTGCTTTATTTTTTTTTAACTGTCAATAAAAATAATTATGATCTCAACAGCTTGTTTTCAGGATCATAAGCAGGAACGTTTAAAATTTTTGCTTCTCTTTTTTGACCTTGGATTTCGACAAATAGTTCAGTTCCTTCTTTAGCTAACTTTGATTTAACATAAGCAAAAGCTAAACTTTTTTTTCACTCTAAATCCGTAGGCTCCAGAAGTAACCACGCCAACTATTTTATTTTCGTGGTAAACAGGCTCATTCCCTCTTGCATCCGCATCATCAACATCTATCTCAAGATAAACTATTTTAATATCAACTCCAGATTGAAGCTTATCTCTAAGAGCTTCAGATCCAATGAAATTACTTTTTTTATTTAAATTAAAAAAACGATCCATGCCTGCTTCAACCAAGCTAATTTCACCTGTTAATTCAGCACCCCAACCTCGATAAGCTTTTTCTATTCTGAGAGAATTAACAGCATATGTACCAAAATTATTTATTTTTTCTTTTTTTCCAACCTCATAAATGGCGTCATACAAAGACTCCATTTGTTTCATAGGATGATGTAATTCCCATCCTAATTCTCCCATGTAGTTAATTCTAAGAGCTCTTACGGGCACTTTGTTTATTTCTATTTCTTTCCCTTTTAGCCATGGAAAATCTTTATTATCTAAACTTTCTGATGTTAATTGAGATAAAACTTTTCTAGAATTTGGTCCCACCAAAACAAGTACCCCATAATCTTCTGTTATGTTTTTTATTTCAACTTTTTCATTTTTACTGACATTGTGATTAAACCAGTCTAAATCTCTTATTTCTGATGCAGTAGATGATAGAACATAAAATTTATTATTTGCTAATCGTGTTATGGTAAGTTCACTTTGAATTCTACCTATTTTATTAAGCGTATGAGCAAGTATAATATTACCTTCTTTTTTTGGAATTGAATTTGCACATAAACGATTTAAGTATGCTTCGCTATCTTCTCCCTCAATTTCATATTTTGCAAAAGTACTTAAGTCTAAAATGCCAACATTGTTTTGAACGTTTTCACATTCCTTTTGTATATAAGGAAAAGCATTTGATCTTTTAAAACTATATTCTTCTTTCATTTCAGGTTTTGCAAACCACGCTGGTTTTTCCCAACCATAAGAGTCTAAATATACAGCTCCCATGTCTTTTAATTTTTTATATATAGGGGTAGTTTTTATTGGTCTACCAACGTCTATACTTTCATTTGGCATTGGAGTTACATACATTCTTGTGTATTGATCGATAGATTTATCAACTGCATACTTTTTATTTACCCAACTCATGTATCTTCTAGGTTCAAACTCAAGCATATTTATTTCTGAGTCGCCGTGGACAATCCATTGAGCCAAATATTTTCCAACTCCTCCACCTTGAGCAATTCCAACGCTTGCGGCACACGCCATCCAAAAATTTTTTAATCCAGGTGCAGGACCAGCAAAAAAATTATCATCAGGAGTATGTGTAATGGGTCCACAAATAATTTTTTTTATTCCAACATCTTTAAACTGAGGAATTCTGTTCATTCCTATTTCAAGATGTTTTTCAATTCTATCAAGTTCAGGTTCTAATAGTTCCATATCAAACTTCCAATCCATTCCACCTAAAGCCCAAGCTTTTGCATCTTTTTCGTATGGACCAATTAATAAACCTTTGCCTTCTTGTCTTAAATAAGCTGAAGCTTCAGGATCTCTTGTTACGGGTAATTCTTTTTTTAGTTTTTCTATTTCAGGATGTGACTCAGTGACTAAATAATGATGTATCATATTAATGCTAGGTACTTGTTTTAATCCAACCATTGCACCAACTTCAGGACAAAAACTTCCTGCAGCATTAACAACATGCTCACAAATTATGTCTCCATTTTCTGTAAAAACTTTCCACTCTCCAGATGGAAGTTGCTTTATATCTTTTACTCTATTTTTTCTGTAAATTTTTGCGCCACCATTTCTAGCTCCTTTTGCCATAGCGTTTGTAGTGCTTGTAGGATCTGTATGTCCATCTTCAAGAGTATGAAAGGCTGCAAGTATTCCATCTAATCGAATAAAAGGATGAACGTTTTTTATTTCATTTGGGGTAATTATTTCAGCAGGGGAACCAACATTGTCCATTATTCCCTTAACGTAATGAAACCAATCAATATCTTCTTTTTTATAAGCTAATCTTAAACTGCCACATTCATGAAAACCTGTTGCCTGTCCTGTTTCTTTTTCTAATTGTTTATAGAGATTAGTAGAATGCAGATGAACTTTAGCTAAATTATAACTCCCAACCATGTGCGGGCATTGTCCAGCTGCATGCCAAGTAGAGCCAGATGTAAGTTCTCCTTTTTCAATTAAAACTAGGTCTTTCCAACCTTCTTTAGTAAGGTGATACAATAAACTTACCCCCAAGATTCCTCCACCAACTATTACTAATTTGGCATGTGACTGAATTTTTTCCATGAATTTTATTAGTTCAATTTTAATTATTTTTTGAAAGAATTATTTAATTTTAAGCTTTAATCAAGTTAAATTAAATAGTATGAAAACAGATCATGTCTAACAAGGAATTCAAAAACTATAGACTTTATTACAACTTTCTTAATTCATTAGCTAAAGATCTAACGAGACATTATTACAAAAAATTAAATAAACCTTTCAAAGTAATAAACAAAAGCAGAGGGAAGGGTTATGATCCGGTGACTAAAGCGGACAGAGCTTTTGAAAAGTTTATAAGATTTAAAATTAAAAAAAAATTTCCAACTCATGAAATTATTGGTGAAGAATTTGGTCACAAAAAAACTAAAAGTGACTTTACTTGGGTGATTGATCCGATAGATGGAACTAGATCATTTATAGTCGGCAATCCAACTTGGAGCAATTTAATAGGTTTAAATTATAAAGGAAATCCAGTGGTTGGTTTGGCAAATTTTCCAAAATTAAATAAATATTATTATAATACTTCAAAAAATAACTCTTATGTAGTTGAGAATGGTAAAAAAAGAAAATTATCAGTAAATAAAAAAGCCACTTTTAAAAATATTAAAGTTGCAGGAGCATTTCATGGTTGGTTATCTTTAAAGAAACAAAGTAGAATTCCTAGAGTTTTAAAACTTATGCAATTTCCATGTTTTGATGCATTAAGCTATGCCCATTTTTGTGAAGGAAAAATTGATGCAGTTCTGCAATGTCAAAATAAAATTTGGGATCTACATGCTTTAATTCCTATAATTTCTGCTGCAGGTGGTGTTGCTTCTACCTGGAACAACAAAGATGCCAAATATGCTGGTAACGTTTTGTTTTCTGCAAATAAAACTATTCACACAAAAATACTAAAACTTTTAAAACCAGCACTATAAATATTTAATTTTATTATGAGATTATTAATCATTTTTATTTTATTCTTAACTTTAAACACTGCCAAAGCTGAAGTTGTTTCACCTACTTATGTACAAACTGTTGCTAGCAATGTTACTATGCCCTCAGGTATCATATTAAGTCCTGATGGAACAAAAATTTTCATGAGTAGTTATGATGGGGATGAAAAAATTTATCAGTTTAATTTAACAACTCCTTTTGACATATCTACATTAGACACTTCAAGCGAAGTAAGTTTAAATTTAAACGATGGGTCTGATGACTTGATGGATACATATATTCAAGGAATTGTATTTAATAATGATGGTACAAAGATTTTTGCAATTGATCAAACTGGTTTAATGAATGTTCATTCTCTATCAACCCCTTATGATATTTCAAATTTCACACAAGATGCAGATGATGGACTAGAATGGGATGAGGATCAGACTTTATATACTGATGACGATGGTGATTTTGAACCTCATGATATAACTTTTAATAACGATGGAACAAAAATGTATCTTTTTGATTATAATGGAGACGAAGTAGTTGTTGAGTATCACTTAAGCACTCCATTTCTTCCAAGTTCTGCATCACTTGGTAATGTTTTAGATTTAAATGATGTTAATGAAAAATTTCTTCAAGATTTAAGGTTTGATGATGATGGAACTAGAATGTACTTAATCGATTCTGGAACAGGCGATGGTGCTTGGAATTTTTATGTTTATAAACTATCTACTGGTTTTGATGTTTCAACAGCAACATATGTTGGGAAACTAGCAAACTTTTTTGATGCAAGTGGTGGTCAAGGAACGCCTTTAGGAATGCACTTTTCTACAGATGGAATGAAATTGTATCAAGTTACATATAGAGGAGACTCTGCGAATAAGATTCACGAGTATAATCTTAGTTGTCCCTATGGAATTGTAATTTGTGAGGCAGATTCTATTTCTAATGTTGGTGCACAAGTAGAATTTGCAAAACACGTAATACAACAAAATACATCTACTGTTTTTAAAAGATTTGAATGGTTAAGACGTAATGAGGGTAAAAATAACCTTAATAATCTAACTGCTTCCATCAAATTAGATAACCCATTGTTAAATTACTGGATTAAAAAACTTCCTACCAAAATAGTTTCAGTTAATGGCGCAGTGGAAAATGGTCGGTCTATAACTATTGGTCATGAAAATAAAAATAGTAACAACTTAGATAATTTTACGACTGCCATTAAATCAGATAACCCGTTGTTAAATTCTTGGATGAATAAACTTCCAGAAAAAATAACTGCACATAGAGCGTCCCTTAAAGAGAAGTCAAGTAAAAATAAAAAAACTATAAAAACCAAAAATAAGAATTGGGCTTACTGGTCTCATGGCGATATTTCATTTGGCAGAAAAGGTGACACCGCAACCTCTAAACCAAAAGAAATAAGAGTTTCAGGTTTAATGTTTGGTGCAGATAAAAAGATAAATAATAATAAGTTTGTTGGCGCAGCTATTAGATTTGGTAAAGGTGAAATTGAAAACATATCCCCCGGTGGTATTGAATTAGACACAGAGTCATTAACATTAAATTTGTATAGCACTCTTCCAGTAAATAATAATTCTAACCTTAATGCTTTAGTTGGTGTAAGCTTGTTAAGAATAGATCAACTCCTATCAAATGAAATTACTGGTGAAAGAAACGGTAAACAAGTTTTTACAGCTTTTAATTTAGAATCTAAAGATAGTTATGGGAATTTTAACATAAGACCTACAGGCAAGTTTGAGTTTGGTGTTACTCAGTTTTCTAAATACACAGATTTTGGAACTTCATCAACTAACAGCCAAGACACATACGACTCTCTTACATTTAAAACTGGAAATATTGCAGCAGGTTTTAAATTTGATAATTTAATCGATATCAACGATGGTAGACTTAGCCGAAACGGAAGTCTTGAATATATTAGAGATTTAACATCAAACATTGATTATAACTTTAAAAATAGCTCAGATAATGTTTTAGTAACTAAGACTGCCGAAACACATTCGATACATAATATCAAAGGTAATCTTGGCTTTGAGATATTATATGAAAACGGTTATACATTTGCTTTAAATTATGAAAGATTTCAAGGACTAGATGACAGTAGTCATCAAGATAGTATATTCTTTAAATTTGGCCATCTACGTGAAGAAGATTCTGAGTTTGCCTTCAATTATAAACCATTACAAAATAATCAAATGGAACTAAGCTATGTTAAAGATGTTAATGGTTTTGATGTTAAAGTTATTTCAAATTACAGTTTAATGAACGAAATACCTGACTATGGAGCAAACATAGAAGTTTCAAGCACATTCTAGTATACTCTCATTAAAAAAATGAGAATATTAGTTCTACAACATATTAAAATAGAAGATCCTGGTTTTATAAAAGATTTAATGATCAAGGATGGAGCTGAGCTAACAACAATAGAATTAGACGAAGGTGAAAAAATTCCAACTGATCTTTCAAAATTTGATGCCATGTTTTCTATGGGGGGTCCTATGGATACTTGGATGGAAAAAGAACATCCATGGTTAGTTGATGAAAAAAAAGCAATAAAAGAATTTGTTGTTGATTTAAAAAAACCTTATTTAGGTTTTTGTCTTGGCTGCCAACTTTTGGGAGAAGTTGTTGGTGGAAAAGTTGTTAAATCAAGCAATCCAGAAATAGGAATGTTAAATATTAACTTTTCTCAAAACAAAAACAATGATCCTTTATTTTCAAAATTTCCTGAAAAGATTACTTCTTTGCAGTGGCATTCATATGAAGTTCAAGGTTTAGAAGACAATAATGATGTAACTCTTTTAGCATCTTCTCCAGAAACCAAATATCAGATTTTTAAATACCAAAATCATGCTTATGGAATTCAATTTCATATAGAAGTTAAAGATACGACTGTAAATGAGTGGGGATGTGTTCCAGAATATAAGTCAGCTTTGGAAAAAGAATTAGGTCCGGATGCACTTCAAAAATTTGACAGTGAAGCAAAAGCAAACATGGAAAACATGAACAATTATTCTAAAATTTTGTATTCAAAGTTTAAGAGTGATATTCTTAAAATATAATAGGAGGTAAAATGCCAATATTTAAACCAATTCCTGAAAACGAAGCCAAAGGAAAAGTTAAAGAAATATATGACGAAATAAAAAGCACGAGACAAATTACAGAAGTTCCAAACTTTTGGAAAAATCTTGCAAACAACCCTGAAACATTGGAAAGAACTTGGACTTCATTAAAACAAGTAATGAAAAAAGGTGCTCTTGATCCAGTGATTAAAGAGTTAATATATGTAGCGGTTTCTATAACGAATGGTTGTGAGTATTGTATAAAATCTCATAGCTTAGCTGCTAAAAAAAAAGGTGCTACTGATGAGATGTTAAACGAAATGATTGCAGTTGTTGGAATGGCTAATGAAACAAATAGATTGGTTGAAGGTTATCAAGTAGAAATTGACGAGAATTTTAAATAATTAATCTATTGGATAATTCCAAGCATCACCTCCAATAATTTTTGATATTGCTGAGAAATCTTTAGCACCATTACCTTCTTCACAAAATTTATTATAAATTTCTAAAGCCATAGTACCAAGAGGAGTGGAAGCTTTAACTTGTTTTGCGCACTCATTAGCTAACTTTAAATCTTTATTCATCATACCTGCAGAAAATCCTGCTCGATAACTATTATTAGATGGAGTGCCTTCAATTAAACCAGGTAAAGGTGGATAGACAGATATAGGCCAACTATTACCAGATGCATTTTTCATTATTTCGTGAACTTTTTTAATATCGATATTTAATCTTTTTGCTAACATTAAAGATTCAGAGGCTGCAATCATTGTAATGCCTAAAGACATATTATTACAAATTTTTGCTCCATTGCCACTTCCAAGCTCTCCAGCATGAAAAATATTTTTTCCCATAATTTTTAATAAAGGTAGCGCAAGATTAAAAGCTTCTTTCGTTCCACCTGCCATAATATTTAAATTTGCTTTTTGCGCACCCATGACACCACCACTTACTGGGGCATCAATCATTTTAATTCCTTTTTCTGTAGCTTTTTTTCCTATTTCAATTGAAGTTTGAATATCAATTGTAGAGCAATCAATAAGAAGGCAATTTTTTGATACTTTATTAATTATGCCTTTGTCTCCTAAATAAACTTCTTTTGAGTTTTTACCTTCAGGCAACATTGTTATTACAGTAGTTACTTCTTTTGTAATTAAAGCATCTAAGTTTTTTACAACATCAAGTTTTTTTTCTTCTGCTTTTTTGACCATTTTTTTTGAAACATCAAAAACTTTGACTTTTTTTCCTGCTTTCATTAAATTTTCGGCCATTGGACTTCCCATATTACCAACGCCAATGAACGCTACTTGTTCAGTCATATTTCTCTCCTTTTGTTAAATTTAATTTACTTTACCTAGTAAATTTACAATTAAGACCCCAGCTATAATTAAAGTAATTCCAATCAAACCATACAGATTGGGCATTTGGTTATATTTAATAATTCCAAATATTAGTATTGATGCAACTGTAACTGCGCTGTAAGTGGCATAAGCAAAACCAACTGGTATTGCTGACATTCCTTTTGCAAGTGAAAACATAGTTACACACATTAAAAGTAAACAAGCAATGCTTGGTGCTAATTTTGAAAATCCTTCAGACATTTTTGCAAGACTATTTGCAATTATTCCACATGATATAGCAACAAATAAAAAAATATACCCAGTGAGTGGTTTCATATTAGCTAGTTTTTCCTAACAAGTTTACAATTAAGACACCAGCTATAATTAGCGCGAGTCCTATTATTGTATAAAGATCAGGCATTTGTTTGAACTTATACATACCAACAATTGTGGTTGCCACAATACATAATCCTGCAAAAGAAGCGTAAGTTATTCCTACAGGAATTGTTTTCATGACGAGCGATAAGGTAAACATGCATCCAACAATGGTTATAGCTGTAATAATACTTGGTATTAATAATGTAAAACCTTGAGCACCTTTAGCAAAACCATTTGATGCAGTTCCTAATACAACTGCAATAATTAAAATTATGTAAGCTGTGATATTACCCATTATTTTTCATTTACCTACTAAACATCTAGCTGTGATTTTATTTCCATCTAAATCACGAACATACCCATAATAATTTCCATCAGATCTTGGTCCTGGGTCACCTTCATTAACAGCTCCATTTTCTAGTGCAGTTGCATGAAATTTGTCGACAGCCTCTTTTGTTTTAGCTGATAGAGCAACCATTGTACCGTTGCCTACAGTAGCAGTTTCTTTATTATGAGGTTTTGTAATATAAAATTTAACTCCATCATCTTCACTTGAATGACCGTAACCGATATATCTTTCTGTAACAGTAACTCTTTTCATTCCAAGATGAGCCAAGACGGCATCGTAAAACTTGCTTGATTTTTCAAGTTCATTAGTCCCTACCATAACAAAACCAATTACTTTATTCATTACTTAGGCAACTTTGTTGCTCCAGTTTCCATATAAGCAACTTTTCCATCTTTAAATTTGTAATAAGTCATAACAGCCTCTTTATTACCATCGTTATAGGTCACATAAGCATGTTCAAATCCAACTTCATCATTTTCAAAAAGAACTCTAACCTTTTCTTTTTTGACATCTTTCATACCTAGCCATTTTAAAATATCTTGTTTGCCTAATATATTTCCAGATGAATGCATTAAAAATTGATAATCGTCATGTATCATTTCTTCACCAGCAGCTACATCTCCTTCGTTTACTATTTTTGTCATTTTTTCAATTATTGACATATTTTATCCTTTCTTTATTTTTTTGTTATATTCGTAGCGCCCGTTTCAGATCGAATTATTTTGCCATCCTTTATATTATAGACTGCAAGGACTGCTTGTCTTGAACCATCTGTAAAAGAAACAAAAAAATGAGCCACTCCTATTTCGTCATTTTCATAGATGATACGAGAATTTTCTGTTTTTGGAGCATCAGGACTAATTAGCCATTTGCTTAATTCATCTCTTGGAATTTCTTCTCCGGTTGAGTGTTTTACCCAAACATAATCTTCGCTGACTACTTCGTTGTATGCTTGTATGTCTTGATTATTTTGAGCATCGAAAAGTTTTTGTATAACAGACATATTTTTATGCTCCTTTTACTATTATAAAATTTCCAACAGAATTATCTAAACGTATTTGTCTTACTGGTTTATATTCTTCAGAGCTATACCATTCCAAAGCTTTTTCGTAAGAAGGGAATTTAATAACCACTGTTCTAGGATATTTCCATTCTCCTTCGAAGCACTGATACTCTCCACCTCTTACTAAATATTCTCCACCAAATTTAGTAACAATGTCAGTAACTTTTGCTAAATATTCCTTATAGTCCTCTGGATTTGTTACCTCAATTTGAGTTATGGCGTATCCTGTCATTTTCATTAATCCTTAAAGATTAACTTTGCTCATTTCCCACATTTGAACGCTTTCGATACATTCATCGAAAATAGGTTTTGCAATTGGGTTTTGACCAGTAACAAATTGCTTCATATTTTCTTCATTATGAACTGAGACTTTAAACATAACATAACTTTTGTCTGGTGCTACTGCTGGAACTGTTTTTTCAACATGAGCAATAGTTTTTCTTACTCCCATTCCTTCATCTGATTGCATAAATCCCATGAATTTTTCAAATTTTCCTTCACCAGATTTAAATTTTGCTATTGCAAGCATTTCTTTTTCCATAATTAATCCTTTCCTTTAAATGTATTAATATATTCTTTTAAACTTTCTTTTCCAAAATATTTATGAATTTTTTTTGATAAATTCATATTTGTTAAAGCTGAAGCATATCTCTCGCCAGGTCTTTTTGGTAATAATTTAATCTTACTACTGAACATTTTTGCAACTTGAAGTATAGAATACCTATTTTTATGAGAAATACTGTGATGTCTGCACTTATTCTTTTTCCATGACAAGTAACATACTTTAACCGTATCATCTATATGAGTAAATCTTCTTGTTTGATTTCCTGGTCTTACAACTGGCATAGGTTTTTTATTTTTATAACATTTTTCAAAAATTCCTATTACTGTCGCCATTGATCCTTTTGATATTTGATTAGGTCCATATACATTGTAAAAGTAGACCACTTCGTATTTAAAGTTAAACCATTTTTTTAAATTTTCTAGTAACTCTAAATTTTTCGCCTTAGTAAATGCATAAGGTGAAAGATTTTTATCATCCCCTTTATTTCCTAAGGAAGCTGAAGTTGCAGAATAGATAAGTTTTATTTTATTTTTTAAACAATAACTAAATACAGCATTAGTTCCTATAGAATTTGAATTAATACACTCGTTCATTTTTAAAAAACTTTGATAAATTCTTGCAAATTCACCAAAATGAAACAATGAATGAATTTTTTTTGGATTTTTTAAAACTGAAGAAATATTTTTTGTATCAGATTTTATGTATTTAACTCTACTACTTTTGATATGATTTTTTTTACTTCCAGAACTATAATTATCGATTGATATAATTTTTTTGTTTGTTTTTTTTAATAATAATTTTATTAAATTTGAACCAACAAAACCAGCACCTCCAGTTATAACAATGTACATATTATTATTTGTTTTTATCAAATCCAGTTTGGAAAAGGTAATCCTTTTTCTTGAAGAAATGATTTATTAAACAACTTACTATTGTATCTATCAGATTTGTCACAAAGAATTGTAACAATTGTATGACCAGGTCCAAGTTCTTTTCCTAATCTTATAGCTCCTGCGATATTAATTCCACAACTTGTACCTAAGCTTAAACCTTCATTTTGAATTAAATCATATATAATTGGCAAAGATTCTTTGTCATCTATTGAAAAAGCTCCATCAATTTTTGCAGTTGCAAAATTTTTAGTAATTCTGCTAGATCCAATTCCTTCAGTGATTGATCCACCCTCACTTTTTAATTCTCCATTAACAATATAATTGTATAAAGCTGACCCTTTAGGATCAGATAAATAAATTTTAATATCTTTATTTTTTTCTTTCAAAGCATTACTGACGCCAGCTATTGTTCCTCCTGTACCAGATGAACAAACAAATCCATCAACTTTGCCATCTGTTTGGCTCCATATTTCAGGTCCAGTATTTTCGTAATGACCTTTAGAATTTGCAACATTGTCAAATTGATTTGCCCAAACTACACCATTATTATTATTTGGTTTTAATTCTTCTGAGAGCCTTCCAGCAACTTTAACAAAATTAGCATCATCTTTATAGGGTTTTGGTGGTACCAATCTAAGTTCCGCACCAATATTTCTTAAAGTATCTTTTTTTTCTTGAGTTTGATTATCATTCATTACTATTATTGTTTTATAACCTAGGGAATTTCCTAAGAGGCAAAGTCCTATTCCAGTGTTTCCAGCTGTTCCTTCAACAATAGTTCCACCTTTTGAAATAAGTTTTTTTTCTTCCGCATCTTTAATTAATGCCAATGCTGCTCGATCTTTTACAGATCCACCTGGATTTAAATATTCAGCTTTACCGTAAACATTACAACCAGTTATCTCTGAAGCTGCTTTGAGTTTTATTAACGGAGTGTTGCCAATACCTTGAATAAAACTATTTTGTAAATTTTTCATTTTTATTAATCACTACTAGAAGCGATACCGTATGGCTTAAATTCTTCTGTGGTAGTTCCAACATTTTTAGCAGGTATGCCAACCATTACTGCATTTTCAGGAACATCTTTAGTAACAACTGCATTTGCTCCTATCTTTGCATTTTTACCAACTACAATGGGACCTAGTACTTGAGCACCAGAACCAACCACAACATTATCTTTTAATGTTGGATGTCTTTTAACATTTCTTTGATTGTCAGAATCAATGCTTGGAGAAATACCACCTAATGTGACCATATGATAAATAGTTACATTATCACAAATTTCAGAAGTTTCTCCAATAACAACTCCCATGCCATGATCAATAAATAAATTTTTTCCAATTTTTGCTTTAGGATGTATTTCTATTCCCGTCAAAAATCTTGAAAACTGAGATATAATTCTTGCAATAAGATCAAACTTTGCAACACAAAAAAAATTTGCAATTTGGTGAAAAAAAACTGCTTTAACACCTGGGTAAGTCAAAATTACACTTAATTTTGACTTTGCTGCAGGATCACGATCAATAATTGACTGTAAAAAATCATTCATTATGAAGTTTTATATAAGTATTATTTTTAAAATTAAAAGCTAGTTTGAACTAAGCTGATCTAAAGTAAACCCTTTTTTATTAGCTGGTACCGCTATATCAATCATTTCAGGGTTCTCTAAATTTAAATTATCCATTATTTTAACATATTCTTCAGGAGAACTGACTTGAAGTCTTGGGTTATTGTTTTTTTCATTTTCAATAGTTGAATATTTTTTGCCGTTATAATCATGAGCAGGATAAACTAAAGTTTTTTCAGGCAATTTTAATAATTTATTGAAAAGAGAGTCGTATGCATCATAAGAATTTCCGTTTTGGAGGTCTGTCCTACCTGTTCCATTAATAAGCAAAGTGTCACCAGTAAAAACTCTGTCGTTCATTAAAAAACTATAAGAACAATCAGTATGACCAGGTGTGTATAATGAAATTAGTTCTATATTTTCAATTTTAATTTTTTCATTATCTTTCACCCAAATATCAATAACCTCGGAAGAAGAATGTTCGCCCATAATTTTTGAACACTTTGTTCTTTTGCTAAGTTCATTCAAACCTGAAACATGATCTGCATGAATATGTGTATCTATTACTTTAACTAGTTTTAAATCCAAAATTTTTAAAACATTTGTATATTCTTCAGTATTTTCAATGACTGGGTCAATGATTAAAGCTTCCCTACCTTTGCCACTAGAGACAATGTAAGTGTAGGTTGAAGATTTTTTATCAAATAATTGTTTAAATATCATAGACAATTTGGACACTATAAAAAATTGCATAGCAAATCAATCTTGCTTATAATAATTTTAAAAAACTTTAAGAGAGAGGAAAAAAATGACTTTAAAAATTAATAGCGTAGCTCCAGATTTTACCGCCGAAACTTCAGAGGGAAAATTATCTTTTCATGAGTGGCTTGGAGATAGCTGGGGAATATTATTTTCGCACCCTAAGGATTTCACGCCAGTTTGTACAACAGAACTTGGTTCATTAGCGAAAATGAAACCTGAGTTTGAAAAAAGAAATGTAAAAGTGATGGGTTTGAGTGTAGATCCGGTTTCTGATCATATAAAATGGCTTGAAGATATTAAAGATGTTTGTGGTTTAAAACCAAATTACCCAATTGTAGCAGACGAAAAACTAGAAGTTGCAAAACTTTACAATATGTTAGAAGGAGATGCTGGAACAACTTCAATGGGTCGTACAGCTGTAGATAATGAAACAGTTAGAACAGTATATGTTGTTAGACCAGACAAAAGAATTGGATTGTTTTTAACTTATCCTATGACCACTGGTCGTAATTTTCATGAAATATTAAGAACGATAGATTCAATGCAGCGTACAGCAAAACACAAAATTGCTACACCAGCTGACTGGAAACCAGGTGAGGATGTAATTATTGTTCCTAAAGTTACAAACGAAGAAGCAAAAAAAATATATCCAGATGGTTGGAAAACTTTAAAACCTTATTTACGTAAGGTTCCAGATCCATCTAAATAGATTGGACCAAAAAATATTAAACCAACAATCTCAGCATTGGGAAAAAAAATTCTCAAATAAGCCTGAGATGTTTGGTTTAACACCAAGCTTATCAGCAAAAAAAGCTCTAAAATTATTTCAAGAAAAAAGGATTGATAAAATAGTTGAGATTGGAGCAGGATTAGGGAGAGACACTATATTCTTTGCAAAAAGTTTAACTCATATTACTGCATTAGATTATAGCTCATCAGGAATTAAAACAATTAATCAAAAAACTAATAAAGACAATTTATCTAATCATATTTCAACAAAACTGTTTGATGTTAGAGAAAAGCTTCCGTTCGAAGATAACTCAATAGAAGCTTGTTATTCTCATATGCTTTATTGCATGGCTTTCACAACAAATGATTTAGAAAAATTAAATAATGAAATTCTAAGAATTTTAAAGCCAGGTGGTATTAATATTTATACTGTGCGTCATACTAATGATGGAGATTTTCAAAAAGGAATCCATAGAGGAGAAGACCTTTATGAAAATGATGGATTTATTGTTCACTATTTTTCAGAAGAAAAAGTTAATTCTTTGCTAAATGGATTTAAAAATATTTCTATAGAGAAATTTGAAGAAGGCACATTTCCAAGAAAACTATTTTTTGTTGTGAATGAAAAAAAATAATTTATGAGTTTAGAATGGGATTTAATTTGGAAAATATTTCAAGTAGTTGCACTATTAATTATAGCCAGAGAAATTGATAAAAAAATACGAAGAAAAAGAAAAAAATAATTTACCTTTTATATTTTTTCATACAAACTTCAGCCAATAATAAATTTGGATCAATGAAAAGTTTAGATTCCTTGGCTTTTCTAAATGATTTATAAGCAAAAATAGCTATTGGTAGTTCAGTACATCCTAAAATAATTTTTTTGCATTTTTTTCTTATTAAATGTTTTACAGCAGCTCTTAGTGCTATTTCAGCTTCTCTAACTTTCCCCATTTTAACTAGTTTAATTGATTTATTAACAGAGTTTTTTTGTAGTTTTTTTTCGGGACTAATTAATTTAAAATTTTTATCAAAATAATTGTTATAAATTTTTGTTTTTAATGTAGCTTCAGTACATAAAATACCAATTGTAGAATTTTTTTTACATGTTTTTTTGGTATCAAGGTAAACTTCTTTTGGCATACTTAATAAAGGAATTTTAATTTTTTTTTGTACATCATCCTGCCAATAATGAGCAGTGTTACAAGGCATAACAATAAACTTACATTTATTTTTTTGTAACATTTTACAACCATCAACAAGAGCCTTTAAGACATTATAGTATTTTTTTAAATTCTCTGGTCTTTTTGGAGTGTTAGATTTATTATAAAGCACAAACATTGGGTATTGTTGATCTATTTTGCCTCGGCTTAATTTTGCTAATTTATTACAAAAATCTAAACCTGCCTGTGTTCCCATCCCACCTAAAATGCCGATCATAAATATAATTATTTTTCTTTGATTTGATTATTGCGTCCTCTCATAAAAGTGAGAATTAAACAACCTTTTTTTGTATAAGATGAATGTGATGAGTTAGGTTCGTAAGTAATGAAGTCACCTTTTTTAAAAATAACACCATCTGAATCTATTAGTTCTCCATCTAAGATCATAAACTCTTCAAAGCCAGTATGAATATGAGGAATGGTTTTAGTTCCAGGTTCTAACTTAGAAACATAAGTTCCAAAATTAGTTTTGTCGTCATAACTTATTTTGTGCCAGGACATTCCAGGTATAGTTTTTCCATACCTATTAAAAGGCTCAAATTTTAAATCATCAAACTTAGTTATTTTTCTTTTAGCCATAAAGATATAAAACTATAAACTAAAATAATTTATGCAAGAAATATATGTAGATGACATTGGAGAAGGATATCCTTTGATTTTAGTTCATGGATACCTTGGATCCTCAGCAATGTGGAAATTTCAAAAAGATTATTTAAAAAATTATTTTAGACTAATTGCGCCAGCATTACCTGGATTTGGAGAAAGTTATAAAGTTAAATCTTTAAATAGCATAAATGCAATGGCAAAAATTGTTCTTGACTGTGTTAAAGAAAAAAAAATAAACAAATTTAATTTAATGGGTCACTCAATGGGAGGAATGATTGTGCAAGAAATTGTTAAAATTGCAGGTGATAATGTTAATAAATTAATTTGTTTTGCCACAGGATCTATTGGCAATATTCCAGATAGATTTGAGAGCTTAGATGTTTCAATCAAAAGGTTAAAAGAGGAGGGAATTAAAGAGACAGTCAAAAGAATACCACCGAAGTGGTTTGTTCATGGAAATAAAGCTAAAAATTATTATTTATGTGAAGATGCAACAAAGGAAACATCTGAGGAAACAGCATATAACGCACTTAATGCAATGAAAAATTGGAATGGTTTAGAAAATTTGAAAAATATTAAAAACGAAACATTAATTATTTGGGGAGATAAAGATGTTTCATATAATTTTAATCAAGTCGAAATGTTAAATAAAAATGTACCTAATAGCAAACTAGAGATTTTTAAAGGTTGTTGTCACAATGTTCACTTAGAAGAACCTGAAAACTTTAATAAAATTATAAAAAATTTTTTAGAATAAAATCTTAATATTTAAAACATGAATTTTTTAACCCTTGGTTTTTTTACAAGCTTAAGTCTTATATTGGCTCTTGGAGCTCAAAATGTATTTGTGATTGAGCAAGGGTTAAAAAAACAATATATTTTTTTAGTTTGCTTAATATGTTCAGTATCAGACTTAATTCTAATTTTTTTAGGAATATTTTTATTTGAATATTTTAAAATTTACTTCACTAAAAATGTTGAATTAATTTTTAATATATTGCTTTTTATCTTCTTGATTTACTTTATTTATAGCAAAGTAAGGTCTTTATATAAAAGATCAGAGATAAACTTTGAAGGCAGTAATTTATCCCTTAAAAATATAATAATTAAAACTGTAGGATTTACATATTTAAATCCACATGTTTATTCAGATACAGTCTTTTTTTTAGGAAATTTTTCAAAGAATTTTTTAATTTCTCACAAATATTTTTTTGGAATAGGTGCTGCTATTGCATCATTTTTATTTTTTTTCTCATTAGGTTATTTGGCTAAATTTTTTTCAAGCTATTTAATAGATTCAAGAGCTTGGAAAATTATAAACTTTTTTATAATTATATTTATGACTGTTTTATTAAGCTACGTATTTATAGAGATTATTGATTTAGTTTGATAGGAGTGGGGGCATGATCTAATGTTTAGTTTAAAACCCCTATCAAATTCTACTATTTAACTTTTAAAAAGATCCAGAGCTTTAATAAGTAGCTCTTCAGATTTAGCATGATCACCTTCTTCATGTGCTTTTTTACCAGCATCTCTTAATTCCATAGCTTGTTGCATTTTTTCATCTATTTTTCCAACCAGCTTAAGACAAGATCCAGCAAAAGCAGAACTTGAGAAAAGCACCAATGTAATTGTAATTAATATTTTTTTCATATTTACCTCTCGTTAATAACCTTATTATGAATCAAATAATTTTGTGATAATTTTTTGTCACACCACAAATGTGTCAACTTGTTACACTTTTTCTATCTTGTTATAATTAGTTGCGTACTTAGATGAAGTTATGAGATCTAATAATAAAATTATTTATTTGAAAGGATAAAAAAAATGACAAATAAAAACTTAATTAAAATATTAATTGCATTAACCTTTGTTTTTCTCGCAAATCAATCATTTGCTTCAGATGAAATAGTTGAAATGCTTAATAAATCTGGAAAAGAGTCAATGGTTTATTCTAAGAAAATTGTCAGAATAAACGTTGGAGACACTGTATTATGGAAAGCAACTGACAAAGGACACAATGTTGAGTTTATAAAAGGTGGCGTTCCTGAAGGAGTTAAAAAATTTAAATCAAAATTTAATAAAGATACTGAATATAAGTTTTCTATACCTGGTATTTATGCCTATTGGTGTACCCCTCATAAAAACATGGGAATGATTGGATTTGTAGTCGTTGGTAATGACAAGTCTAATTTAGAAGAAATTAAAAAAATTAGATTTGCAGCTAAGTCAAAAAAAATAGCTCCAGATTTAATTAATTCACTATAATTATTTTAAACCACTAAGGCTGCAGTCTTGTAGCCTTAGTTTAACATCAATTTTTAAAACCGTATTTTTTAAGCCTAACATCTCCAGTTCTTGCATGTGCTTCCATACCTTCATATCTTGAAAGTCTTGCTGCGGCTGCCCCAACTAATTCAGTAGACTCTTTTGTCATTCTTTGAAAACTTAATGTTTTAATGAATTTACCTACAAAAAGGCCACCTGTATATCTTCCAGCGCCTTTTGTCGGAAGAATATGATTTGTTCCAGAGCATTTATCTCCATATGCAACAGTTGTTTCTTCTCCAAGAAAAAGAGATCCATAATTTTTTAATTTTTTTAACCACCAATCTAAATTTTCTGTTTGTACCTCTAAGTGTTCAGGTGCGTATTGATCGCTGATTTTTACCATTTCTTCATTATTGTCACATAAAACAACTTCACCATAATCTCTCCAAGCAGCTTCAGCATTTGATCTTGGAAATTCTGGAAGATCTTGAATAAGTTGAGGAACCCTTTTCATAACTGCATCTGCTAAATTTTTGTCAGTCGTAAATAGCCATGCCGGTGAGTTGTAACCATGCTCTGCTTGACCAACCAAATCATAAGCAACAATTTCTGGATCAGCATTTTTATCAGCTATTATTGCTATTTCAGTGGGACCAGCAAATAAATCAATACCAACTTTTCCGAATAATATTCTTTTTGCTTCTGCTACAAATTGATTTCCTGGTCCAACTAGAATATCAGCGGGTGTATTTTTAAAAAAGCCAAATGCCATAGCAGCTATTGCTTGTACGCCACCTAAATTTAATATGACATCAGCTCCGCAAAGATCAGCTGTATAAATAATTTTTGGATGCGCACCTACATTTGGTTTTGGTGAACTGCAGCAAATAATATTTTTTACTCCTGCGACTTTTGCTGTTGTTATACTCATTACAGCAGAAGCTATGTGAGCATACCTACCAGCAGGGACATAACACCCGGCAGTATTTATCGGAACTAATGTTTGACCAGCAAACAAGCCTTTTGACAACTCGACTTCAAAATTTTGTCCGTAATTTTTTAGTTGTGCTTCAGCAAACTTTCTTACCCTCTCATAAGAAAATTGAATGTCATCTTTTGTTTTTTGATCAATATTTTTTTTTACTTCTTCTATTTTTTCTTTTGAAACAATTATTTCGCCTTCGTACTTATCAAATTTTTTTGTTAATTCCTTACAACCTTCTTCTTTAGTTTTTTCCAGCTCAGTTAAAAGATTTTGAACTATTTCTTTTGTTTTAGTTTCATCACTTGATGATGTTTTTTTAGCTTTTTTTAAGTATTGAATAGACATTTTATTAAATTTTATCTTTCCATTAAATTATTTAATCTAATGCAACAACAGCAGCAGCCATAGATGCCAATCTTGCTGCAGCTTCATCTGATCTGCTTGTAATTACAACTGGAACTTTTCCACCAATAACTACACCGGCTGCACATGCTCCCATAAAGTAAATCATCATTTTAACCAAACCATTGCCTGATTCAATATTAGGAACCAGTAATATATCTGCTTGTCCCGCAACAACATTTTTAATTCCTTTAATTGCTGCAGATTTTTTAGAAATACTATTATCAAATGCCAGAGGACCAAATACATCAGCATTTAGGTTTTCTTTTTTTGCTAATTCAGTAATTTCTTTTGCATCTAAGGAACTTTGCATGCTATCTAAAACTTCCTCAGTGGCAGACAATACAGCAACTTTTGGTCTTTCAATTCCAATTCTGTTAGAAAAATTAATCACATTTTTTAGGATATGCATTTTTGTTTTTACACTTGGCGTAACATTTAAAGCTCCATCTGTAATAATTAATGGTTTATCTTGTTTTTCTAGGGTCATATGCCAGATATGACTTAATCTTGTTTTGCTAATAAGATTGTATTCTTTTTTTATAACTTCCTTCATTAAGACATCTGTATGAATGTGACCTTTTACAATTATTTTTATTTTCCCTTTTGATGCAAGTTTAGCTGCAGCTTTTGCTGTACTATTTTCATCAGGCTCGTGAACGATCTTATATTTTGAAATATCAAATTTAAGATTATCAGCACACTTCTGTATTTCATCTTTATTTCCAATAAAAATTGGAACAATTAAGTTTTCATTTACAGCATCCATAATAGATAACATTGGCAAAGGTTTGCCAGCATTAACTATGCCAGCGGTTACACCTTTTTTATTATGAGCAACATCTAAGAGATTATTAGGACAAACTATTTCTTTAGCTGAAATCATTTAATTATTCCAAAATGGACATTCGCATTTATCAAATAGATTTTTTTTTCAGGTTATCTGATAATTTTAATGTAGTAATTGACATACCAGCCATTTCCATTGAAGTTGCATATCTTCCAACA
>CACLNT010000005.1 GCA_902608385.1 uncultured Pelagibacteraceae bacterium
TTGTTTGCTGCTTGGTAATTTCTTACACCATCCCAGTCTGCACCTTTAGATCCAGCTTTTTTCTGTTGTTTTATAGACCAAACATTTGGTTCAGATTTCATTAACCAGTATTGCATTATAATTTTACGCCTGAACCTTTTAAGAAAGTCGCATTTTCATCAAGTTGCCATCGTGGTTTTGCAGGATAATCTAAATTATTAAATTGTTTTAATTTAAATTTTTCTAAACCAACCATTGCTATCATTGCAGCATTATCTCCACATAAATTAATTGGAGGAAAAACAGGATTAAAATTTTCTTCCTTGCAAAGATTTGTGAGATTTTCTCTAATTTTTTTATTTGCAGCCACACCTCCTGCTACAACAAAAGTATTATCTTTTTTTTTATTAATTTTTTTAAATTCTTCAAAAGCAAATTTACTTTTTTTATTTAATATTTCTTCAACAGTCCTTTGAAATGAAGCTGCAAGATCATATTTTTCTTGATTAGTTTTAATTTGTTTAGAAATTTTAAGGACTGCAGTTTTAAGACCAGCAAATGATAAATTACACCCACCCTTATTTATTATAGGCTTGGGTAATTCATACTTTTTTGGATCACCTTTTTTTGCAAATTCTTCTATCTTCGGACCACCTGGAAATTCTATTCCAAGTAATTTTGCAGTTTTATCAAAAGCTTCCCCAACCGCATCATCAATTGTTGTTCCTAGTCTTTTATATTTACCTAAACCCTGAATACTTAAAAATTGAGTGTGTCCACCTGAAACTAAAAGTAATAGATAAGGATAATTTAATTTTGAATTTAATTTAGGACTTAAAGCATGCCCTTCGAGATGATTAACTGCAATAAATGGTTTGTTTAAGGAAGAAGCTACTGCTTTTCCAAAACTAAGACCAACAGCAAGACAGACAATAAGACCAGGACCGGCAGTAGCTGCCACTGCATCAAGGTCTTCAAACTTAACACCACTTTCATCAATTGCTTTTTTTGTTATTAGATCAATTTTTTCGATATGTGATCTTGCGGCAAGTTCAGGAACTACTCCACCAAACTCTTTATGCACATTTACTTGGCTGGATACAATATTAGACAATATGATTGGAATACCTTGATCATTTTCTTGAATTACTGATGCTGCAGTTTCATCACAGCTTGATTCAATTCCTAAAATTATATGTTTTTTTTTCATTAAATTAATTTTTATTAGTAATACAATCTCAATATAAGAATAAAGCATAAATGAAAAACAAAAAAATTATTATTGGTTCTCGGGGTAGTAAATTAGCATTAGCCTATGCCGAAAGAGCCAAGGCTAAATTTTTAAATATTTCACCTAGTTTTGAAATTGATGATGTTTTAATTAAAAAAATCACAACTAAAGGTGACATAATTCAAGACATCAGATTATCAGAGGCTGGTGGTAAGGGATTATTTTCTAAAACAATTGAAGATGAACTATTAAATGGAAAAATTGATATTGCTGTTCATGCATTAAAGGATATGCCATCACACGAAACAAAGGGGCTTATAACAAATTGTTTTTTAGAAAGAAACGATGCAAGAGAAATTTTAATTAGTAAAAATAATAAAAAGATTAAAGACCTTCCTAGCAATGCAATAGTTGGAACTTCATCTTTTCGAAGAGAGTTTCAGTTAAAAAAAATACGACAAGATCTTAATTATAAATTAATAAGAGGAAACGTTGACACAAGGATTAAAAAATTAAATGATGGTTTATTTGATGCCATCATTTTATCTTATGCTGGGATTCAATCTTTAAATTTAGAAAATAAAATTTCCCAAACTTTTTCAACATCAGAAATTATTCCAAGTGCTGGACAAGGAGTTGTTGCTCTTCAATGTAGAGATAATGATAAAAATATGATTGAATTATTAGAAAAAATTAACCACCAACCAACACATAATTGTGTTTTGGCAGAAAGAAATGTTCTTAAAATTTTAGATGGAGATTGTGAAACTGCTGTTGGTGCAATTGCTAGAATTAATGAAGAAAATATTAGTATTGAGGCAGAGTTATTTTCTTTAGATGGAAAAGAAAGATTTTATCACAAAGATTCAAAAGAAATTAAATTTGCTTTTGAACTAGGCAAAGAAGTAGGATTAATATTAAAGAAAGAATCTAAAAATTCGTATAAAAAATAAACTATGCATATATTATTAACAAGACCACTAGAAGATAGTCATGAGATGATTTTAAGATTTCAATCACTTGGTCATAAAGTTTCTCATATACCACTGATTAATATCGAGAGTAAGAATTGCGAATCTATAAATTTTTCTGATTATAACGGAATTATTTTTACAAGCGCTAATGCAATAAAATTTTTTAATTCAAAATTAATTGATAAAAAGATTAGTTGTTTTTGCGTTGGAAGCTCAACTGAAAAAAAAGCTAAAAGTGTTGGTTTTCAAAATATATTTTGTGCAGATGGCAATGTTAATAATTTAAAAGAAGTAATTTTGCAGAATTTTAATTCTTCAGATGGAAAATTACTTTATGTAAGTGGGGAAATTATTTCTAATGAGTTAGATCAACAACTTATAGTTAAAGGTTATAATGTTAAAAGAATAATTAATTATACAGCTAAACCAGTTGAAAAATTCAATGATGAACTTATAGAAAATCTTAAATTAAAAATGCCTGAAATTATTTATATTTATTCTCAAAATAGTGCGATGAGTTTTTTGAATTTAATTAAGAATTATCAGTTAGAAAATCTTTGGATGAGCACTAATTTAATGTGTATTAGTGAGAAAACATCAAATGTTTTGAATGAAATCAAATGGAAAAAAATTTTTCTTTTTAACCCTGGAGAAGAGGAGTTTTTACTATATAAAATTTAGTTATGGAATTATTTAATAATTTTAATGAATTGTTTTTGTCTGTCTGGAATAAAGGAATTCTTGGCGTAGATATATTCCAAATACTAATTGGTATTGGAATTTTTCTTATCTTTTTGGTTTTTAGAGGGATTATTAGCAAAGTAATTATAAAAAGATTAGAAAGTATAGCAAAAAGAACAACAAATAAGCTTGATGATACCTTTGTTCAAGCAATGAAAGGACCTGCAAGGTTTTTACCAATTGTTTTGGGTTTTTTTATTGCAAGCTATTATATGTCATTTTCAGAGGATGGTAGAGCTGTTGTTGATACTATAAATAGAACTCTAATAACTATTTTTATTTTTTGGGTTATTCATCAAGTTATAGAACCCATTTCTTATATCTTGAGTGGTTTAGATAAAGTTTTAACTCGAGAATTAATTGGTTGGATTATTAAGTCATTAAAAATTTTAATTTTTATTTTAGGTTTAGCTGCAGTTCTTGAGCTTTGGGGAATAAAAATTGGACCAATTATTGCAGGATTAGGTTT
Organism: uncultured Pelagibacteraceae bacterium; assembly: GCA_902608385.1. Classification (GTDB taxonomy): domain Bacteria; phylum Pseudomonadota; class Alphaproteobacteria; order Pelagibacterales; family Pelagibacteraceae; genus Pelagibacter. The sequence continues at coordinate 3,395 of CACLNT010000005.1, forward strand.
ATTTGGTGTTGCAGTTGCGTTAGGTGCTCAAGATTTATTTAAAAATTTAATTTCAGGAATTTTAGTTTTAGTTGAAAAAAGATTTAAAATTGGAGATTGGATTTTAGTTGAAGGTATAATTGAAGGTATTGTTGAAAAAATAGGATTTAGATCAACTGTAATAAGAAAGTTTGATAAATCAATTGCGATTATTCCAAATTTTCAATTTGCTGAAAATGCAGTAATTAATATTAGTCAAACAACAAACTGGATTATTAGTTGGGTAATAAATTTACAATATGACACAACAGTTGAACAACTTAAAACAATAAGAGATGAAATTGAAGAATATATAAAACAAAATGAAGATTATAAACCAGAACTTGGATATGCAGTTAGAGTAGATAAATTTGCTGAAAGTTCTATTGATATGTACATTCGTTGCTTTACAAAAACAGATGATTGGGATGAATGGTTGGCTGTTAAAGAAAGGCTTGCTATTTCAATAAAAAAAATTGTAGAAAAAAATAAAGCATCATTTGCTTTTCCAAGTCAGTCTATTTATGTTGAGAAAAAATGATTGCAATCTTTTATTTAGTTCTTCAAATACTAAAACTTTATTCTTACATTGTAATTGCCAATGTTATTATTAGTTGGTTGGTTGCATTTAATGTTTTAAATACTCAAAATAGGTTTGTTTATTCCGTTCTTGACTTAACTTATCGTTTGACGGAACCATTTTTAAATAAAATAAGACGTTTTTTACCTAACTTAGGCACACTTGATATTTCTCCAATAATTTTACTCCTGTTGATTTGGTTTATAGAAATGTGTATGAAGCTTTACGTAGCACCTATAATATTTTAACTAATTTATGATTTTAATAGACGGAAAAAAAGTAGCGGCCGAACTAAGAGAGGAACTGAAAAAAGAAGTTTTAGAGTTAAAAGTTAAACATAATAAAGTTCCAGGGCTTACAGTAGTTTTAATTGGAGATATGGCACCAAGTCAAATTTATGTCCGTATGAAAGAAAAAGCGGCAAATGAAGTAGGTTTAAAATCAGAAGTAATCAGATATCCAGAAAAAGTAGAAGAAAAAGTAGTTTTAGATAAAATTGGAGAATTAAATAAAGATGAGAGCGTTTCTGGAATTTTAGTTCAACTACCTTTGCCAAAACACATAAATAAGCAAAAAGTAATTGAAAAAATATTTCCAAGCAAAGATGTGGATGGTTTTCATCCAGTGAATGTGGGAAATCTTTCTTCTGGTTATCAAAGTTTAGTTCCATGCACTCCACTAGGTTGTTACTTATTAATTAAAAAATTTGAAAAAAATTTAAATGGAAAAAAGGCTGTAGTAGTTGGAAGATCAAACTTAAATGGTAAACCAATGACACAATTACTTCTTAAAGAAAATTGTACGGTAACAATTACTCATTCTAAAACTAAAGACTTAAAAGCTGAGTGTTTAGAAGCTGATATTATTGTTGCAGCGGTGGGCATTCCAGAGCTTGTAAAAGGAGATTGGGTTAAAAAAGATGCAATCGTAATTGATGTTGGTATTAACAAAACTGACAAAGGAATTGTTGGAGATGTTGCGTTTGATGAAGTTTCTAAAGTTGCAAAAGCACTAACACCTGTGCCAGGTGGAGTAGGCCCAATGACAATTGCTTGTTTATTAAAAAATACTGTTGAGTGTTTTAAAAGATTTAATTCTTAAAATTTAACTAACTAATTTTGTGAAAATTTTTTCTAAATCTGAAATTACAAATTTATTTTCAAAAAGATTTTCTTTAGCTTTTTCATTATAGCATTTTTTAAGTTCATCTAAGTTTTTACTATTTGCTATTGCAACTGCAGTTGATACATAATCATTTATTGTATCTACTATTGGGGCATCTTTTATTTTCATTTGATTATAAGCGCCTAAAACTAGTCTTGACTTTGTATACTTGGTTGGTTTGGTTACAGTAGGTGTGCCGTAAAACATTGACTCATAAAAACTATTTCCAGCACTAAAATATAATGGATCTAACAAAACTGAAGTTCGACCACAGTGGTTAATATATTCTTCCCAAGAAAAACCTTCCATAAACTTTATTCTATCAAGATCTATATTTTTGTTTTTTTTAAATCTAGATATTAATTTTTTATAATAAGTCTTATTTAAATCTTTAATAAAATATAAGATTGCTTTTTTATCTTCTTTTAAAATACTACCAAGTACATCATCAAAATCAGGATGAATCTTGAATAATGTTTGTGGACATGAATAAATATTATTTTTGGACAATTCGTCTTTTTTAAGTTTATTTTTTATAGTTGGAGTGTAATAGTACATTGGTAAATAATTTGAATATAATAAAGTTTCAGAAAATGTTTTTTCACTATCTTCTGCTTCTATTAATTTAGACGTCAAAAAGTAATCAATAGTATTGTTTCCTGTAGTTACAGGATGGCCCCATGAAGTAATTTGGTATTTAGCAAGCCTTATAAAAGAAAGATAATATAAATCTAACGAAAGGCCAATTTCAGGATAAAAAAGAATATCCAAGTTTTGTTCTGAAATTATTTTTTGTTTATCTTTGAATTTAATAGGTAAAATATAATTTTTAATTATTTTGTTTTTTTCTGCATCAATGAAATTTTCATAAATTTTACCTTTTTGAGTATTTTGAGTGTGAAAAACTATTGTCTCAAATTTATTTTTGTCTAAATTTAGAATAATTCCTTTATATAATTTCCCAATTGTATGGTCAGTCAAATATTCAGAAATAAATCCTATTTTAATTTTACTTTTAGAACTGTTCTTTAATAGATTCACCTCATTTATTTGAGGATATATTTTTCTAAAAAATTTAACACATTTTTTGTTAATTTCTAAATTGTCATATTCATCATATGATAGTTCAAAATGTGGTGGTTTAAGTAATTGATTATTTATATCTAATGTGATTTTTTTTTTTGAATTTAATATTTCATTTAAATTTTTATCTAATCGATTTCTTGAAGATTTAACATCATTTCTATCTTTAAAAATCATGGGTAAGATAATTTTTTCTCTAATAATCCATCTTTCATCTAGGATTTTTTCTTCTATTCCAAGATTTATATAATGTATTGCTTCATCTACTTTGTCTTGTTTTTCTAAAACAACTATAAGCTGAGAAAGTACATTAGGTACATTTATTTTAATTTTAACAATTTTTTTTAAAATTACTTCTGCTAGTTCAAAATTTTTGGTATCAAAGTAACATAGAGATAAATTTATTAGCGCAGAAAGATTTTCAGGGTCAAGTTCTAATATCTTATTAAGACAATTTTGAGCCTCTAAATAGTTTTTTTTATTATAATTTTCTTGAGCTATCTTAAAAAGTTTTTCTACTTCTATCTGTGACACAAAAATAATTAATTATTATTAATAAATTATTATCTAAATAATTTTTTTTTATGGAAGTCAATAAATCTTTCAACATTTGATTTATTAAATGTTTTATTTTCTTCAAATGAAACCTTTTTAATTGAATAAGCATTGCTTTTTGTTTGTCTTGAAATAATTGTTATATTTCCCTTATATAGTTTAAGTTTAATTGATCCATTTACTTTGTTTTTTTTTAAATCTACAATTTTTTGTAATTTAAGTCTTGATTTTGAATACCAATATCCATTGTAAATTAATTTTGCATATTTAGACATAATCTCATCTTTTTTGTGCATTGTTTCCTTATCCAAAGTAATTGATTCAATTGCTCTATGGGCAGTCATTAATAAAGTTCCACCAGGAGTTTCATAAATACCTCTGGATTTAATTCCAATAAATCTATTTTCAACAAGATCAACTCTTCCAATACCATTTTTACCTGCAACAATATTTATTTTTTGAAGTAGCTTTGATGGAGATAATTTTTTACCATTAATAGTTATAGGATCTCCGTTTTTAAATCCTATGGTTATATAAGAAGATTTGTTTGGCGCTTTTTCGGGTGAAGTTGTTCTTTGGAAAATATATTCCGGGGCTGGATTTTTGGGATTTTCTAAAACATTACCTTCAGTTGATGTGTGATACAAATTATCATCAATTGAAAATGGTGGAATACCTTTTTTATTTTTAGGTATTGGTATATTATTTTTTTTTGCATATTTTATTAAATCTGTTCTTGAATTTAATTTCCAAATTCTCCAGGGAGTTATAATTTTTACTTTTGGTCCAAAATAGTGATAACAAAGCTCAAATCTAACTTGATCGTTACCTTTACCAGTTGAGCCATGTGAGACCGCATAAGCTTTAAATTTTTTTGCTATTTTAATTTGTCTTTTTGCAATTAATGGTCTAGCAATTGAAGTTCCTAATAAGTATACACCTTCATAAACTGCATGTCCTCTTAGCATCGGAAATACATAATCTTTAATAAATAAATTTTTAAGATCTTCAATTATAATTTTTTTAACACCAAGTGCTTTTGCATTTTTTAATATTTTTTTTTTATCAATTTTTTGACCAATATCAGCAGTGTATGAAATTACTTCAGCTTTGTAGTTTTCTTGAAGCCATTTTAAAATTACAGAGGTATCTAACCCGCCCGAATAGGCAAGCACGATTTTCCTTTTTGAAATCATTTAAAATTAACTACAACTTTTTTTTGCAGTATTGTAAGCTTTTGTAAATCCCAATAATGAGTAATGATCAATTGTTTGTGAGCCCTCTTGATTATAACCAGAAATCATAATTCTTGATCCTTTTTTCATGGTGTTAATCATCTTTTTTTCCATTTTGTTATCAGCTAGCCACGCAAAGTTTTCTTGAATAATATCAAACTTATATTTATATTTTCCAGACTTAGCTGTAATAGAATTTTCATTATTAAATTTATAACCTGAAGTAATATTAATTTCATTTATAATTTTTTCATTTGGTCTAAATGATACAAACAATCTAGCTTCTCTTTTATATGATTTTGGCGATTGTAAAACAGGTTTTGATTGAGCAAAGCAAACTAGTTTGGAATTATTTTTTATAACCATGGTTTCCCAATCTTTAAATTTTCCAATTTTTTTGACTTCTTCCGCAATAGCTTGATTATTAAATGTTAAAAAAAGGAGTAAAATTATGAAGTATCTAATTATGGACATGGGTTAGGGTAAATTGTTTGTACTTCATTAATTTCTTTAATAATTTCATCAGTTAATTTTACATTTACACTTTCTATATCAGTTTTCAACTGCTCCATAGTCGTAGCACCAATAATTACGCTTGTCATAAATGATTGGATTTCACAAAATTTTATCGACATTTGACTCATATCAAGATTATATTTTTTACTTATTTTGTAATATTTTTCTACTGCATTTTCCATATGGGGTGTGTTGTATCTATATTTCCAAAAATCCCAATCTCTTTCCATTCTAGATCCTTTTGGGTATGTTTTATTTCTATATTTTCCACTTAAGTATCCACTTGCTAAAGGAGAATATGCCAGTAAGCCGATTTGTTCTCTTATTGAAATTTCTGCCAGACCAACTTCATAAGCTCTGTTTAATAAGCTGTAAGGATTTTGAATAGACATCATTCTAGGTAAATTTTCATCTTTTGAAACTTCTAGGTATTTTTTAGCACCCCATGCAGTTTCATTAGACAATCCAACATGTCTTACTTTTCCTTGATCAATAAATTTTTTAAGGTTTCCTAAAACATCTTCGAATTTATTCCAATCGCCATTATCTTTATGTTCGTATCCCAATCTACCAAACATGTTTGTATTTCTTTCTGGCCAATGAAGCTGATATAAATCAATATAGTCAGTCTGAAGTCTTTTTAAACTTCCTTCTAATGCTTCAGTAATATTTTTTATATCATATTGATTACCACCACCTCTTAAATATGGGCGCATAGGCCCAGCTACTTTGGTAGCGATTATAACTTTTTCTCTCTTTTTGGTTTTATTAAACCAATTTCCAATAATTATTTCTGTATGACCAAAAGTTTCTTTTTTTGGTGGAACTGAGTAAAGTTCGGCTGTATCCCAAAAATTTACCCCTTTATCCAATGCATAATCCATTTGCTCAAAACCTTCATCTTGAGAATTTTGTTCACCCCAAGTCATAGTTCCTAAGCAAATAGTGCTAACATCAATATCTGTAGTTCCTAATTTTTTATAATTCATGAGATTTTAAATATTTTTAAAAGCTTTTTATGATATCTTGAATTAATAGTAAAAGGCTATTATATTAAAGATTATGGAATTCAATAAAGAGAATATTTTAAATAAAGTAAAAGCTGCCACACAAACAACAGTGGTAATGGATGAAGGTTTGAGAGCCTACATGCTTAAAGTTTATAATTATATGGCAACAGGAGTTTTGCTAACAGGAATTATAGCGCTTATTTCTTTTAAAATGTCAGTTGTTACTGATTCTACTGGTTCAATAGCTGGTTTTACAAGTTTTGGTAATGCTTTGTTTTTTTCAGGATTAAAATGGATAGTGATGCTAGCTCCACTAGGAGTAGTTTTTTATATGAGCTTCGGAATTAATAAGATGAGTGCAGCAAAAGCACAAACAGTATTTTGGGTATTTGCAGCATTAATGGGATTATCATTATCTTGGATTCTATTAGTTTATACTGGAGTAAGCGTTGCTAGAGTTTTTTTTATAACATCAGCAACTTTTGGAGCTATGAGCATTTATGGCTATACAACTAAAAGAGATTTAACAAAATTAGGGTCATTTTTAATGATGGGCTTAATTGGTATAATTATTGCATCTTTAGTTAATATTTTCTTAAAATCTTCAATGATGTATTTTGTAATTTCAATACTTGGAGTTTTGATTTTTGTTGGACTTACTGCTTACGATACTCAAAAAATTAAGAACATGTATTCTGCTTCTGATACTGGTGAGTTAATGGGTAAAAAAGCTGTAATGGGCGCGTTAACTCTTTACTTAGACTTTATAAATCTTTTTATAATGCTGCTAAGATTGTTTGGTCAAAGAAGATAATTTTCTATTTTTGAAGTTTTTTCCAATTAGTATTAATAAGAAGAATTTTTAAATCAAAAGAATTTTTTAGTATTTTTCCCTTAGAATCTGTAATTAAATATTTTAAATTTTTGTTATTAGGTTTAAAGTTTTTGCAAATTTTATATAATGCGCTTTCAGTTGCATTTTTAAAGACACTAAAACCTACTTGTCTATTAGATATACTTAACCCATAATCTTTCCATGAGCCAGCAGATACCATTTTTGCATATAAATCTAATATAATTTTAAGTTCATTCTTTTCGAAAAAATATTTTTCTTCAAAGTTTTTTATAGAATTGTTAATTACTAATTTTAAATTTCTATTCATCAATTTTATATTTATTAATTAAAGATATTTGAAAAGCTGTAAATATAAATGTTATTGGAAGCATTCCCCAAACTTTAAAATTTACCCATATATATTCCTTTTCTGGACAATATATTCTCCACACTAATTCATTTATTAATGCCAACGCAAAGAAAAATAACATCCACCTCTTGCTTAACAATTCCCATCCATCATCTGATAAAGCAATAGCTTTTCCCATCATTTTTTTTAAAATTGGTTCATTTGTAAAATATTTTCCAAATAGTAATGCTAAGCCAAATAAAATATTAATGATAGTAGGCTTAATGTAAATAAAAATTGGATTATCAAAATAAATAGTTAGTCCACCAAAGAAGGTAATTAAAATACCACTGATTAAAGGAACCATTGGAATTTTTTTTTCAATTAACCAAACAAGAATTAATGAAATTAATGTTGCAATTATAAAAGGAGGAATAGCAATTTTTAAATTTTTATCACTGTTATAATAAAAAAAGAAAAATACCAATAATGGCCCAAAGTCTGTGACAAATTTAACAAAAGATTTATTCACTAAGAAAGATATTAACAGATTAAAAAAAATTTTATATTTTTTTTATTGATTTTTTTTTTTAAAACATCCATATTAAAATTATAAATGAGTATTCAAAAAGCAAAATTTTCAATTGGTGATATTGTGAGACACAAACACTTCGATTTTAGAGGAGTTATTTATGATGTTGATTTTGAGTTTAATAACTCAGAAGAATGGTATCAGTCTATTCCAAAAAATGTTCGTCCAAAAAAAGATCAGCCTTTTTATCATTTACTGGCTGAAAATGACGAAATTACATATGAGGCTTATGTATCTGAGCAAAATTTATTAATGGATGATTCTGAAGAGCCTATAAAACATCCTTTAATTAATGAAATTTTTTCTGGAAAAAAAGGATCTAGCTATTTTAAGCCTTCAAATTAAATTTGTCATTTTTTAAACACAATTAGTTCAAAACTTAGACATACCATCTTGTTACATTAAAATATATTCTGATCAAGGATGCATAACATTCCCTTATATTATCTCCCTCAGCATTCTTGATCGGATAAGACTAAAAAAATAATTAAGTTCTCCCATTTTTATTATATATAACATTGTGATGTTTAATTCTTTAGAGCCTAATAAAATATTTGCAATTACTTCTAGAGCACCCAAATATGTTCTGTTTTTATTTGTAATTGTTTTTTCCATTGGCTTAACTGAAGCACTTTTTTTATCGCCAGAAGATTATAAACAAAGTCATTCGGTAAGAATCATGTATGTTCATGTTCCTTCAGCATGGATATCGCTTGGAATATTTTCAATAATTGCTTTTTTATCTATACTTAGTTTCATTTTTAAAAATAAAAATTTCCCTTTAATATCTAAAAGTTTAGCGCCATCAGGTTTTGTGTTTAATATAATTGCATTAGTTACCGGAGCTATATGGGGCAAGCCTACTTGGGGAACATGGTGGGCTTGGGATGCAAGAATTACATCAATGTTAATTTTAGCATTATTTTATTCAATGTATTTATTATCTTGGAAAATTTTTAAAAATGATGAAAAAGCAGTAAAAATATCTTCGATCATTGCAATTTTAGGAGTAATTAATGTTCCAATAATAAAATTTTCTGTAAATTGGTGGTCAACTTTACACCAGAGTTCATCAGTAAAAATTTTATCAACAACAACAATTCACACATCCATGTTGATTCCCTTAGCCATTATGACTGCGGCATTTACACTATTTTCAATATTAATTTTTTTAATGAAATATAATACGGAACTGATAAAGATTAAAAATAAAGGATTAGATAGATTATGATAAATGAAATATTTTTAATGAATGGATATGGGATCTATGTATGGTCTGCATTTTCTTTTACGCTGATGAGTTTTGGATCTTTATTTTTTATAACTAAATTACAATTTTTAAAAGAAAGAAGAAAATTTGTTCAAAAATTTGGTTTATTAAATGGTGAAGCAATAAGAGTTGCAAAATCGCAAAAGATTAACAAACAAATATTAGAAGGTGTATTAAGCTCTAAAATTTAACTTCTTAAACCTATGTATGGTAAAAAAGTTAAATTAAGAATATTGTTTTTATTTTTATTATTAGCTTCTATAATCTTAGCAGTTTATTTAATTTTAAAATCGCTTGAAGAAAACGTTGTTTATTTTATTTCTCCTTCAGAAATTAAAAAATTAACTGAAATAAATTCAGATAAAATTAGAATTGGCGGAATGGTAAAAAACAAATCAATTATAATTAAATCAAATAAAATTAATTTTATAATAACTGATTTTAAAAATGAAATTAACGTAAGTTATTCAGGTTCAGTTCCCAATTTGTTTGCAGAAGGAAAAGGTGTGGTAGCCGAAGGATACTTAAAAGATAGAAATTATTTTAATGCGGTAAAAATTTTAGCAAAACATGATGAAAATTATATGCCACCAGAAATAAAAGAAGCTTTAGGAGGGGAATAAATTGTTAGCTCATCAAATTGGATATTATTCTTTAATTTTAGGATTTTTTTTTTCAATATTAATTATTCCAGTATCAATTAAAAATTTTAGTAATAAAAATAAAGTTATTAATAATAAAGTCTTTTCAATATCTTTTTTTCAATTTTTTTTTGTATTAGTTAGCTTTTCCGGTTTAATCTTATCATTCGTTAATTCTGACTTTGGTAATGAAACAGTTTTTAATAATTCTCACACTACAAAACCTTTACTCTATAAAATTTCTGGAACCTGGGGAAATCATGAGGGAAGTTTATTACTTTGGTTATTAGTGTTAACTCTTTTTATTTTTATATTTTTAATCAAATCAAACAGTCAACCAAAAAAATATAGAATTTTAACACTACTTTTCCAACAAGTGATTATAATTGGATTTTTTTTATTTCTTCTAAAAACATCAAATCCTTTTAATTATTTTTTTCCAGTGCCAAAAGAAGGATTGGGGCTTAATCCAATATTACAAGATCCTGCATTAGCTATTCACCCACCTATTCTATATTTAGGTTATGTAGGTTCATCTATAATCTTTTCTTCGTCTCTTGCAGCAGTTGTTGAAAAACATATTTCTAATGTTTGGGCTAAACATATTAAATTTTGGATATTTGTCTCATGGATATTTTTAACTTTTGGAATTATGCTTGGTTCAATTTGGGCTTATTATGAACTTGGTTGGGGTGGATTTTGGTTTTGGGATCCTGTTGAAAATGTTTCTTTAATGCCATGGTTTTGTTTAACAGCATTGTTGCACTGTATTTTGGTTTTAGAAAAAAAATCAATGCTTAGCTCTTGGACAATAATTTTATCTATAGCAACATTTATGCTAAGCATGTCTGGAACTTTTTTAGTTAGGTCTGGCATACTTAATTCTGTTCATACATTTGCAAATGATCCTGAAAGAGGAATATTTATTTTAATTTTTTTATTTATATTAATATTATTTTCACTCGTAATTTTTTTTGTATTTCATAAAGAAAATGATCAAAAAATTGTTAAAATCAATTGGTTAAGCAAAGAGGCATCAATTTTATTTAATAATTGGTTTTTGATGTATTTTTTATCTGTTGTATTAATTGGAACAGTGTATCCAATTTTTTTGGAGGTCTTATCTAGTAAAAAAATTTCAGTTGGGCCTCCTTTTTATTACAAGTTAATAATTCCCTTTTTAATTCCTTTTTTATTTTTTATGTCAATTGGACCCAATTTAAATTGGATTAAGTCCGAAATTAAAAAAATAAAAATTCAAATAGTTTTATCATTTGCAGTTTCTTTATTAATATCATTTGTAATTTTAAACCAAATTGGTTTTGTAGGTTTAATTAATAGTATTTTAATTTTAGTAACTTTTTATTTATTTTTTATAACCATTAAAGATTTCTTTTTGAAAAAATTTAAAAACTACTCTCAAATTTTTTCTCATTTTGGTTTTAGTTTGCTAATTTTGAGTATTTTATTTAATAGCATTCTTTCGAGTGAAAAAATAATAAATTTAAAAGTTGGAGAAGAATTTAGTTTTAGAGAAGAAACTATTATTTTTGAATCAATAGAAAGTATTAAAAATAAAAATTATAAGTCGATTGTTGGTAATTTTAAAATTAAAGATAAACAAAATAATTTTTTACAATTAAAACCTGAACTAAGAATTTACAATCAACCTGTAATGATCACGAGTGAAGCAGACATCAAAACTACCTTATATTATGATAAATTTTTAGTTATGAACTTAGTTAAAGATTATGAATATTTTAACGTGAGATATCAAGTTAAACCATTTATGATTTGGATTTGGATTTCAACAGTAATATTAGTTATAGGAGGTTTTCTTAGTTTATTTCAAAGATCATATGAAAAATAAAATTATATTAAGTGTACTGGTATTATTTTTTACTTTTTGTTTTATTGTTTTATACAAAGGTTTAAATAATTCTAATATATATGTTCCAGAAACAAAAATTGAAAAAACTTTAATAAAATTTAATTCAACAGATTTATATTCAGAAAATAAAATTTCCTCTGACCAAATATTTGTTGGTAGTGAATATTATGTCTTAAATATATGGGCATCTTGGTGTGTTCCTTGCAGAGCAGAACATCCAAAATTAATAAAACTTAGCGAAAACAAATCTATAAAATTAATTGGCTTAAATTATAGAGATAATCCTAAAAATGCTAAAAAGTTTATTAATGAATTTGGAGATCCTTATTTTATGATTATAAAAGATAACCAGGGAATAATATCTGTTGATTTGGGTGCAATTGGTGTTCCAGAAACATTTATAATTGATAAAGATAAAAAAATTATAAAAAGATTTTTAGGATCTTTAACCGAAAAATCACTTAATGAAATAAATTTAATTACAAAATGAAACTATCAAGTTTTTTATTAATTATTCTAATAACTTTTAATTTTACTAATCTTAATTCAGAAGAAAATAATGATAAAATAAAAAATAAAATTTCAAAAAATATTCGTTGCTTAATTTGTCAAGGACAGTCTGTTTATGATTCTCAATCTGATTTTGCAGTAAGTATAAAATTGATTATTGATAAAAAACTTAATGAAGGATTAAATGAGAATGAAATTTATGATTTTTTAAAAAAACAATATGGAGAATGGATTTCTTATGATCCTGAATTTAATAAAAAAACGTTTATTTTATGGATATTGCCGATCTTGTTATTTGTTATAGGAGGTGCAATAATACTTAGAAAATTTATAGTTCAAAAACTATGACTATAATGTATAAAAAGCTGTAATTTTAATTTTATGAAATTAAATGTACTTATAAAAAAATTTATTATTGTTGGAGCTCTTTGTTTTTTTTTCTTACCTGTTAATAGCGAAGAAAGACAAATATCTAACGATGAACATAAATTTAATTTTTATTCTGGTATGTTTGATTTTAGTGATAATGGAAAAAGAGCTACGATATTCGGAATTGAACATCAAAATGAAAATCTTTTTCGAGATAGTTTTTTAGGAACACTTTCTCCGGTAACTGGAGCTTTAATTACAGCTGATAATGCAGCTTATTTTTATACAGGTGTGCAAGCTCAGTATAAAATTGGAAAAATTAATTTAACACCAAGTTTTACACCAGGGCTTTATAGTGAAGGTAATGGTAAAGATTTGGGTCATATAGTAGAATTTAAAAGTGAAATTCAATTATCAGTAGATTTATTAAAAAATAGCCATCTAGGGTTTTCTTATAATCATATATCTAATGCAAGTTTGGGTGACAATAACCCAGGTGCAAACAACTATATGTTTAATTTTTTTAAAAATTTTTAATTTAAATTAATGAATTTGAAGGATTGTCATAATTTTGATGACTTTCGTAAATTAGCAAAAAAAAAATTACCATCACCAATTTTTCATTATATTGATGGTGGTTCTGACGATGAAGTTACTTTAAAAAGAAACACTGAAGCATTTGATGACTGTGATTTAATTCCAAATGTTTTAGCTGATGTAGGTAATATAGATTTATCCACAACAGTATTAGGTCAAAAAATAGATTTTCCACTTTTTCTTTCGGCTACTGCAATGCATCGTCTATATCATCATGAAGGTGAAAGAGCATCAGCAAAAGCAGCAGAAAAAATGGGTACAATTTTTGGTACATCAACTATGGCAACTATTAGTATTGAAGAAATTGTAAAAATAAATAATGGCCCAAAATTATTTCAACTTTACATCCATAAAGATAGAGGACTTACAGACAATTTAATAGAAAGATGTAGAAAAGCTGGTTTTAATAGCATGTGTTTAACTGTCGATACAGTGGTAGCAGGAAATAGGGAAAGAGATAGAAGAACAGGATTTACAACTCCACCAAAATTAACACTAGCGAGCTTGCTAAGTTTTGTAATGCATCCTGGTTGGACATTAAACAATTTAATTCATGAAAAATTTAAGTTGGCAAATATTATTCATATGACTGAAAAAGGAACCAGTATTGATAAATCAGTTATAGATTATATTAATGAACAATTTGATCCTTCTATGAACTGGAAGGATGCTGAATACTGTGTAAAAAAATGGAATGGGCCTTTTGCATTAAAGGGAGTTATGTCGGTTGAGGATGCCAAGAAAGCTATTGATATTGGATGTACGGCAATAATAATTTCTAACCATGGAGGAAGACAACTAGATGGTTCAAGAGCCCCTTTTGATCAACTTGCTGAAATTGTAGATGCAGTTGGAGATAAAATAGAAGTGATTTTGGATGGAGGAGTTAGAAGAGGAACTCATGTTTTAAAAGCATTATCTTTAGGTGCAAAAGCATGCAGTTTTGGTAAAGGATATTTATTTGCCTTAGCAGCCGGGGGAGAAAAAGGTGTTGAAGCAATATTAAAAAAAATGAAAGAGGAAATTTATCGGGATATGACACTAATGGGATGTAAATCAGTTAGTGAATTAAATAGATCTAAATTAGTATTTAGAAAATAAAATAAATTAAAATGAAATTAGCAAAAAACCTTGAAAGATTAGGCACAGAATCTGCTTTTAAAATATTAGCAGAGGCAAAAAAACTGGAATCTGCAGGTAAGGAAATAATTCACTTAGGTATAGGACAGCCAGATTTTAAAACACCAAAACATATAGTTGATGCTGCAAAAAAAGCTTTAGATGATGGTCATCACGGGTATGTATTATCTAATGGAATAATTGAGTGCAGAAAAGCAGTTACTAGAAAAATTAAGAGTCTTTACGAAGCAGATATAGATCCTGAAAGAGTAATTATAACGCCAGGGGGTAAACCTGTAATATATTATGCAATATCATTATTTGGTGAATTAGGATCTGAGATAATTTACCCAGATCCAGGTTTTCCGATTTACGAATCAATGATTAATTATACAGGTGCAAAAGCAGTTCCAATAAATATGCTTGAAAGTAAAGATTTTTCAATAAATCCTGAAAAAATTTTATCATTAATTAACGAAAATACTCGACTATTAATAATAAATAACCCCAATAATCCTACGGGTGCATTTACAGAAAAAAGTAAAATAGATCAGCTTGCAATAGGTTTAAAAAAATTTCCTCATGTTGCAATTTTAAGTGATGAAATTTATAGCAGACAAATTTATGACCAAAAAAAAATGCCAACTTTTTTTAACTATCCTGATTTATATGATCGATTAATTGTTCTTGATGGGTGGAGTAAAGCTTATTCAATGACTGGATGGCGCCTAGGATGGAGTGTTTGGCCAGAACAGTTTGTAGAACATATAAATAAATTTTGCACAAATAATCATTCTTGTGTAAATGCAGCTGTTCAATTTGGAGGAGTTGCAGCTTTAGATGGTCCAGATGATTTTATAATAATGGTAATGAAAGAATTTACCGAAAGAAGAAAAATTATTTTTGAAGGATTAAATAATATTAAAGGAATTGAATGCAGTCTGCCTGGAGGAGGATTTTATGCTTTTCCAAAGGTAATAGAAACTGGAATGAATGGACAAGAATTTGCAAAAAAATGTCTTCATGAAGCTGGCGTTGCAATTGTTCCAGGTACAGCTTTTGGCAAAAAAGCAGTTGATTATGTTAGATTTAGTTTTGCAGCGTCACAAAATGATATTTCTAAAGCTTTAGAAAAGATAAGAAAAATGTTAGTTTAAAAAGTCTAATGAGCAACATAGCATTACCAGCAATAGATCAATCAACAATTAATAAAAAAGAATATATTTTTAAAAAATTAAAAAAATTAACTTCTTCAGAGAATGTATTAAGTCATGAAGCTGAAATAAAACCTTATGAAACTGATGCACTATCGGCTTATAAACAAAAACCCTTATGTGTTGTTTTGCCTGAAAATACAGAAGAAATAAGCAATATTTTAAAATTTTGTTACAAAGAAAATATTAAAGTTATTCCAAGAGGTGCTGGTACAGGTTTATCAGGAGGTTCGTTACCTCTTCAAGATGCCGTACTTATTAGTCTTACAAAATTTAATAAAATTTTGGAAATAGATTTTGAAAATACATGTGTGATTGCTCAACCGGGTGTAACAAATTTATCTATTACTCATGCAGTACAACATAAAGGATTTTATTATGCTCCAGACCCATCCAGCCAATTAGCTTGCTCAATTGGTGGAAATGTAGCTGAAAATTCGGGAGGAGTACATTCTTTAAAATATGGAACAACAACAAATAATATTTTTGGAGTCGAAATTGTTCTAATGGATGGAACAATTTGTAGGCTCGGAGGAAAAACTTTGGACCAAGAAGGTTATGATATACTTGGTTTAATTTGTGGATCAGAAGGATTGTTAGGAGTTATTACCGAGGTCACTGTAAAAATATTAAAAAAACCACAAACAGTTAGAGCTGCATTAATAGGGTTTCCAAGTCACGAGGATGGAGGAAACTGCGTGTCAGAGATAATTGCTAATGGTATTGTCCCCGCTGGCATGGAGATAATGGATAAAGCTTTAATTATAGCCACCGATAATTTTAGCAAAGCAGGCTATCCAAGAAATGCCGAGCTTTTGCTAATAGTTGAATTAGATGGAACTGCTTCAGAAGTTGATGAATTAATAAAAAAAGTAAGTGAAATTAGTAAAAAAAATAATTCTTTAAACATAAAAATAAGCAAGAACGAAGCGGAAAGATTATCTTTTTGGATTGGACGAAAAGCTGCCTTTCCAGCTTGTGGAGCAATGGCTCCTGACTATTATTGCATGGATGGCTCAATACCAAGAGGAAAATTAGCAGCAGCCTTAAAAGAAATAAATGAATTATCAAAAAAATATAATTTACCTGTTGCTAATTGCTTTCATGCTGGTGATGGAAATTTACATCCTTTAATTATGTTTGATGGAAACAAAGAAGAGGAGTTAAAAAAAACAGAAGAATTTGGTGCTGAAATTTTAAAAATGTGTGTAAGATTTGGTGGAGTTTTAACTGGCGAACATGGAGTGGGAGTTGAGAAAAGAGAACTTATGTGTGAAATGTTTAATGATAATGATATTCAACAACAATTGAGTATTAAAAAGTCTTTAGACAATAAAAATTTGTTAAATCCTGGAAAAGTTTATCCAATATTAAGAAAATGCGCAGAGGAAGGAAGGGTTCATGTCCACAGAGGAGAAGAAAAATTTCCAGACATTCCAAGATTCTAATAATGCTTATAAGCCATTAGATGAAAGAGAAGCTTCAAACTTTATAAAAGAAGTTTATAGCAAAAATTTACCAATAGAAATAATAGGAACAAATTCAAAAAATTTTATTGGTAATAAGTTACAGTGTGCAAAAGTATTAGATCTTTCAAATTTGTCTGGAATTGTAGAGTATCTTCCTGAGGAACTTTATATTAAAGTAAAAGCCTGCACTCCTTTAAGTTTAATTGAGAAAGCTTTAGAGAAAAATAATCAACAACTAGCATTTGAACCTATTGATTTTGGGTATATAAAAAATTTCAAATCAAACAAGGGTACAGCTGCTGGCCAACTATCATGTAATTTTTCAGGCTCTAGAAGATTTAAGACAGGGAGTATAAGAGATCATGTTCTTGGATTTAGAGGTATAAATGGAAAAGGAGATATAATTAAATCTGGAGGAACAGTTGTAAAAAATGTTACTGGATACGATCTTTCAAAATTAGTTACTGGATCTTTTGGAACATTAGTTGTTCTTACTGAAATTACTTTTAAAGTATTACCTGTAAAAGATTCAATAAATACGATAGCTATATATTCTGAAGATAGTAAAATTGTTACAAAGCTTTTTGATCAATTGCTTAGCTCAAGTAATGAAATATCAGGTTCAGTTTATATACCAAACGAACCAAAAAATAATAATTATACAATAAATAGAGAAAAAATTTTAAAGTTTAATGATTTAAAAAGCGAAGAACCTTTTTTGGCTTTAAGAATTGAAGGATCAAAAAAGTCAATTGAAGAAAGAAGTAAAGAAATTTTTAAAGAACTTGAATTGCAAAAAATGAAAACTTCTATACTTGATTTTTATCAATCTAAATTATTTTGGGAAAAAATTAACAGTATTGAACTATTTTCTGGAACAAAAAATAATTTATTAAGGGCAGTAATTCCACCTGCGAAAAGTTTAGATTTAATGAAACATCTCAAAAATAATTTTAAATATTATATTGATTGGTGCGGTTCATTATTTTGGTTAGAAGTATTAGATAATGAAAATGAAAAAATTGAAGAAATTAAAAGTATAGTTGTTAAATTAGGTGGATATTTGACTATTATAAAATATTCAGAAAATTTTACTTCTGATATAGATCTTTTTACAATTAATGATACACGATTACTTTTAAGCAAAAAAATCAAAGAGAGTTTTGATCCAAAAAATTTATTAAATCCAGGAAAAATGTATAGAGAAGTATAATGCAAACAAATTTCACTGAAGAGCAGCTTAAAATTAAAGACAATAAATCTTCAGAAAAGATATTTAAGAAATGTGTTCATTGTGGAATGTGCAATGCAACATGCCCAACATTTAATTTGTTAGGAGATGAGTTAGATGGTCCAAGAGGTAGGATATATTTAATTCAAGACATGCTTGAAAATGAAAAGAAGCCAACACCTAATATTGTTAAACATATTGATCGTTGTTTATCTTGTTATAGCTGCATGACGACTTGTCCTGCAGAAGTAAATTATATGCATTTAATTGATCATGGACGAAAATATATTGAAAAAAATTATGAAAGATCTTTTTTTGATAGAATAATTAGAAATTTTTTATCTAAAACACTTACAGATCCAAAATTATTTAAATTATCTATTTTTTTAGCAAAATTAGGAAAACCTTTAAAATTCTTATTTCCATCCAAAATAAAAAGTATGATGGATTTAATACCCACATCATTTCCAAAAAAAGTTATTAAAACTAAAGAGATTTATAAAACTAAAAATAAAAAAAAAATTTCTAGAGTTGCTTTATTAACTGGATGTGTTCAAAAAGAAATATCTCCACAAATAAATGAATCAACGATTAGAATATTAAATAGGCATGGTGTTGAAGTTGTAGTTCCAAAAAAAATAAGATGCTGTGGGTCTTTAAGCCATCATTTAGGAAAAAATGATGATGCTCAACAAGATTTTATAAATAACATCAATATTTGGTATGATGAATATTTAAAAGGTAATTTAGACGCTATTTTATCTAACACATCTGGCTGTGGAACAACGATGAAAGATTATGCTTTTATATTTAGAGACGATAAAAAAATGAAAAAAAAAGCAAAAAAAATATCTGAACTAACAAAAGATGTATCTGAATATTTATCTGAAAATTTAAATCTTAAATTTAAAAAAAAAGAAAAAAAACTTAGGATTGCTTATCACTCGGCTTGCTCTATGCAGCATGGTCAAAAAATACATTTACAACCAATCAACTTGCTTGAAAAAACTAGGAATGAAATTTTAGAAATTCCCGAAGGACATATATGTTGTGGATCAGCTGGAACATATAATATTTTACAATCAAAAATTGCTAAACAATTATTAAAAAATAAAGTAAAGAATATAGAAAGTTTGAAACCTCAACTTATTTCCACTGGAAATATTGGCTGTATCACTCAAATTAGAAATGGCACAAATATTCCTATACTTCATACTGTTGAATTATTAGATTGGTACACAGGAGGACCGAAGCCAAAAATTTTAAATAAATTGTGAAAAAAATTGTAAAAAAAAATTAAAAAATTAGTTAGATTTCAATCTTCAGTTGAAATTATTATATTCATACTGTGTTATTAGGCTAATCATTTGATGTATATCAAATGACTCTGGTTATTTTTTGTGGTTTAATATCTCAAGTTAATTAACAAAGAGGGGAAGACAAATGTCAAAAACAACTAAAACGTTAAAAGGAAAAACTCCTTCTAGACGTAAGTTTATAAAAGCTGTTGCTGCAACTGGTGTTGCTGCTGTGGCTGCATCGTCTTTAGCTGCACCAGCTGTTGCTGCCGATAGAGTTGAAGCTTCTATGGTAGCTACTTGGGGAAGAGATTTTCCTGGTTTAGGTACCGGTGCGCAAAGATTTGCTCAAAGAATAAGCGATCTAAGTGATGGACGTATTCAAGTCAATTACTATGCTGCGAATGAAAGGGTAAAAGCGTTTGACTCATTTGATGAAGTTGCTTCTGGTAACTCTCAAATGTATCACGCTGCTGATTATTATTGGGTTAAAAAACACCCAGCTTTCGGTTACTTTACTTCAGTACCATTCGGCTTTACTTACACTGAAATGAATGCATGGATTAGATTTGGTGGAGGACAACAGCTTTGGGACGAACTAACTGATCAATTTGGAACTAAAAGCTTTATGGCTGGCAACACAGGAGTTCAAATGGGTGGTTGGTTTAACAAGAAAATTAGAAGTCCTAATGACTTTAAAGGTTTAAAAATGCGTATTCCAGGATTGGGAGGACAAGTTATAGGAAAACTTGGTGGATCTCCAGTTTCATTACCTGGTGGGCAAATCTATGAAAACCTTGTTTCTGGAGCTATTGATGCAACTGAATGGGTAGGACCGTGGAATGATGAAGCTATGAAGTTCCAAGAAGCTGCTAAATATTATTATTACCCTGGTATGCACGAACCTGGATCGATGTTAGCATGTGGTTGCAATAAATCATGGTTAACAAGCTTATCTAAATCAGATCAGATGATAATAGAAGCTGCTGCATCGATGGAAAACGATGTTATGATGGCTGAGTATAATGCTAAAAATGGTGCAGCATTAAATCGTCTAGTAAATGATCATGGTGTTAAGCTTATGGAATTTAGCGATAAAGTTTATGACGGATTTGCTAAAGGTGCAAAAGAAGTTTTTGCGGAAGTACAAGCTCATAGTGATCTTGCGGCTAGAACTCATGCAAGCTTCTTAAAAGGCAGAAAAGATATTGGAGCATGGACTAACTTGTCTGATTCACCATATATTAGACAAAGAAACAGAGCTCTAGGACTTTAAACTTAAAAGTTTAAGTAGAACAAATTATTAAGGGCCCTTTTTTAGGGCCCTTTTTTTAATAAGCTTTCAAATAAGGTTTTTTGTTTTATGGATACAAGAAATAATTTACCGATATTAATTAGAGTATTCAGTTATTCAATATTAGCAATTACCTTTGTTTTTTTAATCAATAATGTTTTAACAGTATGGTTTGATTGGCCTGGTATTAAACAATTGTATTCACATTATGGTTTATTTGGATTTAAAAAATTAAGTAAACCTTTAGAGGAATCAGCGTTAACTTATACTTTTATCCAATTATTTTTTTATTTTATTTCATTACTAATAGTAGTTTTTTATGTTTTAAAATCTATTAATCAAAGTTTAGAAACAGACTCGAAAATTCTTACTAAATTTACGGCTTATATTATTAGATCATCTTTTTGGGCTGTTTTGATAGTTGGAATGGCAGATTTCATAGTTTCATTTATGGCTGTTGAAAGGTTAATTGATCCAATTTTTAATGAAGCAATAAAATTTAAATTAATTAAACCATCATTTAGAATTACATTTATTCATTTTCCTTTAATACTAGTTTCATTTGTAATTGGATATTTTACAAGATCTGTCGGTTTTATTTGGTTGGCTGTTTTAGTAGTTGGTAGTGAATTTTTAATAGTATTATCTAGATTTATATTTTCTTATGAACAAGCTTTTCAGGGAGATTTAGTTCGTTTCTGGTATGCAGCTCTTTATCTTTTTGCTAGTGCATATGCTTTAATGCATGAAGGTCATGTAAGAGTTGATGTTTTATACACTGGTTTTAACGAACGAAAGAAAGCCTGGACAAATGCAATTGGATCATTGGTGTTAGGAATTCCGCTTTGTCTTATAGTTATATTTTTAGGAATGAGTAGCAAAGCGAGTATTATTAATGGCCCAGTTATCTCTTTTGAAATAACTCAACAAGGTTCCAATGGGCTATATTTGCTTTATTTAATGGCAGTATATTTAGCAGTATTTGCTGTAACTATGTTAATTCAATTTACAAGTTATTTTATGAGTAGCTCTTATAAGCTTTTGAAAGAATAATTTATGGAAACATTTTTTTTAGCTCTACTTATATTAATAATGATAGTAGCATTAGCATCAGGCTTTCCCGTTGCTTTTGCATTGCCCGGTTCAGCTATTATTTCAATAGGTCTTGCAGCTTTTTTTGGTTATTTAGTTGAAGGAGACTCGAGTGCATATTTTTATGTAGATGGGCCCATAGAATGGTTAACGGCAGGTATTACAAATTTTAGGAGTAATTATTGGGATGTAGAAACCGATACTTTAATTGCAATACCTTTGTTTATTTTTATGGGAATTATGTTGCAAAAATCTAAAATCGCAGAAGATCTTTTGGTAACCATGGGCCAGTTATTTGGACCTATTCCTGGAGGATTAGGAATCTCAGTAATTTTTGTTGGAGCACTACTTGCAGCTACAACAGGCATAGTTGGAGCAACAGTAATTGCAATGGGTTTAATTTCATTGCCGACAATGTTGAATAATAAATATGATAAAAGTCTTGCAAGTGGAATTGTTTGTTCATCTGGAACTCTAGGTCAAATAATACCTCCATCAATTGTTTTAATTATTATAGCCGACCAATTAGCCAGCGCTTCTGACGTTGCAAATACAATGAGACAGGCAGATTATAAAATAGTTACTGGCGAGTTTAATATGCCTGGAGCTTTTAGAGTGGGATCAACTAGTGCTGGAGATATGTTTCTTGGAGCATTGTTACCCGGATTAGTATTGGTTGGTTTATATATGTTGTATGTATTTGTATATGCAAGAATAAATCCTAAAGCAGCTCCACCAGTTCCATTTAAAGGTCAATTGGATTTTAAATTTTGGATAAATGTTATTATGGTAATAATTCCTCCACTTGCATTAATTTTTGCAGTGCTTGGTTCAATATTAATGGGTATTGCAACTGTAAACCAAGCGGGTTCAATTGGTGCAATTGGTGCAACTTTGATGGCAGGGTATCGTCTTCATCAAGGTAAAAAAGATGCATTTTACCCATTAATTTTGATTGTTTTATCTTTAATTCCAGTTTTTTATATTGCAAACAACTATGAGTTAAATATTAAAAACTTAGAAGATAGAGATTTAACCGCAATTCTAATTACTGTTTTTTTTACATTAACATTCTTGTTTGGTGTTGCGTGGAGTTTTTGGAGAACCTTTAAAATTGATAATGTTTTAAAAGAGGTTGTTACAGAAACTTGTGTAACTACTTCGATGGTTTTTATAATTCTTCTAGGAGCAGCCATGTTAACTTCAGGCTTCAGAGCTTTTGGAGGAGAAGAATTAGTAAGAGATTTTCTGCAAGATTTGCCAGGAGGATTTTGGACTCAGTTTGTAGTTGTCATGGTAGTAATTTTTCTTTTAGGTTTTTTTCTTGATTTTATAGAAATTGCTGTAGTTGTTGTCCCTATTATTGCTCCAATATTGTTAGCCGAAACAGGCGCTAATGTTAGTGCAATCTGGTTAGGTGTAATGATTGGTGTTAATTTACAAACTTCTTTTTTAACTCCTCCATTTGGTTTTGCTTTGTTTTATTTAAAAGGTGTTGCACCCAAGATAATTACAACTTTAAATATTTGGAAAGGCGTTGTTGCTTTTATAATATTACAACTTATAGGACTTGGAATTGTAGGCTTTTATCCAACTTTAGTAAATTATTTACCAGCTAGAACATACTTAACATCTAAAGTAGCTCCTCCACCAATGAATCCTAAGCTTCAATATTGTTTACAAGAATATAAATTTGATATTTATAATAATGAAGAACAAAGAATCAGAGCTGCTATAACAGGTTTTCAACAACTAGTTCCTTCTAATCTTCCCGATGATAAATTAGATATTTTTGAGGAACATTTTGAAAATGCACTAGGAACCTTTGCTTTAGTTAAAAAACTTAAAAAAACTGAAGAAGAATATAATTTATTTACCAAGGATTATAGAGATCTTCACTTTGGTGTAAGAAAAAAAGAGAAAAAAATAAGAAAAATAGATAAGAGAATAAAAAAATTAGAAGCTGAAATTAGAAATTTAGATGATGATAAAGTGGCTGAAAAAAATAAAATTCAGCTGAAAATTGAAGATTATAAGTTAGAAATTGACCAAATAAAAAATCAAATTCCAGAAAATTGGATATCTCAAAATAAAGAGTTTCAAGTAATTCATAAAGCTAAAAATACTCAGACAAAAAGATATAGAAAAAATGTTGATCAAGCATACGAAAACTTAGATCAAATTGCTATGTTCATTAAGGACCATGAAAAATTAAATGAACTTTCACCAGATATTAATAATTTAAAGAAAAATATTAATAATGAAAATTATGAAAATTCAATTTCAATTATAGATAGTCTTTTTGATAAACTTGGAGAGATTTCAGGAACTGAGGAATTTACCAATAAATTAGATGATTTATCATCTTTACTTGATAGCGAAGAAATAGATGTTAACCAAATTTTAAATGAAAGTTCAGAAATTTTTATGCTGTTTGATAAAGAAGTAAAATGGAGAAAAAATGCAGCAGAAAATTTGATGCCACAACTTGAGGAATATAATTTAGTGATAAAAGATAATATAGGTTTAAGGCTTCAGTCTCGTTTAACTAAAGATCAAGCTAAGTATGTTGCAAGATGTAACTCTATTCATCGCGATATATCTTTAAATTTTTAACTTTAATTTGTTAGATCATCAATTAACTTTGACCTTTGATATAAGCCCATATTTTCTGCTTTAAGTTTTAGATCAGAATTTATCTTTTTTAAATTTGGGGTTTCTACTTTTAGTTTGTTTGCTATTTCAATTATTGATCCAATAATTGGGTCTATTTCTAATGGTTTACCTGCATTTAAATCTTGCGTTGTCGAAGGTTTATGACCAACTACAGAAGTTGCTCCTTTAATTCTATTATCAATGGATACATTAAATTTTACACCAATTTTTTCACCTACCATCTGGCATTCTTCCATTAATTTTCTAACCAAATCTATTAGTTCTTTATCTTTTCCAATTTCATCTAAAGTTTTATTAGTAAGAGCACTTACTGGGTTAAAAGAGCAATTACCCCATAATTTAATCCATATTTCATCTCGAAGATTCTTTTTTTGAGGAACTTTCAATCCACCAGCAATTAATAAATCAGCAATTTTTTTTAGTCTCGCTGATTTTGTACCGTCAGGTTCTCCCAATGAAAATCTTTCTCCCTCATTGTGTTTTATTACTCCAGGTTCAGTGATTTCGCATGCAGGATAAACTACACAGCCAATTGCTCTCTCTGGTTTAAAAGTATTCCATATTTTTCCATTTGGATCTACACTTTCTATGTATTTGTCATCTAAATTTGTTCCAGTATTAGACTTATAAAAATACCACCAAGGCAAACCATTTACCGCTGAAATTATTGAAGTCTGATCACTAATTATTGGAGATAAATTATCTACAATATTTGAAATGGAGTGAGCTTTAACTGATATAAAAATATAATCTTGAACATCAAGCGTTTTTGGATCATCTGTAACATTAAATTTGAAGTTTTCAGATTTACCATTTTTTATAAATGTTAAACCTTTTTCCTCAATAGCTTTTTTATGAGGTCCTCTTGCAATTAAAGATATTTCTGCATTTGTTTTTTTTAGACAGGCTGCAACATATCCTCCAATAGCACCAGCTCCAAATATACAAATTTTTGTCATTTAGTTATTTAACCCAAAGTTTTTTGCTAAAACGTTTCTTTGTAGTTTTCCTGTTGCTCCTTTTGGTATTTCATTTACAAAAAATATTTTTTTTGGAATTTTAAATTTTGCTAATTTTTCTTCCGCGTAATTTTTAACATCAGATTCTGAGCAGTTTTTACCTTCTTTAACAATAATTGCTGCAGCGATATCCTCTCCCAACATTTTATCTTCATATCCAAAACAAACAGCTTGTTCAATTAGCGGATGATCCATAAGAATATTATCAACTTCTAAAGGCGATATTTTTTCTCCACCCTTATTTATTATTTCTTTAAGTCTACCAGATATTTTTAAATAACCATTTTGATCAAAGTAACCCTGATCTCCTGTTCTAAACCAACCATTAGTAAAACTACTTTTATTTGCCTCAGGGTTATTGTCATATCCGAGCGTTACATTATCACCTTTAATGCAAATCTCTCCAGTTGCACCTTGATTTAATATTTTATCTTTTTCATCCATTATACAAACCTCTGGACCAGCTGGAATACCAACAAATCCAGGCATCTGTTTTTTTGGTGGCAGAGGGTTTGAGGTCATCTGATGTGTTGCTTCTGTCATTCCATAAGCTTCAATAACTGAACAGCCAAAAACACTATTTAGCTTTTCAAAAACTGCTGGCGGCAAAGACGCTGAAGAAGATCTAATGAATCTTAAATTTAAATTTTTAGCTAATTCTAAATTTTTTTCTGCTCTTAACAAAATTGCTTGATGCATTGTGGGAACTCCAGAATACCATGTAATTTTCTCTGATTTTGCTAATTTTAAAAATTTCAATGCATTAAATCCATTACCTGTACAAACCGATGCTCCTGATTTTATTGATGCTGCCAGAATTGCTATAAGTCCATGAATATGGAACAATGGCATAATATTTAAACAATGGTCCACTTCTGAAAGATTCAAACTTTTTGAAATATTTTCAGCTGATGAATAAATATTTTTATTAGTTAACGGTACTATCTTTGGTCTAGAAGTAGTACCAGATGTGTGAAGCACTAGTCCTTCATCATTTTGTTCAGGTAATTGATATTTACTTTCGATATCAAATAAATTGAACAAGCCAGATGGATCATCTTTTTTGATTTTCATTTCACAGACTGGAATATTTAAATTTTTTGCCACTTCAACAACTTTATTATTTGAATTTGGCTCAACAATCACAATTTTTGGATTTAAATCTTTTAAATAAAATTCGTATTCATCAGTTTTATAAGATGGATTTAAAGGTGCGGCAGACATATAGCTTGAAATTGATAAAAAACTAGAAGCCATAAAAGGACCATTTGGCAAGACAATTGCAGCTCTATCTTTGTTTGAAATTCCATTTCCAGCTAGTTGACTAGCAATTTTACTAACTAATGATTTTAGATCTTTGTACAATAATGGTTCGTTACTCTCTGAGGTCAGAGCAATATTGTTATCATCCTGGTCCTCAATAATGTTCTTAATAATTTTTTTCATTTAAAATTTTAATAACCTTTTGCGTATCCATCTTTTCTTGGATCAGAACCACCTATTAAATTTCCTTTTAGTCTGTCAATTTGAATCGCTTGTCCTCCACCATGGGTTTCGTCAATATGAACAGCATTATGACCTATAGTTGATAATCCATCTTTTATCTCTTTTGATACTTCTTTTTCTAATTTGTAAACATTATTAAAGTGAAAAGCTCTTGGAAAAGTGATTGCTTTTTGAGGACTCATTTCAAAATCCAAAATATTATTTAAAACATGAACTTGTCCAACTGGTTGATATTGACCACCCATTACGCCGTAACTTAAACTTGAAAGACCATTATAATCCAACACCATTCCTGGAATTATAGTGTGCAAAGGTCTCTTTAGTCCTTCAATACAATTGGGATGTCCTTCTTCAACTCTAAAATTTGTACCGCGATTATGTAAAATAATACCTGTTTTATCAGTCGTAATTCCTGAACCAAATGCATAGCAAACAGAGTTAATCATAGATACTGTATTTAAATCCCTATCTACAACAGACAGATAAACAGTTTCAGGATGATTAGGAATATTTAGATCTCCAATATCACTGCATTTATTTAGCGAAATACTCTCATAAATATTATTTATGAATTCATCACTTATAATTTTATCTAAATTAACATTTACGAAATTTGGGTCAGCAAGATTTTCTTCTTTTACCTTATAAGCTTGTTTGGTTACTTCAGCTTCTAAATGGAATCTTTCTACACTATTGGAACTAAATTTGTTAATTTCTAATTTTTCTAATAATTTCATCATTAACAATACCGTGATTCCAGGTCCATTCGGCGGACATTGATGTATTTGTATATTTTTATATTTTGATGAAATTGTCTCAGATTTAATCGTTTTCTGTTTAGAAAAATCTTCTAGGGTATGCAATCCTCCCATTTCATTCAAAGATTTGACCATATCATTTGCAATTGAACCTTCATAAAACTCATTAACACCTTTTTTACTTATTAATTCCAAGGCACTTCCAAGTGGTATATTTTTTCTTAAATCAGATAATTGGTAACTCTTTCCATTGTTTAAAAAAAATTTTTTTGAATTTTTATTTTGTGATAATTTATTTAAGTTTTTATTCCATGCATTAGCCACTACTTTAGTAACTTCAAATCCATTTTTGGCAAAATTTATTGCAGCTAAAAATAATTCTTCAAAATCTAACTTTCCAAAGTCTTTATGAATATTCTTCCAAGCATCAAGCGCACCAGGAATGGTAACTGAATGTGGACTAGTTAGACCTATTGTATCAATATTTTTTTTTTTAAAAAATTCATAATTTGTCTTTTCTGGTGCAATGCCAGATCCATTATATGAAACTGGTTTTTTTCCTTCCATTTTTATGATTGCAAAGCAGTCTCCACCAATACTAGTTGCGTTAGGTTCAACAACTGACAACACTACAGAAGCTGCTATTGCAGCATCCACTGCGTTTCCTCCCTTTTTTAAAATTTTTATTGCTTCTTCTGTAGCTAATGGATGAGAAGTCGCAACCATTCCATTGCTTGCAATTGCATCTTTATTTTTTGTTGATTGATCGTTCATTTTAGTATTTTACTTTCAAAGTAAAAAATATAAATGATTAGTAAAACAAATAAAAGCATTTTAATATTCCTTGTTTTTGCATTTGCGTTTTTTATATCTAATTTATTAAGATCAATTACTGC
Organism: uncultured Pelagibacteraceae bacterium; assembly: GCA_902608385.1. Taxonomy (GTDB): domain Bacteria; phylum Pseudomonadota; class Alphaproteobacteria; order Pelagibacterales; family Pelagibacteraceae; genus Pelagibacter. The sequence continues at coordinate 32,182 of CACLNT010000005.1, forward strand.
AACACTTTCACCAGTTCTTACATCTGAATTTAATCTTACGGCTGGAAATCTAGGACTGTTGGCTGGAGGATATTTTTTAGGGTTTTCATGTATGCAAATTCCCCTGGGTTTTTTATTAGATAAGCATGGACCTAAAAAAATTGTTTCTTCTTTTTTAATTATTGCAATAATTGGTACAACTTCATTTGCTTTAGCACAAAATTTTGCAGGCTTACTAATATCAAGAGTTTTTATTGGTATTGGAGTTAGTGCATGCATGATGGGACCACTAACAGGATATAGAATTTGGTTTGCAGATAAGTATCAACAGAGAGCAAATTCATGGATGTTAATGGTTGCAAATATTGGATTTGTTTTTTCAACATTGCCCGTTCAAGTTCTTTTACCAATAATAGGTTGGAGGTGGATCTTTATTGGCACAACTTTTTTAATTACAATTAGTATATTTTTAATTTTGCTATTTATACCTAGCTGGGATCACAAAATTGAAAAAAACGAAAACAAACTAGAAGGAAAACTATCTGAAATTTGGAGTAATAATTTTTTTAAAAGTTTAATTCCCTTGGGATTTTTTAACTATGGAGGCGTGTATGCTATTCAAACTTTGTGGGCAGGACCTTGGATGGTTAGAGTTGCAGGATATAGTCCTTTAGAAAGTGCAACAGGACTGTTTTGGATTAATTTTATAACTCTTATAGGATTCTTTATTTGGGGATATTTTCTACCTAAAATTTCAAAATATGGTTTAAGCTCATTCAAATTAATGAAATTTGGCATACCAGTTAGTTATTTGGTTTTATTAAGTATTGTAATTTTAGGATCAAAAGTAGGGGTGTTTCTTTTAACAATATATATATTGACTTCCATTGTTTTATCGCTTTCTCAGCCAGCGGTTGCTTTATCTTTCCCTAAACATTTAGCAGGCAAATCACTTACATCATTTAATTTAATAATTTTTTTAGGTACATTTGTAACACAATGGGGAATTGGTTTAATAATAGATTTGTCACAAAGTTTTGGAAAAAGTGAAATAGCTAGTTTTCAAATATCATTTTTTGTTTATCTATTGTGTTGCATTATTTCTTATTTATATTTTATTTTAAAAAATAAAAATTTAGTAAATGAATAAAAAAATGTCTTTAATAAATATTTTAATATTACTTTTATTAGGATATTTAATAATTACATTTGCTTTATATTTTTTTCAAAGAAACTTATTATATTATCCATCAGTTGATAATTATTCTGGAGAGAAACTAAATGTTTCGGTAGAAAAAGTAAAAATTAAAACTGAAGATGATATTGAGCTTTTGTCATGGTATCACACCAAAGATTCTAAAAATTACAAAACTATTCTATTTTTGCATGGGAATGCTGGAACTTTAGAAAATAGAATATACAAAATTAATCACTTAAAAAATATGAATGTTAATTTTCTTATTATTGCTTGGAGAGGTTTCAGTGGAAATAAAGGTAAACCAACAGAAAAAGGTCTTTATGAAGATGCAAAAAGCGCCATTAAATGGTTAAAAAACAAAGGAATAAAAGAAGAAAATATTATTATTCATGGTGAGTCTCTCGGTACTGGCGTTGCAGTAGAAATTGCTCAAAATAAAAATTTTGCTGGTGTAATTTTGGAAGCTCCTTTTACTTCAATGGTTAGTGTTGGTAAAAGCATGTATCCTTTTTTTCCAGTAAGTATTTTGCTTAAGGATAAATATGAAAGTGATAAAAAGATTAAAAATATAAAATCTCCTATTTTAATTATGCATGGAGAAGTTGACAAATTAGTGCCATTTTGGATGGGAAAAAAATTATATAATCTAGCTAATGAACCCAAGTATTCCTATTTTTCAAAATATGACGATCACATGATGGAATATAATGAAAAGCTTTTAAATGAACTTAAAAAATTCATTGATAGCTTAAATTAAGTCACAATTTAAACAAAACATATACAAAATTAAATTTTATTTTTGTTTTAAATGAGGTTTAAATTTTTAAGTATAATTATTTTTTCATTATTAATTGTTCAAAACTCTAAAGCAGAAAATAATTTAAAAAATATAGATGATATTTTTCATATAGGAAAAATGGATTCTCATAATAAAAATTTTGTTCTTTTTTTTAAAACAAGAGAAAAATCTATTTTAGCTAAAGGTGAAGAATTTAATTATATCACTGATTATCCTCAAGATTTATACATTTATAATAAAAAAACAAAAGAAGCTAAACCATTAATAACCTATGACTGGTTTCCAAAACATGCAAAATTTTATCTATCCAATTATGATTTTCCAGTTTTTCCGGAGGACTTTGCTTATTATTTGCTGAAGGATAACAAAACTTTAATTATGGTTAGTGCAATTAAAAATATTAATCAAAATTTTAAATTTGATATATCAACAAATAAATTACACAAATATTCAACTAAGGGTAAATTAGATTTTATCATTTCATCTGTTACAAAAAATTGTGGTTATTTAACAATGAATGACACTTATAAATGCAATTATTATAAGCCTTTAATATCTCAGAATTTGATCAATTAGTTTGAATAAATGCATCAGCAAACTTTTCTGCGCTAAAAATTTGCAAATCATCTTCTTTTTCTCCTAATCCAACAGCTACAATTGGAAGTTTATATTTTCTGGCCAAAGCTATTAAAATTCCTCCTTTTGCAGTTCCATCTAGTTTAGTCATAATTAAACCAGTAATGGGAATAATTTTATTAAATTCTTCTACTTGGTTAATAACATTTTGACCAGAAGTTGCGTCTAAAATTAAAATAACTTCATGAGGAGCGTTTGGATCTATTTTTTTTGTTACATTGGCAATTTTTTTATATTCTTCCATTAAATTTTTTTTATTTTGTAGTCGACCAGCTGTATCAATTAATACATGGCTAAAATTATTTTGAATTGCTTGTTCCACAGCTTTATAAGCGACAGAGGCAGGATCAGATCCTTGTGCTGATTTAACAATCTGTACATCTATCTTATTTGCCCAATTTTCTAACTGTTCAATTGCAGCAGCTCTAAATGTGTCACACGCAGAAAAAATAACTTTATTTCCATTGGATTTTAAAATTTTACCCATTTTTCCAATAGTGGTTGTTTTTCCAACGCCATTAACTCCAGAAATTAGAACTGCATTTAATTTTTCTTTATTATTAAAAAAATTTTCATTCTCTAAGGGCTTCATTAGAGATACTATGTAATTTTTTAAAATAATATTTATTTCTTCCATAATATTTTTTTTTGGATTAATTTTTTCTTGTGCAATAATATCTTTTATATCTGCTGCGGCTTCAACACCAACATCTGAGTAAATTAAATAATCTTCGACTTTGCTTAAAGTTTTATCGTCGATCTCTTTCTTAGTAATAATATCTTTTAAACCAGATGTAAAAGTAGATGCACTTTTTTTAAAACCTAATTTAAATTTTTCAAATATTCCCATTAAATTTTGATTTCTATTTTTTTTATATCTGAAACAGGTCCATTCATATGAACGCTATTTTTATCATCAATAAAAATGGACAGTTTCCCGAGTTTAAATTCTATATCAGTCTTTTTTTCAACTAATCCATTAATATTTCCTGCTATAGCTGTTGCGCATGCTGCGGTTCCGCAAGCTTTTGTTAATCCCGCTCCTCTTTCCCAAACTTTAACTTTAATTAAATTTTTATTTACTACTTTGGCTAGAGTAACATTACACTTTTCAGGAAAAAGTTTGTGGTTTTCAATTTCAGGTCCAATTTTTTTTAAATCAAAATTTTCAATATTTTCTACAAAAAAAATAATATGTGGATTACCAACATTTATTGCAGTACCACCTATATGCTCAATATTATTTTTGTTTAAAATTTTAATTTTAAGATTTTTAGTATCTAAATTTTCACTTAATGGAATTTCATTCCATTTTACTTTGGGTATGCCAATTTCAGTTTTTACTGAATTGTTGTCCAAAATATTTGATTTTAACACACCAGAAGAAGTTGAAACTGTAATTTTTTTTTGATTTTTTTCTCTTGATAAAAAATTAGCAACACATCTTGTGCCATTTCCACAAGCACCTGATGCACTTCCATCAGAGTTATAAAATTCCAGCTCTGCATCTAGCTTAGGATTTTTTTTTATTATTATAAGTTGATCACAACCTATAAAATTTCTATTACAGATTTTGATTATTTGATCTTTCGATAAATCAATATTTTCAATTCTTTGATCAATGATTACAAAGTCATTGCCCAAACCATCCATTTTATAAGCTTTGATATCCATATATATAGATCTTTAACTTATTTATTGACTTTTTGAACCTCTATTATAGTTTGAGCGCGTTTCCGCAAAAACATTAAATTTGCGGTGTCTTTGGAAACAAAGAGATCGACACTAGTCAGCGAGGGTTCGCCCACTAGTGCGATTACTGCTGTGTGTAATTATTATGTTTGAAAATTTAACAAATAAATTTGAAGAAATTTTTTCTTCTTTAAAAAAATTGCCTTCGCTTGATGAAAAGCAAGTGGATGAAGGCTTGAGAAATATAAGACAGGCTCTTTTAGAGGCAGATGTGTCTTTAACAGTTGCAAAAGAATTTATAGCAAATGTTAAACCAAAGGCATTAGGAAAAGAAATAGTACGCTCAACTTCACCAGGTCAAATGGTAGTCAAGATTGTCTACGATGAGCTTGTAAAATTATTAGGCGAGAATAATTCTGAGATAAATATAAATGCGGTTCCTCCCGTAGCGATGATGTTAGTTGGATTGCAGGGTTCAGGAAAAACCACATCAACGGCAAAATTAGCAAAATTTTTAGAAATTAATAAAAAAAAGAAAATAATGATGGTCAGCCTTGACGTATACAGGCCAGCCGCACAAGAACAATTAAAGTCACTAGGTGAGCAAAATAATATTCTTACACTTCCAATAATTGAGGGTCAACTGCCGGCTGACATTTGTAGAAGAGCTGTAAGTGCAGCAAATCTTAATGGAGCTGAAATTATATTATTTGATACTGCAGGAAGAACTCAAATTGATTTGCAAATGATGAGTGAAATAAAACAAATTGAAAGTATAATTAATCCTACAGAAACTTTTTTAGTTGCAGATTCATTAACAGGACAAGTAGCTGCAGAAGTTGCAAGGGAATTTAAAAATACTGTCAATCTAACAGGTATTATTTTAACTAGAGCTGATGGTGATGCAAGAGGTGGAGCAGCTGTTAGTATGAAATTTGTTTCTCAAGTGCCAATTAAATTTTTGGGAATAGGAGAAAAAATAGACAATATTGAGGTTTTTCATCCAGACAGAATTGCAAACAGAATTCTTGGAATGGGAGATATTGTCTCCTTAGTAGAAAAAGCAGCACAAGATTTAGGTGAAGAAAATATAAAAAAAGCAGAAGAGAATTTAAAAAAAGGTAGTTTTTCTATGGAAGATTACTTGGTTCAATTGAGACAAATGAAAAAAATGGGAGGTATAGAGGGAGTTATGTCTTTTATGCCAGGTGTTTCAAAAATAAAATCTCAAATGGATCAAGCAGGAATAGATGAAAAAATTGTAACTCAAAATGAAGCTGTAATTTTATCTATGACAAAAAAAGAAAGAGAAAATCCAAAAATTATTGATGGTTCTCGAAAGAAAAGAATTGCTAATGGCTCTGGAACAGATGTAGCCACTATCAATAAATTGCTAAAGCAATTTAAAATGATGTCTGAAATGATGAAGAAGATGTCAAAAGGAAATCTGAAGGGTATGTCTGATAAAGGAATACCTCCAGAGCTTTTAAATCAACTTAAATAAAAAAAGGAGAATAAATGTTAAAATTAAGACTATCAATGGGAGGAACCAAAAAAAGACCTGTTTATAAAATTGTAGTTGCAGACAGTCGTTTTGCAAGAGATGGAAGATTTATTGAAAAATTAGGTTTTTTTAATCCATTATTACCCAAAGAAAAAAAAGAAAGAGTTGGATTAGAATCAGATAGAATTAAGTATTGGTTAGGACAAGGCGCACAACCAACAATGAGAGTAGCTAGAATTCTCGGAGAAAATAAACTAATGCCAATGCCTGCAAGTGGTAATAATCCTAATAAAGCGATTCCAAAAAAAGATCGAAAAAAAGAAGCTCCTAAAGCAGAAGAGAAACCAGCAGCAGCAGAAGCTAAAAAAGAAGCTCCTAAAGCAGAAGTTAAAAAAGAGGTAAAATAATTTAAACTATGTGGCAGGCTCAAGTTTTTACACTATATCCTGAAGTATTTCCTGGTCCTTTAAATAAAGGAATATACGGAAAGGCATTATTAAAAAAAATTTGGAATTTAAAAGTTGTAAATATTAGAGATTATGCAGAAGATAAACACAAAACAGTAGACGATACTCCATTTGGTGGTGGAAGCGGTATGCTTTTAAAACCAGACGTTTTAGCAAAATCAATTGATCAAAATATAAGAAATGGTGAAAGAATTTTTTATTTATCACCTAAAGGAAAAAAATTTGATCAAAAAATTGCAAAAGATTTGTCTAAAGAAAAATGTATAAATTTGATATGTGGACATTTTGAAGGAATTGATGAACGTATTTTAACAACACGAAATATAGAAGAAATTAGCATAGGAGATTTTGTTTTATCTGGAGGAGAGACAGCAGCTTTAGTAATAATCGACAGTATATTGAGATTATTACCGGGAGTTATTGGAAACGATATGTCAAAAAAAGATGAAAGTTTTGAAAATGGCTTGTTAGAATATCCTCAGTATACAAAACCTTTAATTTGGGAGAAAAAGGGTGTTCCAGAGGTGTTATTATCTGGAGATCATGCCAAAATTAAAGGCTGGCGTTTATCTCAATCAGAGGCTATAACACGCGACCGAAGGCCAGATTTATGGCAAAAATATAAGAAGAATTAAATTGATAAACCTTAACATGAAAAATATTGAAGAAATTAATCAATTGAACGTAAAGAAAATTGCAGCTGAGAAAAAACTGCCAGAGTTTTTTCCAGGAGATATAGTTAAAATTGGTGTTAGAATTACTGAAGGTAAACGAGATAGAATTCAATATTTTGAAGGTGTTTGTATAGCAAAAAAGAACAGAAGTATTCATTCATCTTTTACTGTTAGAAAAATTTCTTTTGGCGAGGGTGTAGAAAGAACTTTTGCTTTATATAGCCCAATAGTTAACTCAATTAAGGTTGTTAGATCTGGAAAAGTTAGAAAAGCTAAATTATATTATTTAAGAGACAGAACAGGAAAATCTGCAAGAATTAATGAAAAAATTAAGAACAAAATTGGAATTGACTTAGAAAGTACACCCGAGACAGTTACAGAAGAAAATTTAGCACCAACGATCAAGGAAAAGAGCACTGAAGCTAAAACAGATGCTCAACCAGAACCAAAAAGAGAAAGTTCTGAAGAAAAAAAATAATTTTTTTCTTAATGCCTTTAACACTTTACGATAAAATATGGAATGAGCATCTTGTTAATCAACAAGAAGATGGAACAGCTTTGTTGTTTGTGGATAGACATTTGATCCATGAAGTAACTAGCCCACAAGCATTTGAAGGTATAAGAAATTCAAAAAGAAAGATAAGACAACCAAATTTAACACTTGCTGTTGCCGATCATAATGTTCCTACAACAGATAGGTCAAAAGGTATATCTGATCACGATTCAAAAGTTCAAGTAGACACACTAGTTAAAAATTGTAAAGAATTTGGTATTCAAATTTTTGGAATGAATGATAAAAGACAGGGCATAGTTCACATTATAGGACCCGAACAAGGATTTACTCAACCTGGAACAGTTATTGTTTGTGGTGATAGTCACACAGCGACTCATGGCGCATTTGGAGCTCTTGCATTTGGAATAGGAACTTCAGAAGTTGAACATGTTCTTGCAACTCAAACATTAATTCAAAAAAAAGCTAAAAATTTTAAAATCAATGTTAATGGTAAGCTACCACTTGGAGTAACTTCAAAAGATGTAATTTTACAAATTATTGGAAAAATTGGAACTGCAGGAGGTACTGGCTATGTCATTGAATATACAGGAAATTTAATTTCTTCACTATCTGTTGAACAAAGGATGACTGTTTGTAATATGAGCATTGAAGGTGGAGCTAGAGCAGGATTAATTGCACCAGACCAGAAAATTTTTGATTATTTAAAAAATAAACCAATGTCTCCAAAAAACAAAAATTGGGATAAAGCTATTGATTACTGGAAAAATTTAAAAACTGATTCAGGTGCAAATTTTGATAAAGAAGTCAGTTTAAATGCAGAAGAAATTAAACCTATGGTGACTTGGGGCACTTCTCCTCAAGATGTGGTTGCTATTGATGAAAAAGTCCCGAACCCAGCAAATGAACATGACATAGATAAAAAAAATTCTATCGAAAGATCATTAAAATATATGGGTTTAAAACCAGACACTTTTATAAAAGATATAAAAATAGATAAAGTATTTATTGGTAGTTGTACAAATGGAAGAATTGAAGACTTAAGAGAGGTGGCAAAAATAATTAAAGATAAAAAAAAAGCAACACATGTGCATGCAATGATTGTTCCAGGTTCTGGCTTAGTTAAAGAACAGGCAGAACAAGAAGGTTTAGATAAAATTTTTATAGAATCTGGATTTGAGTGGCGTGAACCAGGTTGTTCTATGTGTTTAGCAATGAATGCAGATAAGTTAAAACCTCAAGAAAGATGTGCTTCAACATCAAATCGAAATTTTGAGGGAAGACAAGGAAGAGGAGGAAGAACTCATCTTGTAAGTCCTGCCATGGCAGCCGCAGCTGCGATTTCTGGAAACTTTGAAGATGTGAGAAAGTATCAAAATTAAAATGAAAAAATTTAATTCATTAAAAAGCATTCCTGCATATTTACCAATAGTCAATATTGATACTGATATGATAATTCCTAAACAGTTCTTAAAAACTATTAAAAGAACTGGACTTGGAAAAAATTTATTTTTTGAAATTAGGTATGACAATGATGGAAAAGAAATTAAAGATTTTGTTCTTAATCAAGAACCTTATAATAAATCAAAGATTTTAATTACAGGAAAAAATTTTGGATGCGGATCGTCGAGAGAACATGCCCCTTGGGCATTAGCAGATTTTGGAATTACATGCATAATAAGCTCTAGTTATGCAGACATATTCTATAATAATTGCTTTAAAAATGGAATTTTACCAATTGTTTTAGAAGAAGAAAAAATTAAAGAACTTTTAGAGTACTTTAAAAGAAAACAAGAAATATCAATTGATTTAACTGAAAAAAAAATTTTTTTTGGCAATAAAGAAATTAAATTTGAAATTGATTCTTTTAAGAAAAAATGCTTATTAGAAGGGCTTGATGACATTGCTCTTTCTTTAGAAAAAGAAGAAAAAATTTTTTCTTTTGAAAAGAATTTAAAAAATCAAAAACCGTGGATATTTAATGATTAAAGTAAAAAAAAGAAAAGTATTATTATTACCTGGAGATGGAATTGGTCCTGAGGTTACCAAAGAAGTAAGGAAAATTATAGAATGGTTCAATAAAAATAAATCTTTAGATTTTGAAATTGATGAAGATTTAGCTGGTGGAGCCTCTTATGATAAGCATGGCACTCCTATTACTGATGAAGTTTTTTATAAAGCTTTAGAAAGTGAAGTAGTAATACTTGGAGCGGTAGGTGGTCCTAAATGGGACAACCTTGAGTTTTCAAAAAAACCAGAAAGAGCATTACTAAAGTTAAGAAAAGAACTAAAACTATTTGCTAATTTAAGACCAGCAATTTGTTTTAAACAGTTAGTGGACGCATCAAGTCTTAAACCTGAAATAGTTTCCGGGTTAGATATTATGATCGTTAGAGAACTTACTGGTGGAATTTATTTTGGAGAACCTAGAGGGATTAAACCAATAGATAAAGGCGAGAGAAAAGGTATTAACACTCATACTTATACTACAAGTGAAATAGTAAGGGTAGCAAAGGTTGCTTTTGATTTAGCTAAAAAAAGAGCAAATAAAGTTACATCTTGTGAGAAATCTAATGTGATGGAAGCAGGACAGCTATGGAAAGAAGAAGTTCAAGCATTGCATGATAAAGAATATAAAGATGTTGAATTAAATCATATGCTTGCGGACAATTGCGCAATGCAATTATTAAGAAATCCAAAACAGTTTGATGTAATTGTAACCGATAATTTATTTGGTGATATGTTATCAGACCAGGCCTCCATGTTAACTGGTTCGTTGGGACTTTTGCCTTCAGCTTCTCTTGGTGCAAAAAATAAAAATGGTGAAATGAGAGCCATGTATGAACCTATACATGGAGCTGCTCCTGATATTGCTGGCAAAGGCATTGCTAACCCAATTGCTACAATTCTGAGTTTTGCTATGGCACTAAAATATTCTTTAGATTTGGATAAAGATGCAGAAGGTTTAGAAAAAGCTGTTCAAAGTGTATTAGATGATGGACTTAGAACAAAAGATATTTTAACCAAGGGAATGAAAGAAGTATCAACCACTGAAATGGGTGATGCGATAATTTCAAAATTGAAATAATTAGCCATTTATTCTAGAGTATTTGAATGCCAATTTATACCGCTCCAGTTGAAGATATGATGTTTCTTTTCAATAAGTTAAGAAATAATAAAAATTATAATGAGATAGAGAAATATAAAGAAGTTAATTCTGAATTAGTAAAGGATATTTTAGAAGAAGCAGCTAAAATTAACCAAAATATTATATTGCCATTAGCAAAATCAGGAGATGAAAATCCAACTATTTTAGAAAATGGAGTAGTTAGAACTCCACCGGGTTATAAAGAAGCTTATACTAAATTTATTGAAGATGGATGGACATCTTTATCTTGTGATCCAAAATACGGCGGTCAAGGAATGCCAAAAACAGTTAGTTCTTTTTTTGATGAAATGCTATCATCTGCAAGTCTTTCATTTAAACTTTATAGTGAATTAAGTATTGGTGCTTATAATTGTATTTCTCATCATGCAACTGATTCTATTAAAAATAAATTTCTTCCCAAAATGGTACAAGGAAAATGGAGTGGCACTATGTGTTTAACCGAACCAGTATGTGGAACAGATCTAGGATTGTTAAAAACTAAAGCAGTAGAACAATCAGATGGAACTTATAAGTTAAGTGGACAAAAAATATTTATTACTTCAGGAGATCATGATCTTACAGAAAATATTATACATTTGGTAATAGCAAGAGCAGCAGATTCTCCGGCTGGAACAAAAGGTATAAGTTTATTTTTGGTACCCAAATTTATTGTAAATGAAGATGGATCTATTGGATCTAGAAATGGAATTTCTACTGGATCTATAGAAAGCAAAATGGGAATTAAAGGTTCTGCCACATGTGTATTAAATTTTGATGACGCAATTGGTTATATGATTGGACCAAAGAACAAAGGACTTAATGCTATGTTCACTATGATGAACTTAGAAAGAATTGTTGTTGGAATACAAGGTTTAGGAATTTCTGAAATTGCTTATCAAAATTCATTAAGTTATGCAAAAGAGAGAAAACAAGGAAAAGCAAATAATAGTAAATCATCTAATGGTGCAGATTTTATAATTGAGCATGCAGATATAAGAAAATCTCTACTTAACATGAAGTCTATCATTGAAGGAGAAAGAGCACTTTGTTTTTGGTTATCACAACAAACAGAAGTCAGTCTTAATCATCAAGATGAAAAAGTGAGACAAGAAGCATCTGATTTTGTTTCTTTGATGACGCCAGTAGTTAAAACAATGTTTACTGATATGGGTATGGAAATAACAAGTGAAGCTATGCAAATTCATGGTGGTTATGGCTACACAAAAGACCAAGGAATTGAACAACTTTATCGAGATAATAGAATTACCCCAATTTATGAAGGTACAAACTCTATTCAGGCTGCTGATTTGGTATTTAGAAAGTTAGTTAATAAAAATGGCGATGTAATTAATAAATATTTAGATATGATTGAAAATGATTGTAATACTGAAAACGAGAAAATCAAACCTTTTGCAAAAGAATTGAGCGATCACATAGAAGTTTTATCTAATTTTACCGCTTGGATTAAAGAAAAAATTCAAAACTCAAAAGATGATGCGAGTGCAGCATGTAATGATTATTTAAAAGCATTAGGCTTTGTATCTATAGCACATGCATGGATAAAAGTTTTAGAAGTAAGTTTTAAAGATTATAATAATAATAAAAATTTTTATGAAGATAAAATACAAACTGCAAACTTTTATTTTAAAAGAGTTTTGCCAAGAGCAGAAAATCACTTTAAAACTGCTATAACTGGAAGTGATTATATAATGAATTTTAAATTTAATTAATATGAGCCATTACGATACAAACCTTGATAAGAATGAAGCAAATTATGTTCCTTTATCTCCACTTTCATTTTTAGAAAGAACAAAAAATATTTATCCTAATTATGAGGCTATAGTTTATGAAAGTAGATTATACACTTGGTCTGAGGTGTATAAAAGATGTGTTAAATTTGCGAGTGCACTAGATAAAATAGGAATTAAAACTGGTGACACTGTTTCGATTATGGCATTTAATACGCCTGAAATTTTTGAAGCTCATTACTCAATTCCCATGGTTGGTGCTGTGATTAATGCAATCAATACAAGGTTAGATCCAAAAACAATTAGTTATATTTTAGATCATAGTGATGCAAAAGTTTTAATTGTAGATAGACAATTTCATGAAGTAATTAATAAAGCTTTAGAGAATGTTAAAAATAAAATTACGATAATTGATATTGATGATAAAGATATTGATACAAGTAGTTTTAAAAAAATCGGTGACCTAGAGTACGAAAGTTTTTTAAGTACAGGTGATGAAAATTATGACTGGAAAAAACCAAAAGATGAATGGCAAGCAATTTCTTTAGGTTATACTTCTGGAACCACAGGAAACCCCAAAGGCGTAGTTTGTCATCATAGGGGTTCTTACTTAATGGCTACTGGAAGTACAACTGCTTGGAACATGCCTAATAAACTAAATTTTTTATATACAGTACCAATGTTTCATTGTAATGGATGGTGTTATACTTGGACAATGTCAATGTTGCACGGGCGAGTAATTTGTTTAAGAAATATTGATGTTAAAAAAATTTTTGAGTTAATTGACAAATATGAGGTTACTCATTTTGGTGGTGCACCAATCGTTTTAAATATGATAGCTAATGCTCCTAAAGAGCATCAAAAAAAATTAAAAAGAAAAGTTCATGTATTGACCGCAGGAGCCCCACCTCCAAGCATTATATTTGAGAAAATGCAAAATTTAGGCTTTGATGTAATGCATGTTTATGGATTAACTGAAACTTATGGACATATTTTACAATGTGCATGGAATGATGAATGGGAAAATTTAGAACAAGAAAAACAAAATGAAATTCGAGCAAGACAGGGTGTTATATATCCAAATCTTGAAGGGGCAGTAGTTATGGATCCAGAAACTATGAAACCTGTACCAAAGGATGGAAAAACTATGGGAGAAATTTTGATAAGAGGAAACGTTGTAATGAAGGGGTATTATAAAGATAAAGAGGCAACAGAAAAATCAATGAAAGGTGGATGGTTTCATTCAGGTGATTTAGCTGTAACTTATCCAAATGGATATATTAAAATTCAAGATAGATCCAAAGACATTATTATTTCCGGTGGAGAAAATATATCATCAATTGAAATAGAAAATACCATAGCAAAACATCCAGCTGTATCTTTAGCTGCAGTTGTTGCTAAGCCAGATGAAAAATGGGGAGAAACTCCCTGCGCATTTGTAGAGTTGATTGATGGAAAAAAAGCAACAGAAGAAGAAATAATAAAGTTTTGTAGAGAAACTTTGGCAGGATTTAAATTACCTAAAAAAGTAGTATTTTCTCCATTACCAAAAACTTCAACAGGGAAAATCCAAAAATTTGAACTAAGGAAAAAGGTTAAGGAGCTAAACTGAATTTAGACATTAACGAGAAGAATGTGTTCGTTTCTACGGGCGGCATGGATTTTGATAAAGAAAAGCCATCAATATTATTGATGCATGGAAGTGGACTTACACATATAGTTTGGTCTCTTCACGAACAATTTTATGCATCACAAGGATTTAATGTTTTATCAATAGACCTTCCAGGACATGGTAATTCAGAAGGTCCATCACTAAAATCTATAGAAGAAATTTCTGACTGGGTAAAATCATTAATGAATGTTCTTGATGTTAAAAAAATAATTTTTATAGGACACTCGCAAGGCTGTCTTGTAGGTATTAATTTTGCTGCGCGGTATCCAAATTTAGTTAATAGCTTAGTTTTGGTTGCTGGCTGCTACAAAATGCCAGTTAATCAAGATCTTATTAATTATGCAGAAGCAGGTGATGAAAAAGCAATTTTGCTAATGATGAAGTGGGGCTATGAAGGATCTAAAGCTTTTATAGGTGGTAATCCTGTAAAAAAAATAATTAATTCATCTCGTGAAATTAGAGAAGTTTTAGCTGTAGACTTAAACGCTTGCAACAATTACAAAGGCGGCAAAGAATCTTTAGAAAAAATTAATTGTCAAACATTATGTATATTTGGTGATTTAGATAAAATGGTTCCCTTAGAAGTAGGAAATAAAATGGTATCTATGATAAAAAATTCTGAAAAAAAAATAATTAACAATTGTGGACACATGATAATTTTTGAAAAGGCATTTGAAATGAGAAAAGCTGTAAAAGAATTTTTAACTAAATAATAATGAAAAATTATTTTATTGCAAAATCAAGAAGAGTTAGAAGCACTCCTTATACTTCAAGAATTGAAAATCAAGGTGTAACTGCTTATACAGTTTATAATCATATGCTTTTACCAGCTGCATTTGGATCGCTAGAAGATTCTTATAATCATTTAAAAGAACATGTCCAAGTTTGGGACGTTGCAGGAGAAAGACAGGTCGAAGTTTATGGAAAAGACTCTGCAAAATTAGTTCAATTAATGACCTGCAGAGATCTTTCGAAATCTAAAGTGGGAAGATGTTATTATTGTCCAATTATAGATGACAAAGCAGGTTTAATAAATGATCCGGTTATATTAAAACTTGATCAGGAACGGTGGTGGATTTCTATAGCAGATTCAGATGTGATTTTATTTGCAAAAGGTTTAGCAATTGGAAATAAATTTGATGTTAAAATATTTGAACCAAATGTAGATATATTAGCGGTACAAGGCCCAAAATCTTTTAAACTTATGGAAAAAATATTTGGAAAAAAAATTACAGAAATGAAATTTTTTGGATTTGACTATTTTGAATTTTCTGGAGCAAAACACTTGATTGCTAGATCGGGCTGGTCAAAACAAGGAGGTTACGAAATTTATGTAGAAGACACAAAATCTGGACTAGCTTTATATGACAAACTTTTTGAATTTGGCAAAGAATTTGATGTAAAACCTGGATGCCCAAATCTAATTGAAAGAATTGAAAGCGCTTTACTATCTTATGGCAATGATATTGATAACAATGATAATCCACTCGAGTGTGGTTTAGATAAATATGTAAATTTAGATACAGATGCTAATTTTCTTGGAAAAGAAAAGTTAATAGAAATTAGCAAACAAGGAATTACAAGAAGATTAATGGGAGTAAAAATTGAAACCAAAACAATTAATGTTGCAAAATCAATAATAATTTTTGATGAAAAAAACAACGAAATTGGAGAATTAAGATCTGGAGTTTATTCACCTCATTTTGGTCAGGTTATAGGAATAGCAATGATGCTTAAACCTTATTGGAATAAGTCACAATCCTTTAAAATTGAATTAAACGGTAAGAGTTTTGATGGAAAAGTTTGTGATTTATCATTCATCTAGGTATAAAATATAAAATATCATGAATATTACGATTGTAGGAGCTACTGGTAATGTTGGAAGGAAAATTATAGAGATTTTAGAAAAAAAAAATTTTCCTGTTGATTCTTTATATTTAGTTGCGTCTTCTAAAAGCGCAGGATCAAAATTAAGATTTAAAGAAAAAGAAATTGAAGTTGAAAATTTAGAAACTTTTGATTTTTCAAAAGGTGAAATTACTTTTTTTTCTGCTGGTGGCAAAATATCAGAAAAATATGCAGCAAAAGCTGCAAAGCATTCAATTGTGATTGATAATTCAAGCTATTTTAGAATGGATCCCGATGTTCCTCTTATTGTTCCAGAAGTTAATTCTAATGATTTAAAAAATCATAAAAAAAAAAATATTGTAGCAAATGCTAATTGTTCAGTAATACCTTTGGTTGTAGCACTAAAACCTTTACATGATTTATATAATATAAAAAGAATTGTTGCATCTACCTATCAATCAGTTTCTGGAGCTGGCAAAGCTCCAATGGATGAGTTGTTGTCACAAACAAAAGATTTTTTTGATAATAAAGAGCTAAGATCAAATTATTTTACAAAACAAATCGCATTTAATGTGATTCCACATATAGATAATTTTTTAGATAGTGGCTACACTAAAGAAGAGCAAAAAATGCATGATGAAGTAAAAAAAATTTTAGATTCAAAAATTAAAGTAACATCTACATCTGTTAGGATACCTGTTTTGGTTTCACATGCCGTAAGTGTTAATGTTGAATTTAATAAAAAATATAAATTAAATGAAATCCAAAATGTATTAAATACCTCACCTGGGTGTAAAGTCATCGATGAACATAAAGATGGAGGCTATATTACACCTGCAGAAGCTGAAAATAAATTTGATACATTCATTTCTAGAATTAGAGAAGATAATTCTCAAAATAATACAATTAATTTATGGATTGTTTCTGATAATCTTCTTAAAGGTGCGGCTTTGAACGCAGTAGAGATTGCTGAAATATTAATTAAAAATAAATAAATGGAAAATAAAAAACCTTTATCTCCTCATATTCAAATTTATAGTTGGAATATTTCTTCTTTAATTTCTATTTCACACAGAATAACAGGAGTAATAAATATATTAGTATTAACATTAATTTGCTTGTGGATAGCTTTACTATTGTTGGGTGAGTCAAATTATGAATATATAAAATTTTTTCTTCAATCATATTTTGGAAAATTTTTAATCTTATGTCTGACTTGGTCATTTATTTTTCAAATATTAAGTGAAATCAGGCATTTATTTTGGGATTTTGGTTATGGTTTTGAACTAATTACTTCAAAAATTTCAGGACTTTTTGTTATTTTTGGATCATTTATCTTAACAGTACTAATCTATTTAATTGGGAAACAGATTATTTAATATGGTTAATGCAACAAAAAAATGGATATTTCTTAAAGCTAGTTCAATAATACTTATTCCACTGATGTTATGGTTTATTATAAATTTAGTATCAATTTATGAAAAAGATTATGTTGATGTTGTAAGTTTTTTTTCTACTCAACCTTCAAAATTCCTGACATCTCTTTTAATAATTGTAGCTTTCTTTTATTCTTCACTAAGTATCAGTGAAATTTTTGAAGATTATATTCATGATGAAAATTTAAAAAATATAGCAAATAAAACTATGTATGTACTGTCTGTAATAATTCCTTTTATAACTATAATTATAATTTTTAATTTAAATATATGAGCTCTTATAAAATTATAGATCATGAATATGATGTAGTAGTGTTGGGAGCTGGAGGTGCAGGATTGAGAGCAGCAGTAGGTCTTAGTGAAGCAGGATTAAAAACAGCCTGTATATCGAAGGTTTTTCCAACTAGAAGCCACACTTCAGCAGCCCAAGGAGGTATTTCTGCAGCTTTAGGAAATATGGGAGAAGATGATTGGCGTTGGCATATGTATGATACCGTTAAAGGATCAGATTGGCTAGGAGATCAAGATTGCATAGAATATTTATGCAAAGAAGCTCCAAGAGCAGTTTTGGAACTAGAAAAATATGGCGTTCCTTTTAGTCGAACAGAAGATGGAAAAATTTATCAAAGATCTTTTGGTGGAATGACAAAAAATTATGGAAATGAGCCTATACAAAGAACTTGTGCAGCAGCAGATAGAACGGGCCACGCAATATTACACACAATGTATGGACAAGCTTTAAAACATAATACTAAATTTTTTATTGAGTATTTTGCTTTAGATTTATTAATGAAAAATGGAGAGTGCAAAGGTCTAATAGCTTGGAACTTAAATGATGGAACTATTCATAGATTTAGAGCTCATATTACAATAATAGCCACAGGTGGATATGGTAAGACTTATTATTCTTCAACATCAGCTCACACATGTACGGGTGATGGAAATGCCATGGTTTTAAGGGCTGGTTTACCTTTGCAAGATATGGAATTTGTTCAATTTCATCCAACAGGAATTTATGGACATGGAACTTTAATCTCAGAAGGAGTTAGAGGTGAAGGCGGTTATTTGTTAAACTCTAAAGGAGAAAGATTTATGGAGCGTTATGCTCCAAAAGCCAAAGATCTTGCATCTAGAGATGTTGTGAGTAGATCAATAGCTATTGAAATTAAAGAAGGAAGAGGAATTGGAAAAGAAAAAGATCATGTCCATCTTCATTTAAATCATTTGGATCCAAAAGTAATTGAGGAAAGACTTCCAGGAATTTCAGAGTCTTCGAAATTATTTGCTAATGTTGATGTAACAAAAGAACCAATACCTGTTGTTCCAACGGTTCATTATAATATGGGAGGTATTCCAACCAATTATAAAGCTGAAGTTATAACGGTTAATGATTCTGAAAAAACTGTGCCTGGACTTATGGCAATTGGTGAAGCAGCATGTGTTTCTGTTCATGGAGCTAATAGACTAGGATCAAATTCATTAATTGATCTTGTAGTATTTGGAAGAGCAGCAGCGCAAAGAGCCGCTGAACTTGTTAAACCTGGAACTTCTCATGAGGAAATTTCAAAAACTGAAACCGATAAATGCCTAGATAGATTTGAAAAGTTAAGAAATGGAAATGGAAACAATAAAACAGCCGATTTAAGATTGGCTATGCAAAAAACAATGCAATCAAAATGCGCAGTATTTAGGACTGAAAAAACTTTAAAAGAAGGAGTTAATGAAATAAGAAAACCATTTGATGGTATGGATACAATTTCAGTAAAAGATAAATCTTTAATTTTTAATACTGATTTAGTTGAAACTTTAGAGTTTGATAACTTAATTAGACAGGCTATAGTTACAATGGACTCGGCTTATCAACGGAAAGAAAGTAGAGGAGCTCATGCTAGAGAAGATTATCCAAAAAGAGATGACAGTAAATTTATGAAACATACACTATCTTGGTGTCAAGGAAGTGAGACAAAAATTACTTATAGATCAGTTCATAATTCAACTTTATCAAACGATGTACAGTATTTTCCTCCTCAAGAAAGGGTTTATTAATGGTGCAAATAAATTTACCTCAAAACTCAAAAGTGCAAAAAGGAGAGTATTATAAGGATAAAACTGGGTCGAAAAATATTAGGAAAGTGAATATTTATAGATGGGATCCCTCAAGTGGCAAAAATCCAAGAATAGATACTTATGAAGTTGACATGGATAATTGTCCATCAAAAGTATTAGACTTACTAAATAAAATTAAAAATGAAATAGATCCATCGCTAGCTTATAGAAGATCTTGTGCACATGGAGTGTGTGGTTCTTGCGCAATGAACATGGATGGAAAAAATGGATTAGCTTGTACTAAACCGCACGCTGAAATAAATGGAGATATTAATATTTATCCCTTGCCTCATTTAAAAGTTGAAAAAGATTTAATTGGAGATTTAAGTACTTTGTACAAACAATATGAGTCAATAGAACCATGGTTAAAAACAAATGCAAAAATTGAGAGTAAAGAAATTCTTCAATCTAGAGAAGATAGATCAAAATTAGATGGTGCATATGAGTGCATAATGTGTGCTTGTTGCTCAACAGCATGCCCAAGTTATTGGTGGAATGGTGATAAATATCTTGGACCGGCTGTTTTATTGCAAGCTTATAGATGGATTATAGATAGTAGAGATGAAGAAAGAAAAGAAAGGTTAAAGAAAGTTGCTGATGAATTAAAACTTTATAGATGTCATACTATAATGAATTGTACAAATGCATGTCCAAAAGGCTTAAATCCTGCAAAAGCAATTGCATCTATAAAGAAAATGCTTGCAACAAGTTAATTACTTAATTAAATAATTTTGGCTATGAATTTAATTCAACACTTTATAAATGGAAAAGTAACGCCAGGAAAATCAGATAGAAAAGGAAAAATATTTAATCCAGCAACTGGAGAACAAGAATCTGAAGTTAATTTAGGTTCAAAATCAGATTTAGATGAAGCAGTGAATATTGCAAAAAAAACTTTTGAAACTTGGTCGTTAAAACCACCAATTCATAGAGCAAGAATAATGTTTAAATTTAAAGAGTTAATTGAAAAAAATTCTGATGAATTAACTAAAATGATAGTTTCTGAACATGGAAAAGTTTATGAAGATGCAAAAGGTTCACTTATAAGAGGTCTTGAAGTAGTAGAATTTGCATGTGGAATTCCACAAGTTTTAAAAGGAGAATTTACTGAAAATGTTGGAACTGATATCGATAGTTGGTCAGTAAGACAACCACTTGGTGTTTGTGCGGGTATAACGCCATTTAATTTTCCAGCAATGGTTCCTATGTGGATGTTTCCTATGGCTATTGCTTGTGGGAATACTTTTGTGTTAAAGCCATCAGAAAAAGATCCATCGTGTTCAATTAGGTTAGCCGAATTATTAAAAGAGGCAGGATTGCCAGATGGAGTATTCAATGTAATCAATGGAGATAAAGAAGTTGTAGATGCGATTTTAATTAATAAAGATATCAAAGCTGTAAGTTTTGTTGGCTCAACTCCAATTGCAAAATATATTTATGAGAACGCAGCTAAAAATGAAAAAAGAGTTCAAGCTTTAGGTGGAGCAAAAAATCATTGTGTGGTGATGCCAGACTGTGATTTGGATCAAGCAGTTAATGGTTTAATGGGAGCAGCTTATGGTTCAGCAGGTGAAAGATGCATGGCACAGTCCGTTGCAGTTGCAGTTGGCAATGTTGGGGATCATTTAGTAAGTAAATTAAGTAAAAAAGTTGAAGCATTAAAAATTGGACCTGGCATGGATAAAACATCAGAAATGGGACCGCTAGTTACAAAGGAGCATTTAGAAAAAGTAAAAGGCTATGTTGACCTTGGAGTAAAAGAAGGAGCAAAATTAGTAGTTGATGGAAGA
This sequence comes from uncultured Pelagibacteraceae bacterium, assembly GCA_902608385.1. Classification (GTDB taxonomy): domain Bacteria; phylum Pseudomonadota; class Alphaproteobacteria; order Pelagibacterales; family Pelagibacteraceae; genus Pelagibacter. The sequence continues at coordinate 53,390 of CACLNT010000005.1, forward strand.
AATTTAAAATTGCAAGGTTACGAAAATGGTTTTTATATTGGAGGATGTTTATTTGATCATGTTAAAAAAGATATGCGAATTTATAAAGAGGAAATTTTTGGACCAGTACTCTCAGTGGTTAGAGCAAAAGATTTTGAAGAAGCCACTCAATTAGTTAATGATCACGAATTTGGTAATGGAACGAGTATTTATACTAGAGATGGAGATGTTGGTAGAACATTTGCTAGTAAAATTAAAGTTGGAATGGTTGGTATAAACATACCTATACCTGTTCCTGTGGCTTTTCATAGTTTTGGTGGATGGAAAAGATCTTTATTTGGAGATCAACATATGCACGGTATAGAAGGTGTAAGATTTTATACAAAGCTTAAAACAATAACTTCAAGATGGCCATCGGGCATAAGATCAAATCCTGAATTTATTATGCCAACCATGAAGTAAAAAATATGTCAAAAAAAATATCACTAATTGGAGCCGGTCAAATAGGTGGAACTTTAGCACATTTAATTGGATTAAAAGAATTGGCAGATGAAGTTGTGGTTTTTGATATTGCAAGTGGTATTGCTAAAGGTAAAGCGCTTGATATTGCTCAATCATCGTCTGTTGATGGCTTTAATGTTAATTTTATTGGAACAGATAGCTATGAAGATATAAAAAATTCAGACGTAATTATTATTACGGCAGGAGTTCCGAGAAAACCAGGAATGAGTAGAGATGACTTGCTTGGAATAAATTTAAAAATAATCAAACAAGTAGCAGAAGGTGTTAAAAAAAATTCACCAAATGCTTTTGTTATATGTATTACAAATCCTTTAGATGTTATGGTTATGGCATTTCAAAAATATTCTAACTTACCAACTAATAAAGTAGTTGGAATGGCAGGAATTCTTGACAGTTCAAGATTTAAATTATTTTTGTCTAAAGAACTAAAAACTCCAGTAAGAGAAATTGAAGCTATGGTAATGGGTGGGCATGGAGATACCATGGTACCTTTGCCAAGATTAACAAAAGTTTCAGGAAAGCCATTATTAGATTTGGTTAAAGAAGGAAAGATATCAGAAGAAAAACTAGAAAGTATTAACCAAAGAACAAGAGATGGAGGAGCTGAAATAGTAAAGTTTTTGGAAAAAGGCTCTGCTTTTTACGCACCAGCAGCGTCAGGCGTAGAAATGGCTTCTGCATATTTAAAAAATGAAAAAAAACTTTTACCTTGTGCTGCTTATCTTAAAGGAGAATATGGAATAAAGAACATTTATGCTGGAGTACCTGTTGTAATTGGCAGTAGTGGTGTAGAAAAAATAGAAGAAATAAATCTTAATGAAAAAGAAAAAAAAGAATTTCTGAATTCCATCAATGCAGTAAAAAAATTGTGGGAAGCAGCTTCAGCAATTGACCCTGATCTTTCCAAATAATGAATATACACGAGCACCAAGCAAAGCAAATTTTAAAGGAATTTGGTATAGAAGTACCGAATGGTGTATTTGCTCTTTCGGTTGAAGACCTTATAAAAAAAGCTAAACAGTTAAATACCAATAAGTATGTCCTTAAAGCCCAAATTCATGCTGGGGGAAGAGGCAAAGCAGGAGGTGTAAAAATTTTAAATAACATTGACGAATTGATCAAAGAATCTAAAGAATTATTGGGAAAAAAATTAATAACTCCTCAAACAGGAAAAGAAGGAAAAGAAGTAAAAAGATTATATGTAGAAGAATCTTCTAGTATTGAAAAAGAGTTTTATCTTTCATGTTTGGTTGATAGAGCAAGCTCAAAGATTGCTTTTATTTCAAGTGACCAAGGAGGCATGGATATAGAAGAGGTAGCACAAAATAAGCCTGACAAAATAATTACCACAAAGTTGGAATTTAGTGAAAATATTTCAGATAGTGATTGTGAAAAAATAATTAAAATTTTTAATCTTAATGACGATTCAAAGTTATCAGCTATTAAATTAATTAAATCTATTTATAAAATGTTTTTAAGCACTGACGCTAGTCTTGTTGAAATAAACCCACTTATTTTAACTAAAGATAAAAAAATAGTTTGTTTAGACGCAAAAATTAATTTTGATGACAACTCATTATTTAGACATCCAGAAATATTAAAGTTAAGAGATTTAAACGAAGAAGATCCAATAGAAGTAGAAGCAAGCAAACATGATCTTGCTTATATTAAACTTGATGGAAGTATTGGTTGTATGGTGAATGGAGCTGGTTTGGCTATGGCAACTATGGACATTATAAAACTTTATGGAGAAGAACCTGCAAATTTTTTAGATGTTGGAGGTGGTGCCTCAAAAGAAAAAGTTTCGGCTGCTTTTAAAATAATACTTTCAGATAAAAATGTTAGAGGAATTTTAATTAATATTTTTGGTGGCATTATGAAATGTGATGTATTAGCTCAAGGTGTTGTAGAGGCTGCCAAAGAAAGAAAAATTAATGTTCCGTTAGTTGTTAGATTGGCTGGAACTAATTTTGAAGAAGGTAAAAAAATTCTTCAAAATTCAAATTTAAAAATAATTTCAGCAGATAACCTTGATGATGCAGCAAAAAAAATAGTTGAGGCAATAAAATAAAAAATATGTCAGTTTTAGTTAATAAAAATACGAAACTAATATGCCAAGGCTTTACAGGTTCACATGGAACTTTTCATTCTGAACAGGCAATTAAATATGGAACTAATCTAGTAGGCGGAGTTACGCCAAAAAAAGGTGGCCAAAAACATTTAGATAGACCAGTTTTTAATACTGTGAATGAAGCAAAAAAAGAAACAGGTGCGAATGCATCCATGATTTATGTACCTGCAAAATTTGCCGGATCCGCTATTGTTGAAGCAATAGATTCAGAAATTGAACTCATTGTATGTATAACCGAAGGTATTCCCGTACTAGATATGCTTAAAGTGAAAAAAAAATTATTAGAATCAAAAAGCAGATTAATAGGTCCAAATTGTCCGGGAATAATTACACCTGAAGAATGTAAAATAGGAATAATGCCAGGAAAAATTCACAAAAAAGGTTCAGTTGGAATTGTTTCAAGATCAGGAACTTTAACTTATGAAGCTGTAGCACAAACTACTGAGATTGGATTAGGCCAATCAACCTGTATAGGAATTGGAGGAGATCCAATTAATGGAACAAATTTTATTGATTGTTTAGATCTTTTTTTAAATGATGAGGAAACCGAATCAATTCTAATGATTGGTGAAATTGGTGGAACAGATGAAGAAAATGCATCTGAATTTTTAAAAAATCATAAAGTAAAAAAACCTGTTATTGGTTTTATAGCTGGAATTACGGCGCCACCAGGAAGAAGAATGGGTCATGCAGGAGCCATAATTTCAGGTGGAAAAGGTGGAGCCAAAGAGAAAATAAAAAAAATGGAAGAATGTGGTATTACTATCGCTAAATCTCCATCAGAAATAGGAAAAACATTATTTAATCAATTGTCTAATTGAAAAATATATTACAAATAATATAATATTTTAGATAAATTAATGTCCTTTCCAAAAAACTTAGAATACAAAAAAACATCATTTTTAAGCAAATCAAACAGCTCATTTATTGAAGAAATGTATATAAAATACATTGAAAAAGATCCTTCTTTGCCAGTTAGTTGGGAAAATTATTTCAATACTTTAAATGAAGATTTAAACTTAATTACAAAAGAAATTGAAGGACCAATCTGGAAAAAAAATAAAAAAAAAATAACTTTTGATAAAAAAAAAATTACTTCAAAAACAAACATTGAAAGTACTGAAAACATTGAAAAATATAAAGTTGAATCAATTAAAGCTATAGCATTAATCAGAGCATATAGAATCAGAGGCCATCTTATTGCAAATCTTGATCCACTTGGTTTAATGGAAAGAAAATATCTTCATGAGTTACATCCTGCAGATCATGGTTTTAAAAAAGAAGATTATAATAAAAAAATTTTTCTACATTCATATTTAGATAAAGGCTATGGATCAATTAATGAGCTAATACCTTTTTTAAAAAGAATTTATTGTTCTACAATTGGAATTGAGTTTATGCATATTTCAGATCCTGTTGAAAAAGTATGGCTTAGAGAAAGAATGGAAAAAGAAGAAAATCAGTTAAAATTTACTGATAATGGAAAAAAAGGTATTTTAACTAAATTAATACAAGCAGAAGGTTTTGAAAAATTTCTAGCATTAAAATTTGTAGCAACTAAGAGATTTGGTTTAGACGGAGGAGAGTCTCTAATACCAGCTCTTGAACAAATTATTAAAAGAGGAGGTCAATTAGGAGTTAAAGAAGTAAAAATTGGCATGTCGCATAGAGGCAGGGTAAATGTTTTAGCAAATTTATTGCAAAAATCTTATAAAAGAATTTTTAACGAGTTTGTTGGAGAATTTGCCAGCACTCCAGAAGAATCTGCTGGAGATGTTAAATATCATTTAGGCGCTTCATCAAATAGAGAGTTTGGTGGTAATTCAGTACACATAAGTTTAACAGATAATCCTTCACATTTAGAAGCAGTTAATCCTGTCGTTCTTGGACAAACAAGAGCAAAACAATTTTTTCATCAAGATAAAAAAAGAAATAAAGTAATTCCAATTTTAATTCACGGTGATGCTGCGTTTGCTGGACAAGGAATAGTTGCAGAATGTTTTGCAATGTCAGGATTAAAAGGTCATAATACCGGTGGAACAATTCATATTATTGTGAACAACCAAATTGGTTTTACCACAAGTCCAAGATTTGCAAGATCAAGTCCATATCCTTCAGATTTAGGAAAGGTAATCGAGTCTCCTATTTTGCATTGCAATGGAGATGATCCAGAAGCAGTAGTGCATTGTGCAAAAATTGCAATTGAGTTTAGACAAAAGTTTAACAAAGATGTTGTTATAGATATGATTTGTTATCGTAGATTTGGTCACAACGAAGGAGACGAACCTTCTTTTACTCAACCCTTAATGTACAAAAAAATTAAACAACATCCTACAACTTTAAATGTTTATGGAAACAAACTAATAAAAGATAATGTTATTACTCAAGAAGAATTTGATAAAATGAAAAAAGAATTCAAAAATCTTCTTAATGAACAATTCAAAACTGCAAAGGATTATAAGCCAAAAATTGAATGGTATGAAGGAACATGGAGCAGATATAAACCTGAAAAAGGTAAAGACAAAAGAGGAAAAAGTGGAGTTGATTTAAACAAGCTTATAAAAATTTCTGAAAAAATTAATAATGCACCACCTGAAATAAATTTGCATAAAACGATCGAGAAAATATTAGATTTGAGAAAACAATCAGTTCTTAAAAAAAAAGGGATAGATTGGGGAACAGCAGAAGCCTTAGCTTTTGGGTCTCTTCTTGAAGAAGGATATCCAGTAAGATTAGTAGGGCAAGATTCAGGCAGAGGAACCTTTAGTCAAAGACACTCAGTTTTAAGAAACCAAGTAGATAATTCAAGATATATTCCTCTAAATAATATTTCTGAAAAACAAAAAAATTTTGAACCGGTTGATAGTTTTTTATCAGAACTTGCTGTTTTAGGATTTGAATATGGATACAGCCTAGTTGAACCAGGAACATTAACTATTTGGGAAGCTCAGTTTGGAGATTTTGCAAATGGAGCTCAAATAATAATAGATCAGTTCATTGCATCAGGCGAAAGAAAATGGTCTAGAGCCAGTGGACTTGTAATGCTTTTACCACATGGTTATGAAGGTCAAGGTCCAGAACATTCATCTGGAAGATTAGAGAGATTTCTTCAATTATGTGCTCAAGATAATTTACAAGTGATGAATTGTACTACTCCTGCAAACTACTTTCACGCTTTAAGACGTCAAATACACAGAGATTTTAGAAAACCACTAGTTATGATGACTCCTAAATCATTATTGAGAAATAAACTTTGTGTATCTAATTTAGAAGATTTTGATAAAAAAAACTCATTTCATAGAGTTCTTTGGGATCATGCAATTGATCCAAAAGAAAATAGTTTTATAGAACTTAAGAAGAGTAACAAAATAAGAAAAGTAATTTTATGTTCTGGAAAAGTGTATTTTGATTTATTGGCTGCTCGAGAAAAAAATAAAAAAGATGATGTGGTTATTTTTAGAATTGAACAGTTGTATCCTTTTCCAGTTAAATCATTAGTAAAAGAGATTAAAGTTTATGCAAAAAATGCTAAATTTTATTGGTGTCAGGAAGAACCTAAAAATATGGGCGCATGGTTGTTGGTAAGAGATTATATACAATGGACATTAGATTATATAGGAGCTAATAATAATAATATTGATTATATAGGAAGAAAGCCAGCAGCATCACCCGCAACAGGTTATGCTAAAAGGCACCTAAATCAACAAAAAGAAATTATTGAAAGTGTATTCAAGTAAGAATGAGTGAAAAAATTTTAGTACCAGTTTTAGGAGAAAGCATAACTGAAGCAACAGTTGCTAAATGGTTAAAAAATAAAGGTGAGGGTGTTAAAGTTGATGAAGCTATTGTTGAATTAGAAACTGATAAAGTAAATCTAGAAGTACCATCAGCAGTGAATGGTATATTAACAGAAATTAATGCAAAAGATGGTGAAGTCGTTAAAGTGGGCGCAGTTCTTGGATCAATTAGCGAAAGTGCAGAAGCCGAGGAAGAAATAAAAAAAATCATACCTAAAAAACAAGAAAAAAAAATTATAAATTTAGATGTTGATAAAAAAAAGGAATCTATAAAAATTTTTAATGATGAAGAAAATTTAAGTAATTCTAATGAAATTGAACCATTAATTTTAACTAATGAAATTAAAAAAGAAAAAGATTCAAACGTAAAAAATATAAAAGAAAAACTTTCTCCTGCTGTAAGAAAAATAGTTTTAGAAAATAATATTGATATTGAAAAAGTTCAAGGATCTGGGAAAGATGGTAGAATTCTTAAAGGAGACTTAATTGATATAATGGGCATAAGTCCCAAACCTTCAGAGAGAAAAATTAAATATGGTCAAGAGGAAAGAATTAAAATGACCAGATTAAGACAAACAATTGCAAAAAGATTAAAGCAAGCTCAAGAAAATGCTGCAATGCTAACAACCTTTAACGAAGTTGATATGACAAATATTATAGAAATGAGAAAAGAAAATCAGGAAGATTTTCAAAAAAGATATGGAATTAAGTTAGGTTTTATGTCTTTCTTTGTTAAGGCTTGTGTAGTTGGGTTAAAAAACTTTCCGGCAATAAATGCAGAAATAGAGGATAATGAAATTATTTATAAAAATTATTATAATATTAGCTTTGCTGTTGGCACAGAAAAGGGATTGGTTGTACCAGTATTAAGAAATGCAGATGAACTTTCATTTGCCGATATAGAAAAAAATATTATTAGTGTATCTGAAAAAGCAAGAAATGGTAAATTAACCATTGAAGATCTTCAAGGAGGAACTTTTACTATTAGCAATGGAGGAGTTTATGGATCAATGTTATCTACTCCAATACTAAATCCACCTCAATCTGGTGTTTTAGGGATGCACAATATTGTAGAAAGACCCATAGCAATAGATGGTGAAATTAAAATAAGGTCAATTATGTATCTTGCGCTGTCTTACGATCATAGAATAATTGATGGAAAAGATGCAGTGTCATTTCTAAAAAATGTAAAAGAAAATTTAGAAGATCCAAGAAGGTTGTTTTTAGATATTTAAATGCCAGAAAAATTTCAAGCAGTTGTTATAGGCGGTGGGCCTGGCGGATATGTTTGTGCAATTAGACTTGCTCAGCTTGGTGTTAAAACTGCATGCGTAGAATCTAGAGAAACCTTAGGAGGAACATGCCTAAATGTCGGGTGTATACCCTCAAAAAGCTTATTAAATCTTTCCGAAAATTATTTTAAAGCAAAAAATTTTTCAAATTTGGGAATAGAAATCGAAAAAATTAAGCTGAATCTTAAAAAAATGATGCAAAATAAAGATCAAGCAGTAAATACTTTAACTAAAGGAATAGAATTTTTATTTAAAAAAAATAAAGTTGCTTACTACAAGGGAACAGCAAGTTTCAAATCACTTAATCAAATTTCTATAGTTGATAATAAAAATAAAAAAACAGTTATAGACACAGACAAAACAATAATTAGCACAGGTTCCGAAGCAGTTTCATTGCCAGGTATTAAATTTGATGAAAAAGTAATTATTTCTTCAACAGGTGCCTTATCATTAAAATCAGTTCCTAAGAAAATGGTCGTAGTTGGAGGAGGTTATATAGGTTTAGAAATGGGATCTATATGGTCCAGGTTAGGAGCTGAAGTTCATGTGATTGAATTTTTAGATCATATTATTCCAGGCATGGATAAAGGAATTTCAAAAGAATTTATAAAAATTTTAGAAAAACAGGGAATAAATTTTCATTTAGAAACAAAGGTAAATTCAATTAAAAAAAACAACAATACTGCAAATGTATTAACAACGGGTAAAAATGGTAAAAAAATTAATTTTGATTGTGATGTTGTTTTAATTTCCGTAGGTAGAAAACCTAATACCAAAAATTTAAATTTAGAATCAGTGGGTGTACTGCTTGATAATAAAAAAAGAATTGAAGTTAATAATAATTTTCAAACAAATGTAGATAGTATTTATGCAATTGGTGATGTTATAAAAGGACCTATGTTAGCTCATAAAGCTGAAGAAGAAGGAATAGCAATAGCCGAATTAATAGCAGGTCAATCTGGCCATGTTAATTATGATATTATTCCAGGAGTTATTTATACTTTTCCTGAAGTTGCTTCTATTGGAAAAACTGAAGAACAACTAAAAGATCTCAATATAAAATATAAAATTGGAAAATTTACATTTATGGCAAATTCAAGAGCTAAGGCAATAAATGAAACAGAAGGGTTTGTAAAAATTCTTGCAGATGAAAAAACGGATAAAGTTTTAGGCACACATATAATAGGACCCAACGCAGGAGAAATGATTGCTGAAATAGCGATTGCTATGGAATTTGGTGCGAGTTCTGAGGATATTGCTAGAACTTGCCATCCGCATCCGACTTTTTCAGAAGCTATAAAAGAAGCAGCATTATCAGTAGATAAAAGACCAATACACTCTTAATATATTTTCATATTATATGAGCATGAAGGTACCGATTCTTTTACCTAATATTTTTAATCATCCATTTACATACGAATCATCTCATTTAAATTTAAAAATTGGCGATTATGTCATTGTCCCTTTTGGTAAATCAAAAATAACCGGAGTTGTTTGGGATCAATTTGAAAAAAATACAAACAAAAAATATGTAATTAAAAAAGTAGTAGAAAAACTTAAAATTCCATCTTTAAAAAAAAATACTATTGAATTTCTGAATTGGTTTTCAGAATATAATATGGTTCCAAAAGGAATGGCATTAAAATTATTATTATTAAGCAGTAGTGCTGTTGAAAAATTTCCAAAAAAAAAATATGAATTATTTAAATTAGAAATAAAAAAAAACAATATTAAACTTTCAAAAGAGCAGGAAATAAGTTTAAAAAAAATGAATATCCATAATGAAAAATTCAGAGTTCATGTATTACAAGGAACTACTGGGTCAGGAAAAACAATTGTCTATTTTGAGGCTTTAAAACAGTTAATTAAAAAAGGTTTTCAAGTTTTGATTATGTTGCCTGAAATTGGTTTAACAGGGCAATTTGAAAAAAAATTTATTGAATTTTTTGGATTTAGACCTGCAGTTTGGCATTCAGGCATATCAAAAAAAAATAAAGAAATAATTTGGAGTGGAATTTCGAATGGAGAAATTAAGGTTGTTATAGGAGCTAGATCATCTTTATTTTTACCTTTTAAAAAATTAGGTTTAATTATTGTAGACGAAGAGCACGATCAATCCTTCAAACAAGATGAAGGAGTAATCTATAATGCAAGAGATATGGCTATCTCAAGAGCATCATTTGAAAATATACCAGTAAATTTAATTACAGCCGTACCATCAATTGAAACTTATGATAATATTAAAAAAGGAAAATATAGCTTTTCTAAGATTGAAAAAAGATATCAAAATGCATCTCTTCCAAATTATGAAATTATAAATTTAAATAATACAAAACTTGAAACTCAATCATGGTTATCAAAAGAAATTATTCAAAAAGTTAATTTACATCTTGAAAAAAATGACCAAATTTTATTTTTTTTAAATCGTAGAGGATTTTCACCATATGTTTTATGTAAAAAATGTTTAGAAAGTTATTCATGTCCAAATTGTTCAATAAATTTAGTGTATCACAAACATAAACAAAATTTACTATGTCATTATTGTGGACATAAAGCTAAGCTTGATAGGGATTGTAGCAAACAAGGCAAATGTGATTTTGTTTTTAGTGGACCTGGCGTAGAAAGAATTTTTGAAGAAGTAAAAAAAAATTTTCCAGAAAAAAAATCTATAATTTTTTCAAGCGACACAATGAATAAAAAAAATTCTTCAGAAATATTAGAAAAAATAATAAATAATGAAATTAAAATTTTAATTGGAACTCAACTTATTTCTAAAGGATTTCATTTTCCTAATTTAAATTGCATTGTTGTTATTGACATTGATTTATCTTCTCAAGGTCATGATTTACGAGGTGCTGAAAAAAATTTACAATTATATCATCAACTTTCAGGAAGAGCTGGCAGAACTGGAAAACCTTCAACAGTTTATTTTCAAACATATAATCTTAATACTAAAATGATTTCTGATATTACAAATAAAAATCCAGATATATTTTTAAATAAGGAGTTGGAAATAAGAAAGTTAAATGACTTACCTCCATTTCAAAGATTTATTGCATTAATAATTACAGGAAAAAAAGAAAATTTTCTTGAGCAAGAAGCCATTAAATTTAAAAATTTTATTATGAACTCAGTTGAGGGAAAAGTTCTTGGTCCAGTTAGTGCGCCTATATTTAGAATAAAAAGAAAATTTAGAGCAAGATTACTTATAAGAGGTAAAAAATCTCTTAAAGTTCAAAATTCACTAACCAAAATTATTTCAAAATATAAATTTCCAAGCGGAATAAAACTAACAGTTGATGTTGACCCAATTAATTTCAATTAATCGCGTAAAAAAAGGAACTTTACATAATGTCTCACTTGAAGACGCTACACTCATATGCTAATTAAATTCAAATTTTAACAAATCTTCAATTATTAATAAGGGATATAAATTGAGTAAAAGCAAAGGTTTTTCAGATACATCAGTTGGTAGATACTCTTTGGCGCTATATGAGCTTGCGGAAGAAAGTAATTCCATTAATGAAATAGAGAAAGATTCTTTATCAATTATTCAATTAATATCTAATAGTGATGATTTTAATTTGCTTATAAAAGATCCAACTAATAAAAAAGAAGATCAACTCAATGTATTATTAAAAATATCTGAAAAGTTTAAAATTAATAATTTATTAACTAAATTTTTAAGTTTTTTAATCTCTAAAAGAAGATTTTTTTATGTTGAAAAAATATTAAAAAATTTTATTGAAACTTGTTCAAAAAAAAGAGGTGAAGTAAAAGCAGAACTCACTTCTGCAAAAGAACTTACCGAAAAAGAAATTAATAGCATTAAAGAAGAATTAACTAAAAATTTTAGTTCAAAAATAAAATTAAACTACAAGTATGATCCAAGTTTAATTGGAGGTTTAGTTGTACAAGTAGGTAGTACAATGGTTGATACTTCTCTTAAAAATAAATTACAACAAATTAAACATAGAATGATAGAGGCTTAAATGGAAATAAACCCATCAGAAGTAACAAAAATATTAAAAGAACAAATAAAAAAATTTGGAAATAAAGCTGAAGTAACTGAAGTTGGGCAAGTTTTATCTGTAGGCGATGGTATTGCTAGAATATACGGATTAGATAATGTTCAAGCTGGTGAAATGGTAGAATTTGCTGATGGTTCTAAAGGAATGGCTTTAAACTTAGAAAGCGAAAATGTTGGAGTTGTTATTTTTGGAGATGATAGAGCAATTAAAGAAGGAGATACTGTAAAAAGAACTGGAGCTATTGTTGATACACCAGTTGGAAAAGAATTACTTGGACGAGTTGTTGATGGATTGGGAAATCCAATAGATGGCAAAGGCGCTCTAGATAAAACAGTTAAAAGAAGCAGAGTTGAAGTAAAAGCTCCTGGTATTATTCCAAGAAAATCTGTTAGTGAACCAATGCAAACAGGACTGAAATCAGTTGACAGTCTTGTGCCAATTGGAAGAGGACAAAGGGAATTAATTATTGGTGATAGACAAACTGGGAAAACAGCAGTTGCAATAGATGCAATAATAAACCAAAAAAAAATAAATGAATCTGATGATGAAAAACAAAAATTATATTGTGTATATGTAGCAATTGGACAGAAAAGATCTACTGTTAGACAAATTGAAAAAACTTTAGAAGAAGCTGGAGCAATGGAATATACCACAATAGTAGCTGCTACAGCATCGGATGCTGCACCACTTCAATTTTTAGCACCTTACACTGGTTGTACCATGGGTGAATATTTTAGAGATAATGGAATGCATGCTTTAATTATATATGACGATTTATCTAAACAAGCTGTAGCTTATAGACAAATGTCTTTATTATTGAGAAGACCTCCAGGAAGAGAAGCTTATCCAGGAGATGTATTCTATTTACACAGCAGATTACTTGAACGAGCAGCTAAACTTAGTGATGAACATGGAGGGGGATCATTAACGGCTCTTCCAATAATTGAAACCCAAGGAGGTGACGTTTCAGCTTTCATACCAACTAATGTTATTTCAATCACTGATGGTCAAATATTTCTTGAGACAAACTTATTTAACCAAGGTATCAGGCCTGCAATTAACGTAGGTTTGTCAGTATCTAGAGTTGGATCTTCAGCACAGACTAAAGCAATGAAGAAAGTATCAGGATCTATGAAGTTAGAACTTGCTCAATATAGAGAAATGGCTGCTTTTGCGCAGTTTGGCTCAGACTTAGATGCATCTACACAAAAACTTTTAAACAGAGGATCAAAATTAACTGAACTTTTAAAACAGAAACAGTACTCACCAATGACAGTTGCGGAACAAGTAATTTCAGTTTTTTGTGGAGTTAGAGGTTATTTAGATGACGTTGAAAACAAAAATATTGCAAATTTTGAGTCTAAAATTATTGAAAAATGTAAGTCTGAAAAGCCTGAAATTATAGAATCTATTTCTAGCTCAGGAAAATTAGAAGAAGATTCTGAAAAACTACTAGTAGAAGTAATAACAAATTTAAAAAAAAAGTTTAATTCTTAAAAAATGGCAAGTTTAGACGATTTAAAAAAAAGAATATCAAGTGTCAAGTCGACACAAAAGATTACTAAAGCAATGAAAATGGTTGCCGCAGCAAAGTTAAGAAGAGCGCAAGAAAACGCAGAAAAAGGAAGGCCATATTCTGAAAAAATGAATAATATCATTCTTAATTTGTCTGGTGGAATTTCAGATAAAGAAAGTGCACCAAAATTACTTATTGGTACAGGAGAAGAAAAAATTCATTTATGTATAGTTTTGACTTCTGATAGAGGCTTATGTGGCGGATTTAATTCAAACATTATAAAAAAAGCAAAATCATATTTTAAAAAAATATTAAATGATAATAAAACTTTAAAAATTATTACTGTAGGATCCAAAGGTTATGATCAATTGAAGAGAACATATAAAGATTATATAATTGAAAAAATTTCATTCAAAGAATCAAAAAATATTAATTATTTTGATGCAGATAAAGTTGGAAAAATTATAATTGATAGATTCAAAAAAAAAGAATTTGATGTATGTGCAATTTTTTATAATCAGTTTAAAAACGTAATTACTCAAATACCACAAGAACAACAAATAATTCCTTTAAAATCTTCTGAGGAAAAAAAAGATTCTTCATCCGAAGACAATTATGAGTTCGAACCTGAAGAAGATGAAATTTTGAGCAACTTACTACCTAAAAATATTTCTACTCAGATTTTTAAAGCAATGTTAGAAAATTCAGCTAGCGAACAAGGCTCAAGAATGACAGCGATGGATAATGCAACTCGAAACGCAGGTGAAATGGTAGACAAGCTGACTATTCAGTATAATAGAAGTCGCCAAGCAGCAATTACTAAAGAATTAATTGAAATAATATCAGGAGCAGAAAGTTTATAATTATGAAAAAAGGAAAAATTACACAAGTTATTGGAGCCGTAGTAGATGTTAAGTTTGAAGGAGAGTTGCCAGAAATTTTAACAGCATTAGAATGCAAAAATGCAGGCAATAGATTAGTTCTAGAAGTTGCTCAACATTTAGGAGAGTCAAGCGTTAGAACTATTGCAATGGATGCTACAGAAGGTTTAAAAAGAGGTGATGAAGTAACTGATACAGGAGCGCCCATTAAAGTTCCAGTAGGACCTGAAACATTAGGAAGAATTGTAAATGTTATAGGAGATCCAATCGATGAAAAAGGTGAAATTAAAACTAAGGAAAATTGGTCAATCCATAGAGCAGCACCGGAATTTAATGACCAATCAACAGAGACAGAAATTTTAGTAACTGGAATTAAAGTAGTTGACCTATTAGCTCCTTATGCCAAAGGTGGTAAAATAGGTTTATTTGGTGGAGCAGGAGTAGGAAAAACAGTTATTATCATGGAGCTCATAAATAATATAGCTAAAGCACATGGTGGTTTTTCAGTTTTTGCTGGTGTCGGAGAAAGAACCAGGGAAGGAAACGATCTTTATCATGAAATGATAGAGTCTGGTGTAATTAAACCTGAAGGGCCTGGATCAAAAGCTGCGTTAGTTTATGGACAAATGAATGAACCTCCAGGAGCAAGAGCTAGAGTGGCATTATCAGGGTTAACAGTTGCTGAATATTTTAGAGATCAAGAAGGTCAAGATGTACTTTTTTTCGTAGATAATATTTTTAGATTTACACAGGCAGGCTCAGAAGTTTCTGCATTACTTGGAAGAATTCCTTCTGCAGTTGGTTATCAGCCTACTCTTGCAACAGATATGGGTAACCTTCAAGAAAGAATTACCACGACAAACAAGGGTTCAATTACATCTGTACAAGCTATATATGTTCCTGCTGACGATTTAACAGATCCTGCGCCAGCAACATCGTTCTCGCATTTAGATGCCACAACAGTTTTATCTAGACAAATTGCTGAACTTGGAATTTATCCAGCAGTTGATCCACTTGATTCAACATCTAGAATTTTAGATCCACGAATTGTTGGTGATGAACATTATAGAGTTGCAAGAGAAGTTCAAAAAATTCTTCAAACTTATAAGTCTCTACAAGATATTATTGCAATTTTGGGTATGGATGAACTATCTGAAGAAGACAAGTTAACTGTTGCTAGGGCAAGAAAAATTCAAAGATTTTTATCACAGCCTTTCTTTGTGGCAGAAGTTTTTACAGGTTCACCAGGAAAACTTGTTGATCTGGAGTCAACTATCAAAGGTTTTGATGCAATTTGCAAAGGTGAATACGATCATTTACCGGAAGCTGCTTTTTATATGGTAGGAACAATTGAGGAAGCTGTTGAAAAAGCTGAGAAAATGGCAAAGGAAGCAGCAGCATAATGAGCAATTCTTTTAAATTAGACATAGTAAACCCAGAAAAATCCTTCTTATCAAAAGAGGATGCCATCGAAGTAGTAGTACCTGCATTTGAAGGTGATATGGGTTTTTTAAAAGATCATATATCTATAATTTCATTTTTAAAACCAGGGTTGTTAAAAGTTATAGACGCAACTGCTACCGAAGAAACATATTATGTTGAAGACGGAATAATAGAATTTAAAAACAATTGTCTATCGGTATTAACAAGTAATATTTTTGATATAAAAAAAATGGATAAAAATAAAGTAAAAGATATTTTGACTGAAGCGGAAAAAGATTCGCAAAATAATGATATTTCAGATCAAACAAAATATTTAGTTGATCAAAAAATCGAAGTTTTAAAATCTTTAACTCTAAATTAATTTAAAATTTTTTTTATTTCAGGTGTTAGTTTTTTGTAAACTTCTAGTTTAAATGGTACAGCTATTTCAGTAAGATTTTCCAAATCTATCCATTTCCAATCTAAAAACTCAGGATGTTTTGTTTTTATGTTAATTTCTGATTTATCTCCAGTAAACCTCATAATAAACCACTTTTGCTTTTGTCCTCTAAATTTACCTTTCCAAATAATTCCTATTAAATTATCAGGCAAAATATAGGTAAAATTGCCTTCAATTTCCTTAATTAGTTTTATGCTGGTAATACTGGTTTCTTCTTTTAGTTCTCTTAATGCCGCAGTATAAAAATCTTCACCTTTATCAATACCTCCTTGTGGCATTTGCCAGAAATTCTTAGGGTTATCTATTCTTTTTGCAACAAATACTTTATTTTCTTTATTTAATAAAACAATTCCAACACCACTTCTTAGTGGTAGTCTCTTATATTCTTCTTTCATATTTATCCGTTAAGAAGTTTCAGGGCAAAATTTAATTGATTATCAGTTTCACTATTAATTACAAAAGCATCTGAACTTTCTTCAATCTCGATATCAGGAGCTATGCCAACTTCAGAAATAGATTTACCAGAAGGTAAATAATATTTTGAAATTGTTAATCTTATTGCTCCATTATTTTTTAATGGAATTATTGACTGTACAGATCCTTTTCCATAACTATTTTTACCTATCAGAATAGCTCTTTTATGTTCTTTTAAAGCTCCAGCTACAATTTCAGATGCAGATGCAGATCCATAATTAATTAATACTATTAAAGTTTTGCCATCAATAAGATCACCTTTTTTAGAAAACCATTTTCTATTTTCTGAGCTCTTTCTGCTTTTTGTTGATACAATTTCACCATAATCTAAAAAAAAGTCTGAAATTCTAATGGCTTGTGACAACAAACCCCCAGGATTATTTCTTAAATCTAAAATGTAACCCTTTACTTTTTTTTCTTTTTTAATTTCTTTAATTTTATTTTTTATTTGTTCGCTGCTATTTTCGTTGAAGGAAGTTAGTCTTAAGTAGCCAATTTTGTTTTCTATTATTTTTGATTTAACTGATTCAATTTCAATAATCTCTCTAGTGATATTAAAAATTATAGCTTTTTTTTCTCCTATTCTTCTAACAGTAATTTCAATGTCAGTACCAACTGGCCCTCTCATTAGATCCACAGCTTGGGTTAATGATTTACCTTGTACTTGTATATCATTAATTTTTACTATGTAGTCTCCAGCTTTTATACCAACTCTAGATGCAGGTGAATTATCAATTGGCGAAATAACCTTAACAACACCAGATTCCATTCCCACTTCGATTCCCAATCCTCCAAATTTTCCACTCGTTTCAGTTTGCATGTTCTCAAACATTTCTGGCGACATATACGATGAGTAAGGATCTAAAGATTGCAGTACACCATTTATTGCAGCATCCATTACTTCGCTTTGATTAACTTCATCAACAAATTCTTTATTTATTTTATCTAAAACTTCACTAAATAAATCAATCTTTTGGTAAATATTTTCATCATTATTCGAAAGACTTTTATTTAAGAATAAAATTGAAAAAAGAATAATAAATAAAATTTTTTTACATTTAATCATATTAATAATTTTTCTTTTGGAATAAGCTCAGACCACATTTTTTCCAATTCATAAAATTTTCTTTTTTCTGGGTTAAAAATATGAACTATTACGTCCATTCCATCTATTAGCTTCCAATCGTTACTATCTTTTCCTTCTATTTTACAATTTTGAATTCCATTACTTTTAAATTTTTCTAATACTTGTTCTGATAAAGCTTGAATATGTCTTGATGAGGTGCCGCTAGCAATTATCATATAATCAGCAATAGAACTTTTATTTTCAAGACTAATGCTTACTATGTCTAAGGCTTTATTTGAATCTAAAGTATTCAAGATTTTTTTTTTGAGATCAAAAATTTTGTCCATTAAATATCAAAATCTTATCAAATTTATCTCAATTGAGAAGATGAAATATTAACTTTTTTAAATTTAATAAACTTTAAGTTCTTTTGTTTTAATCGTTTATAGGTAATTGATTTTAAAGACTTTGCTTTATAACCCTGTCTGTCAAAGACCAGAATATTACATTTTTGTGAAATCGATTTCCACTTGTGCCATCTATGGAATTGAATGAGATTATCAGCTCCCATTATAAAATGAATATTTAATTTTTGGTTCTTTTTTTTTATATGGTTTATTAAATCAATTGTTTTATTAGATTTAATTTTATCTTCAAAAAATTTAATTTTTATAAATTTATTTATACCAATAATTTTTTTTGCAAGTTTAATTCGAGTGATCAATTTTATTTTGCTTTTTTTTTTAAAAGGATTTTTTTTTGTTATTGCCCAGATAATATAACTAAGTTTATATTTTTGTTTTGCTTGTTTTGAGATTTCCAAGTGACCTTTGTGTGCTGGATCAAAAGTTCCTCCTAATATACCAATTTTTTTATTTTTTTTTTTAAACAGTTTTTTCAAAAATTATTTCCTTATTTGTCCCTTTCCTTCCAAAATATATTTATAAGTAGTAAGTTGATTAAGTCCAATTGGACCCCGTGGATGAAGTTTACCAGTTGATATACCAACTTCAGCGCCAAATCCAAATTCTCCACCGTCAGCAAATTGTGTTGAGGCATTATGAATTGCTATAGAACTTTTAATGTTAGAAAGAAATTTTTTAGCAGTTTTTATATTTTTTGTTATTATTGAATCAGTATGAGAAGAACCATATTTATTTATATGATCAATAGCTTCAGTTACACCATGTACACTTTTTACAGAAATTGTGGGTGAAAGATATTCTGTATTCCAATCTTTTTCTTTTGCAATTTTCATTTTTTCAGAAATAAATTTTTTTATAGATTTATCTCCTATGATTTTACATCCCATTTTGATTAGTCGATCTAATATTGGTTTACAGTGTGTTTTTAGGCACATTTTATCTATTAATAAAGTTTCGGCAGCTCCACAAATACTAACATTTCTCATTTTTGAATTTTTTACAACTTTAATTGCTGTGGCTATATTTGCATCTTTGTCTACATAGACATGACATAATCCTTCATAATGACCAATGATTGAAACTGAAGATTTTTTCAAAACTTTTTTGACTAAACCTTTGCCCCCTCTTGGTATTATTAAATCGATATAATTTTTCATACCAGACAAAAGATAATCAACATGAGCTCTATCTCTACTTTCAACAAATTGAATACAATTTTCATCACATTTTTTCTTTTTTAAAGCTTTTTTAAAAAGTTTAGCTAAAATTTTATTGGAATGAAATGCTTCTGAACCTCCACGTAAAATTACTACATTTCCACTTTTAAAACATAAAGCTGAAACATCAGACGTTACATTTGGTCTACTTTCATAAATTACACCAATTATGCCAATTGGTATTGATACTCTTTTTATAATTAAACCATTTGGTCTTTTCCAAGAAGATAAAGTTTTCCCAACAGGATCTTTAAATATTATGATTTTTTTTATTGAATTTCTAATTTGTTTAATTTTTTTACTATCTAATTTAAGTCTATCAATCATACTATTTTTAATATTTTTAGACTTTGCGTAAGATATGTCCTTTTTGTTTGCATTTAAAATTAATTTCTCATTTTTTTTTAAATATTGACTAAATTGCCTTAAAACAGAATTTTTCTTATTTATACTTAAGGTAGATAAATTCAAGGAGGCAGTTTTTGCCTTTTCACCTATTTTTTTCATGTATAAATTTTTTTTCATTTCTAAACTTTTACCAAGTCATCCTTATGTATAATTTCTTCTCTACTAGAATATCCTAGTATATTTTTTATTTCGCTACTATGTGAGCCTTTTATTTTTTCTATTTCAATTGATGAGAACGACGTTAAGCCCCTGGCACATTCAACATTGTCTTGATCTTTAACGAGAATATGATCTCCTTTTTCAAAGCTTCCGTTAATTTTTTTAACTCCAGCTGGTAATAAACTTTTTCCATTTCTGATTGCTTTTGTTGCTCCATAATCAATAATTACTTCACCTCTAGGAGCAACTGATCCAATTATCCACTGTTTTCTTGCATCAAGTTTAGAAATTTTTGGTAAAAACCAAGTACATTTTTGACTTTCATTTATTTTTTTTATTGGATTTTTGTTAACACCATTTGCGATTACCATATAACATCCAGATAATTGGCAAATTTTTGCTGCATCAATTTTTGTTTTCATGCCTCCAGATCCATAAATATTTTCTGCTCTAGATGCATATTTTTTAATATTTTCATCAATTTTTTCTACAATCTTAATTAATTTTGTTTTTTTGTTTTTTTTTGGATTATCAGTATAAAGTCCATCAACATCAGATAATAAAATTAAACAATCAGCACCAATTATTTGTGAAACTCTTGCCGCAAGTCTATCGTTGTCTCCATATTTTATTTCAGTTGTAGCAGTAGTGTCGTTTTCATTAACAATTGGTACAATTCCCATGGTTAATAAATTATCAATGGTTCTTCTTGCATTAATTGATCTTCTTCTTTGTTCAGTATCATCTAAAGTTAAAAGAATTTGAGATGTTTTTATTTTAAATTTTTTAAATACATTTTGGTATAAATTCATCAATTCTATTTGTCCTATAGATGCTACAGCTTGGCTTTTATCAAGTTTTAATTTTTTTTTATCTAAATTTAATTTTTTACAACCAAGTGCAATTGACCCAGAGCTAACTATAATTACATTTTTTTTGTTATTAAATAAATATTTTATATCTTTTGCAAATTCAGAAAGCCATTTTTTTCTTATATTTTTTTTATCATTTATTAATAATGAAGATCCAATTTTAATTACAATAGTTTTAAAATTTTTAAGATGCATATTTTATTAATTTTGATTTAATTTTTTCAATTGAAGTTTTGTCAAAAGTCGAAATTGTTAGTATTTTTTTTTTTATTTTTTTTGAAAATTTATTTTTTTTTTCATTTAATTTATTCTTATCTATCAAGTCAATTTTATTAAATACAACTAATTCATCTTTCTTTAATAGTTTTTTACTGTACTTCCCAAGTTCATTTCTTACCTGTTTATATAAATTTTCTATGTTTTCTTCTGTAATATCAATTAAATGTATTAAAGTTTTGCATCTTTCTATGTGTTTTAAAAATTTAATTCCAAGACCAATTCCAATATGCGCTCCTTCTATTATACCTGGAATGTCTGCTAAAGTAATTTCTTTATCGTCATAAACTGCAACTCCAAGATTTGGATTTAAAGTTGTAAATTTGTAGTTTGCAATTTTTGGTGTTGCGCTTGTAATAGCAGCCAATAAACTTGATTTGCCTGCATTTGGTAATCCAATAATTCCAATATCAGCTATAGTTTTTAATTGTAACCAAATTACATATTCTTCTCCAGTCCTTCCTTTGGTAAATTTTCTTGGAGCTCTATTCGTAGAACTTTTAAATCTTGTGTTTCCAAGTCCACCCTTACCACCATTTGCTGCAACAAATTCTTCTTTTTCATTTTTAAAATCGTAAATCATAGTTTTGTTATCTTCTTCAAAAACTTGAGTGCCAATTGGAACTTTTAAAATTAAATTGTTACCACCCCTACCTGTTTGTTTTTTTCCAGAACCATCTCTGCCGCGTTCCGCTTTATGATGCTGTTGATATCTATAATCAATTAATGTGTTTAAATTTCTTTCAGATTTTAAAATTATAGAGCCACCCTTACCACCATCACCACCATCAGGTCCGCCAAATTCAATGAATTTCTCTCTTCGAAAGCTTGGTGATCCATTTCCACCATCACCTGCTTTAACATAAATTTTTACTTGATCTAGAAATTTCATAATACAACTCTCAATTTTTTAAGTTGTACTGATTAATTGGGTTTTACTGAAACGTAAGTTCTATCTGACTTAGTTTTTTTAAACTCAACTTTCCCTTTTACTAATGAAAAAATTGAGTGATCTTTCGCAATTCCTACATGTTTGCCAGGAAAAATTTTTGTTCCCCTTTGTCTTATAATAATATTACCAGGAATTACGAATTGACCACCGTATTTCTTGACGCCAAGTCTTCGACCCGCGCTATCACGTCCATTTCTAGATGATCCACCTGCTTTTTTTGTTGCCATAATCTATATAATTTTATTTATCTTTATTTTGCACTTCTTTTTTTATCGTTTTTTTAGTTGGAACTGAATTTTTTTTAGCTTCTGAAATTACAGAACCATCTTTAGAAAAAATTTTACTGATTTTTATTAAAGAATATTGTTGTCTATGTCCATTTTTTCTTCTTGAATTTTTTCTTCTTCTTTTTTTAAAAATTAATATTGTTCTATTTTTTCCATTTTTAATTAATTCTGCTTCAACTTTTGCACCATCTAAAAATGGAGTGCCAACTTCAATTTTTTTATCGTCTCCATAAGCAAGAATCTCTTTAAATTCTATTTTACTATCAGATTTTGAGTTTTCTAATTTCTCAATTTTTAAAATTTCGCTAGCTTTTACTTTGTATTGCTTGCCACCTGTCTGTATTACTGCATATGTCATTGTTTAACCTAAATTTTATAATCAGCAATATAGTTCGGGGCTTATTATAGTCAAGCCGAATAAATTAAAAATTGTCCTTTAAATCTCTTAATTTTGAAAAGGTTTCTAAGGAATTGTTATTATTAAAATTTAATTTGCTTTGAATACCAGGATTGTCCGATCTTAAAAAAATATTACATTCTAATTCATCTTTAATAGTTGATGGAATTGTTGGTAAATTATTTTCAAGATTTTTTTTAATATTGATTATTTTATTTTTTAAATTTTTATTATCCGGATCATATTTTATGCAGAATTTTGAATTTTGCAGAGTATATTCATGTCCACAAAAAACTTTGGTGTCTAAAGGCAAACTTTTAAAAAAATTTAGCGACTTGTGCATTTGTAAATAAGTTCCTTCAAAAATTTTTCCACATCCCAGTGAGAACAAAGCATCTCCGGTAAAAATATTTTTTTCATTAAAAAAATGAAAACATATATGCCCAAGAGTATGCCCTGGTATATGTATTATTTTTGCCTTAAAGTTGCTTTCTGACCAAATATCTCCGTTTTTAATTGCTATATCAATATCTGGAATTCTTTTAGCATCATCAATGTATCCAATCACTTTTGCATTGTATTTCTTTTTTAATTGACTATTTCCACCTACATGATCGTAATGGTGGTGGGTGTTTAAAATAAAGGATAGTTGAATATTTTTATTGTCTAAATAATTTATTATTGGTTGAGCCTCACTAGGATCAACAACACAAGCATTCTTATTCTTTTCATCAATAATTAAATATGAATAATTATCTTTTAAACAAGGAATAATTTCAATTTTCATTTTCGATTAGAAAAATTCCCACTTCTGAAGAAAGATTTTTTAAATTAAGATTCATTTTATTAATATTAGAAGTTTTTTGTTCATGTAATGCAATTGACTTATATAGTTTAATATTCTTTTTTGAACAAAAATTAAAAAAATCTTTTATTGTGCACATATGCAGGTTTGGAGTATTATACCATTCATCAGGTAAATCTTTTGTTATTGGCATTGTTCCTTTAAAAAGCAGATGTGATCTAACCTTCCAATATCCAAAATTAGGAATAGTCACTATAGCTTTATTTGCCACTTTTAAAAGATCATTTATTACTTTTTCTGGATTGTAAAATGCTTGTAGTGTTTGACTTAAAATGACGTAATCAAAAGATGAATTAGGAAACTGCTGTAAATCTTTTTCTGCATTACCTTCGATAACAGTCAATCCTTTTCCAATGCAAACTTGAACATTATTTTTGGATATTTCTAATCCTCTAGTATCAATATTTTTATTGTCTTTTAAATATTTCATTAAAATACCATCTCCACAACCAACATCAAGAACTCTTGTATTGTTTTCTATTAATTGTGCAATTATTTTGAATTCTTTTTTCATATATATTTTAGTAATTTGCCTCAACAAAATTTTTTATTGATTTTAAAAAATCAGGTATATCTAATAGAAAAGAATCGTGCCCTTTATCACTATTTATTTCTATAAAACCAACATCTGCTCCAGAGGCATTTAGAGCAATAAGAATTTCTTTATTTTCAGATGTAGGATAAAGCCAGTCTGATGTAAAAGAAATTATAAAAAATTTTGTTTTACTTTCTTTAAAAGCATTAGAAAGATTTCCATTATATTCTTTTATTAAATCAAAATAGTCCATCGCTCTTGTTATATAAAGATAGCTGTTAGCATCAAATCGATCTACAAAAACTGAACCTTGGTGTCTTAGATAACTTTCAATTTGAAAATCAGCATCAAAACTAAATTTTAAATTATCTCTTTCTTGAAGTTTTCTACCAAATTTTTCTTCTAAGCCTTTTTTTGAAAGATAAGTAATATGTGCTGCCATTCTTGCAACAGCCAAACCTTTGGTTGGCGATGAATTTGTATTAAAATAATTTCCTTTATTCCAGTTTTGGTCTGCCATGATCGCCTGTCTACCTAATTCATTAAGTGCAATATTCTGGGCAGAATGGCTAGCCGAGCAAGCAATTGGTATAGCAGTTTTAGATTTATTTGGATAGTTAGCAACAAATTGTAAAACCTGCATACCTCCCATGGATCCACCTGTTACACAAAATAATTTTTCAATTTTAAAAAACTCTAATAAATTATATTGGGCATTTACCATGTCGTTAATTGTGATAACTGGAAAATTTGTATCAAGTCTTTTACCAGTTGTTGGCTCAACATTGCTAGGTCCATATGACCCCATGCATCCACCAATTACATTTGCACATATTACAAAAAATTTATTTGTATCTATTGATTTATTTGGCCCAACTAAATGTGACCACCACCCACTTTTATTTGTTATAGGATTAATGCCGCTTACAAATTGATCTCCCGATAAAGCGTGAAAAGCTAAAATTGCATTATCTTTTTTTTCATTTAACTTGCCATAAGTTTCATATGCAAGAGGATAATTATTTATAGTCTTTCCACAATCTAAAGTAAGTGGTTTTTTTATAATTATTTTTTTAATATTTTTTTTAGTATTCATAATATTGCACCAAAAATGAATTGTGAGAAAAAAACTTATTTAGCGGTTTTTTTTAAGCGCTCGCAATTCAGATAAATCAGCGCACTTTTTTGTACTAAATGAGATTCTATATGTCAATTTTTTTATAATTTTTATTAATTCTGTGCAAAAGTAGATTAATTTATTTATAAAGATAGGTATAAATTAACAATAAATAATGACATTGCCAAAATTTAGAAAAATTAATATTCGCTCTTATAAGCCTGGAAAATCAAGATTATCCAGAATTAAAAAAATTGTAAAATTATCTGCAAATGAGTCTGCCTTAGGTGTAAGCCCTAAAGTTAAGAAGGAAATTAATAATAAAATTAATTTTTCTAAGTATCCTGACAACAAGTCAGAAAATTTAAGACTAACCATTTCAAAAAATTTTAAATGTAAATTTGAAAAAATTATTTGTGGGGCTGGTTCAGATGAAATTATTCAAATTATTTGCCAATTATTTTTGAAACCGGGAGATGAAGTAATTGTTCCTCAATACAGTTTTTTAATGTACAGAATTTACTCAAAAATAAATGGTGCTAATGTAATATATGCAAAAGAAAATAATTATAAAATATCTGTTTCAGAAATAATAAAAAAAGTATCCCAAAAAACAAAAATTGTTTTTTTAGCAAATCCAAACAATCCAACGGGCACTTATTTGAAAAAAAACGAATTAATACAATTAAGAAAAAAACTTAGAAGAAATATCTTGTTGGTTGTTGATGATGCTTACGATGAATATATTCAAAAAAAAGATTACGCATCAGGGTTAAAGCTTTTTAATAAAAGTAAGAACGTTATTATACTTAGAACTTTTTCTAAAATATATGGACTTGCAGCATTAAGAATAGGGTGGGGCTATGGACCAAAAAAAATTATTGATGCTATGAATATTATTAAACCTCCATTTAATGTCAATATGGCTGCTCAATTAGGAGCGATCGCATCTTTGAATGATAAAAGCTTTATTAAAAAATCGATCAAACATAATATTGTGTGGGCTAATAAAATTAAAAAATTATTAAATAAATTTAAAATAATAACAAATGATGTTAATACTAATTTTTTTTTACTAAACTTTAATAAGTGTAGATATTCTGCAAATTATATTCAAAAAAAATTAGAAAATAATGGAATTATTTTAAGATCTATGAAAACTTATAAAATTAAAAATGCACTGCGATTAACAATTGGCAGTAATACTGATAATAACAAACTTATAAGTATTCTTAATAAAATTTTTAAAATATGATGAAAAATATTCTTATAATAGGGTGTGGATTAATTGGCTCCTCAGTTTTAAGAGCAGTATGTTCTAAAAAAATATCAAAAAATATTTATATTTATGAAAAATCAAAAAAAAATATCTTAATAATTAAAAAATTAAGAATCAGATGCAATATAATAAATAATTTTAAAAAAATTAATATAAATTTTGATTTAGTAATTTTTTGTACTCCAATGAGTCAATATTCAAAAAATATTTCAAGAATAAATAAATTTCTTACAAATAAAACAATTGTAACCGATGTTGGTTCAACTAAAGAATTAAGCTCAAAAAATGTTAAGAAAAAATTAAAAAGAAATATAACATGGATACCTTCTCATCCAATATCAGGATCTGAAGTAAGTGGAGCGATACATGGAGATAAAAATTTATTTAAAAATAAATGGTGTGTTTTAATTAAAGAAAAAAATATTAGAAAAATGCATTTATCTAAACTTAAATTGTTTTGGAAAAAATTAGGTGCCAAAGTTGTTATGATGAATGCAAAAGAACATGATATTATTTTTTCAATAACAAGCCATTTACCTCACTTAATTGCTTACAATTTGGTTAAAACAGCAACTGAGTTTGAAAAAAGAAAAAAATTGAATTTAATTCAATATAGCGCCGGTGGTTTGCGTGATTTTTCACGTATAGCGGCTAGCAATGAAATAATGTGGCGAGATATTTTTTTTAGTAATCAAAAAAATATTATTTCTGCCATAAGTTTGTTCATTAAAAATCTTAATTTATTTAAAAATGATATTAAGTTAAAAAATAATAATAAAATGATTAAAAAACTAATTAATACTAAAAAAGTTAGAAAAAAAATAATTAAATTAAGACAAGATATAAATAAACCTGATTTTGGAAGGTTCTGATTAAAAATTAAAATTACTAACCAGTTTACCTAAATATTTTTCATATTTATTGGACGATTTAATAGCTGATTTATAAATTGGTTTTCTAGCTTGATTAAAACTAACGGTTTTGATTACTCTTTTGTTTTCATAATGTTTTAGACAATTTGGATCCCAATTAAGTTCACAAAATTTAATTAAATTTTTAATTTCTTCTTCTGGATTATTTACCAAATTTTCATAATTTAAATCATAAATATTATTTGAAAAATATTTTTTCCAAAATTTCATAATATCTTCGTATTGATTATAGTATTTAGCCAAATCTTCTAAATTATTGGAAAAATTTAATGTTCCACCAAAATAGTTTTTAAAATTTGACCAACAAACATCTACCGGATTTCTTTTACAATTAATTATTTTTAAATTGGGAAAAATATTAATTAAAAAACCTATATATCTAAAATTAAGTGGTGTTTTATCAGTGAATGATTTTTCTGAATTATCTATAGATGATATTTGGTGCAGGTAGTAATCTTGCGAATTATTTAATTTTTTTTCTAAATCATTAATTTCATTAAAAATTTTTACGCTTTTGTCTTGTAAAAAATTTTTATTAATTATTGATGGAATAAAAGGAATTTCACCTCCACCGAAAACATCACTATGTGAAGATAATATTTGTTCAGTTAATGAAGTTCCAGATCTGGGCATGCCCAAAACAAAAATTATTTTTCTTTCATTTTTTTTTATTTTGAAATTTTTATAAATTTTAAAAATGTTTTTTACTTTTTCAAATTTTATAATATCATGTTGAATATTATAATTTGTAATTTTCTTTTTTATAGAATTTCCTTTATTGTAATGATTAAAAGCATTTTCATAATCATTTATATCTTCATAACATTTGCCTAGTCCAAAATGCAGTTGAAGAATTTCATAATCATTTAATTTTGAATCAGAAACTTTTTTTAACATAATTTTGAAGTGTTCATTATTTTCATCATATTTTGTTATCAGTGACAGCACTCTGTCAGCCTCAGAAAAATTGGGATTAATTTCTAATGTTTTTTCTAAATACTCTTTTGATTTTTCAAATTTACCTAAACTTTGGTAAATTATAGCTAAATTAAAATTCGTTACCAAAATGTTACTGTTTATTGATAAAGATTTTTTGTAATATTTAATTGCTTCATCAATTAAATTTAAATCTTTTTTTAAATTTCCTAAGTTATTTAAAATATTAATATAGTTTGGTTTTAGTTTTAAACCTCTTTGAAAATGTTTTTCTGCCTCTATGAATTGTTCTAAATTGTGATAACTAATTCCAAGATTATTTAGATGCAACACATTTCTTGGATAAAGTAGAAGAGCATCATGCATTATTTCAACAGAATTATTAAACTCACCTTTTTTTTGAAAAGCTAATGAAAGTAGATTAAAAACCACTGGATGTTGTGCTTTTTTTAAAAGTATCTTCGAATCTAAAATTACTTCGTCAAATAGTCCTGCTTGAAGTTTATTAGCAATTTTTTCAACTTTTTTTTTTAGTTCAATATTTGATAACATTTACTTCATTTTTCCGATTACACTAAGTTTAGCGTTTTGTTTTATCTCATTGATTGTTTTTTTAATATTCATAGTAACTACTTTTTTTTTGGGACCATAAGCATGGATTAATGATTTGTTGTTTATACATACTGCAACATGACCTGTCCAAAAGATTAAATCATTTTTTTTAAAAAATTTAGTATTTTTTGATTTTTGAAAAAATCTAATTTGGTCTTTTGTATCCCTTGGGCAAAATTTATTATTGTATTTATAAAATATTTGAACTAATGCGGAACAGTCTATTCCTTTAAAATTTGCACCCCCCCCATTTATATTTAATGCCCTTAAAAATTTTTATTTTTGAAAAAATATTTTCAGTTTTATTTATTGGCGCTACATCTTTTTTTTTAATCCAATAGTTGTCAAATTTATAAAAATTATTTTCTTTCTTTTTTACATTTATAAATGAACAGAAACTTAATTTTTTTTTAGTTTTAGAATTTTTATTAGGTTTTTTATATGTTATTGCAAATATTTTTTTTATTTTATGAGTTGGTTTGAATTTATTTACATAATTTATTTTTCTGACATAACCAGTATAATTATCAAATGATGTTTTTATTTTTAACCAATTTTTATTCTCTAATAAAATTTTAAATTTTTCACCATATAAAATTTGAGAACTAATTTTAGATTTATGAGAAGGTTTCTCATAAAGATAAACAGCTGCACTTTTACAAAAAAAATTATTTTTCACGAATCCTTAATTTATCTTTAATAAACCATAAACAAATCAAAGATGGAATAACCATTATAGCTGTCAAAATAAAAAATATTCCCCAATCTCCATTAAGCCAATCTACTAATGTACCCGACGATGATGCAAGTGTGGTTCTTCCTGCTGTTCCAATAGAAGCAAGGAGTGCATATTGAGTTGCAGTATATGTTCTATCAACAAGCAATGATATAAATGCAACAAATGCTACAGTTGCAAAAGCGGCTGCCATATCATCAAATATAACTGCAATAGCAAACAGTAGTTCAGATTTTCCACTCCAAGCCAAAACAGTAAATAATAAATTAGTTGCTGCCATTAAAATTCCAGCTAAAAACATTGCCTTTAAAACTCCAGATCTAATTACAAAGAGTCCTCCAAATAATGTAAAAACAACAGTTGTTATCCAACCTAAAGTTTTTGAATAAATGGCAATATCTCCTTTTGAAAATCCCATTTCTTTATAAAAAATTATAGACATACGTCCAAGAAATGCTTCTCCTATTTTAAACAAAAAAACAAATCCTAAAATTCCGATAGCTATAGAAAACCCATTTTTTTTAAAAAAACTTATGATTGGACCTCCTAGGGTTCCAGATATCCAGGCCACAATGCTAGTTATAATATTTTTTGATCCAAGTTTGCTTTCTATTAATTTATCTGTTTCTTCTTGTTTTAACGATCTATCATTTGTAATTGGTTCGTGTACAAACATTAATCCAATGCTCATTAAAATTATAATGATTCCTAAAATTAAAAAAGTTATTTGCCAGTAATTTGTAATTCCAATATTTTCTAAATATTCAGCAGTAAGCAATGCTATCATTCCTCCTAATTTATATCCCGACCACCAACCTACAACTGCCATAGCAGCACCTGCCGCCATTGATTTTCCTTCATTTTCTCCAATTTGCTCAATTCTTAAAGCATCAACTGTGATGTCTTGGGTAGAAGATGCAATTGCAATAATTAAACCAATCATGATTAATAATGTCAGATTTTCAGTTGGATTGATAAAACTCCAAATAATTAGACAAACTAAAATTGCAATTTGCATTAAAACTATCCAACTTCTTCTATGTCCTAGTTTTTTTGTTAGAACTGGTATTTGAAGTCTATCTATTAAAGGAGCCCATAAATAATTGAAAGCGTACACGCCAAATATTAAACCTGCCCATCCAATAGTTGAGCGGCTAAGACCTTCTTCTTTGAGCCATAAACTTAAACTGCTGCCAATTAATACCCAGGGAAAGCCTGAGATAGCACCAAGAAGTAAAATTTTAATCATTCTTTTATCTATATAAATAGAAAAAGTTTCAGATAAAGATTGTTTTTTTAGTTCAAGCACAATTAATTTCTCCAAAAAGAAGGAAGAAATAAAACTAATATAGCAAATAATTCTAACCTTCCTAATATCATACCAATACTTAATATCCATTTAGAAAAATCTGGTAGAAGAGAAAAACTTCCATTTGGTCCAATAATTGTACCCAAACCAGGGCCAACGTTTGAAATTGCTGTTGCAGCGCCAGAAATAGAAGTAATGAAATCCAAACCAGAAAGTGACAATAAAGCAGTCATTACAAAAAATATTATTATATACAGATATATAAATGAAATAATAGAAGCCATAAATTTTTCATCCACACTACTATTGTCATATTTAATTATGAAAATTCCTCTAGGATAAATAATTTTTTTTAACTGATTAATTAAAAAAAGATATAATATTTGAACTCTAAAAATTTTTATTCCACAAGTAGTGGATCCAGCACATCCACCGATAAACATTAATATAAGGAAAAATATTAATGAGAAGCTTCCCCAATTATCAAATTCTTTTGTTACATATCCTGTGCCAGTCAAAATTGATATAACATTAAAGGATATTGCTCTTAAACTAATCTCTTCAAAATTTTTATTTTGTAAAAATAAATACAAAAATAATATAAGTATTGAAATTATAATTATTTTAACAAATGATTTTATCTGAGAATCTGAAATGAATATTTTTTTATTTCCACTTAAAAATTTAATATAAGCAATAAAAGGTATGCTACCCAAGATAATAAAAATTATCGCAGTTATTTCAATAGTTGCGCTATCAAAGTGTCCTATAGATTCATTGTAATTAGAAAAACCACCAGTGGCAATTGTTGTCATGGAGTGAGTCAAACTATCAAAAAAGTTCATTCCAAAGATTTTATAAAAAAATGCACAAAGCAATGTTAATCCTGAGTAGATTAAAATTAGTCTTATTGAAATTTCTTTTGACTTTGGTAAAATTTTTTCGGATTTATCACTAGTTGATATCTTAAATAGTTGCATTCCACCAACATTCATTATTGGCATTAACGTTATGGCCATTACAATTATACCAATTCCACCAAGCCATTGAAGAATTGCTCTCCAAAAAAGAATTGCTTTAGGTGAGTCATTTAAATTTGTAATTATAGTCGAACCAGTAGTTGTTATACCCGACATGCTTTCGAAGATCGCATCAGTTATTGATAATTCAAGATTTGAAAAAATAAAAGGTAAAGATCCAAATATTGCAATACTAATCCAAGATAAAGACGTTAATAAAAAAGCTTGTTGTAAATTTAATTTTTTTTCATGATTCAAATTTGATAAAAAAAACAATACTCCAAATATTATTGTTATTATTCCAGCACCAATAAATGAAGAATCCAGTTGATTATAAATAATCTGAATTATAATTGGAATTACCATTGAGATACCTAGAATAATTTGCAGAACTCCTAAGGTAAAAAAAACAGTTTTATAATTGGACATTTTGAATGAACATTATTTTATGGTAAATAAATTTCAACTCTATAAGAATTAATAAAAACCGCAAATATAAGATATTTTGTTATTATAATTCGTGATTGAAAAAATAAATTTAGATAAAACTAATGCCTGGCCATTTGTTGAGGCAAAAAAAATATTACGAGACAAAAAAATTTCTATAGGAAAAAAAGGGAAAATTACTTTACAAACTGGATATGGTCCAAGTGGTCTTCCTCATATAGGAACTTTCGGAGAAGTTGCCAGAACTTCAATGATAGTTAATGCACTAAATCATCTTACAGATATACCAAAAGAAATTATTACATTTTCTGATGATATGGACGGACTAAGAAAAATTCCAGATAATGTGCCCAATCAAGAGCTTTTAAATCAAAACTTGCACAAACCTTTGACCAGTGTACCTGACCCCTTCAAAAAATATAATAGCTTTGGAGAACATAATAATGAGATGTTAAAAAATTTTTTAAATCAATTTGAATTTCAATATAATTTTAAAAGCTCTACTGTTCTTTATAAGTCAGGATTTTTTAATTCTACATTACAAATTGTTTTAGAAAAATATCAAGATATCATGGACATAATTATTCCAACACTAGGTAAGGAGCGTCAAAAAACATACAGTCCATTCTTACCAATTTGCTCAGAAACTGGAGTTGTCTTAGAAATTCCTGTTTTAGAAATTTTAAAAGAAAAATCAAAAATAATATTTGATAATAATGGAAAAAAACTTGAGGTTAGTATTTTAGATGGAAATTGCAAATTGCAATGGAAGGTAGATTGGGCCATGAGATGGTATGCTCTTGATATTGATTTTGAAATGTATGGAAAAGATTTAATTGAGAGCGCAATTTTATCAACAAAAATAATTAAATTACTGGGAAAAAATAATCCATCAGGATTTGCTTATGAGCTTTTTTTGGATGAGAAAGGTGAAAAAATTTCTAAATCGAAAGGCAATGGTATTACAATTGATCAATGGTTAAAATATGCCTCACCAGAGAGCTTATCTTTATTTATGTATCAAAATCCAAAAAGAGCAAAAAAACTTTATAAAGAAATTGTACCAAAGGCAGTAGATGAATATTTAGATTTTATTGAAAAAGGAAATAATCAAAATGAATTACAATTATTGATGAATCCAGTTTGGCATGTACATAACGGAAAAATGCCAAAGGAAAAAATTATTATGACTTTTTCAATGTTATTAAATTTAGTTGAAGCAAGTAATGCTGATACAAAAAAATTACTATGGAAATTTGTCAAAAAATATAAAAAGGATATTTCTGAAAATGAACATCCGATTTTTGATAATTTGATAAGTTATGCAATTAAGTATTTTCAAGATGTAATTAAACAAAAGAAAAAATATAAAAAACCAAATGATAGTGAAAAAAATGCTCTTAAAGCATTAATCAATACTTTGGAAACTTGCAATGATGAAATGACGCCAGAAGATATACAGACTAAAATTTATTCTACTGGTAAAGAGAATGGTTATAAAGAAAATTTAAGAGATTGGTTTAAATTAATTTACGAAGTAGTTTTTGGGGATGAAAATGGACCTAGAATGGGAAACTTCATAAGTTTTTTTGGAGTTAATGAAACTAAACAACTTATTAAAGATAAAATAAAATAATGTTCTCAAAATTACGATCTTTAATTTTTAAGCTTAATCCAGAAATTGCTCATAATCTAGCAATAAAATCTTTAAAATTTAATTTAGTTCCAAATATTTTTGATGAAAATAAAAATGATCCGATGTTTAAAGCAAATTTATTTGAAAAACAAATAGAGAATCCAATAGGTTTAGCAGCCGGATTTGATAAAAATGCAGAGGTGTATAATTCATTGTTTAGATTGGGGTTTGGCTTTGTAGAAGCTGGAACTGTTACGCCTATAAAACAACTTGGCAATCCAAAACCAAGAGTTTTTAGACTTGAAGAAGACCAGGCACTTATTAATAGGTTAGGATTTAATAGTTTTGGCGCTGATAATGTAAGTTCTAAAATTAAGTCAAACCAGCCAACTGGTTTATTAGGTGTAAATATAGGCCCTAATAAGGATAGTAAAGATAAATTGAATGACTACCTGATTTGTCTTAAAAAATTTCACGATATTGCAGATTATATAACTATAAATATTTCATCACCTAATACAGAAAATTTAAGAGATTTTCATGATCAAAATAAATTAGAAAAATTAATAGGTTCAATTGATTTACAAATGAAAGAATTAAAATCAAATACACCAATAGTTGTTAAAATTTCACCAGATATTTTGGATGAACAAGCAATTCAGGTAAGCGAGATATTGTTAAATTATCAAATCAAAGCAATAATTGTATCAAATACCACTGAAGGAAAGAGAGAAAATTTAATTAATATATCAAAACATCAAAAAGGTGGATTATCAGGCAAACCTTTAGAATCAAGATCGAATCAATTAATAAATATTTTTTATAATTTATTAAAAGGTAAAATCTTAATTATTGGTGTAGGAGGAGTTGATTCCGGAGAAAGCGCTTATGCTAAATTTTTGGCTGGCGCAAATTTTATACAACTATATACAGGGATGGTTTATGAAGGTCCTAATATTGTTGTTAAAATTAAAAAAGAACTTAAAGAATTATTGATAAATAAAGGTGTAAGTAATTTTCAAGATATAATTGGAAAGAAAGAAAATTAATTTTTTTTTATATATTTTTTTCTTAAATTAGAAAAAAATCTTCTAATAAAAGCTGCAGAAATTCCTAGCACAATGGCAAAAATAATAGAAATTATTCCATAAATAATTGAAAAATTTTCTGAAATATTTTTAATAAAATTTGAAAAAGGAGCCAAATTTTTTGTGCTATTATTAATTATTTGTTTTGCATCATGGACTGCAAAAAAACTATCATATGCAATAGCTATACCTACAGCCAATAAAAGAATTGCTAAAAGAGTTTTTAGTTCTGAGCTATCAATAAATTCACCAATTTTTTGACCAATTTGTACGCCAAGAATTGATCCACATACTAACATTGAAACTAAAATTAGGTCTATGGATCCATAATTAAACGCATGAAGAACTGTTACAATTGCACTAACAAAAATAGTTACAAATAAAGATGTTCCTGGAATTAACTTAGTTGGCATTCCAATAATATAAATCATTGCGGGAACCAATATAAATGCACCACCAATACCCATAATTGCAGCAATAAAACCAACCAATAAACCAATTATAATTGGAGTAAAAACACTTTCATACAATTTTGATTTTTTAAATCTCATTCTTAAAGGAAGACCATGTATCCAATAATGAGAATGTAATTTTCTTTTTATAACAATTTTTTTTCTAGCTCTATCTATTTCTCCAATACCCTGAACTAGCATTGCAGTTCCAATAATAGCTAGTACATACATGTAAGCCAAGGAAATAACTATGTCAATTTTTCCTATTCCTTTAAAGTAAGAAAAAGTAATAATTCCAAAAATTGTTCCTAATATTCCACCTACAACGATCATTAATCCCATTTTATAATCCAATGTGTTTTTTAACCAATGAGTTGTTGAACCTGAAACAGATGTAGCAAGTATATTATTTGCTTCATTAGCAACAGCATAAGTTGGAGGTATGCCCATGAAAATTAAAAAAGGAGTCATGAGAAATCCACCGCCAACCCCAAATAATCCAGATAAAATACCAACGATTGTACTAAGAGAAAAAATTGATACGATGTTTACTGATACTTCTGCAATGGGTAGAAAAACTTCCATTTATTTTTTTATTTTAGCATTAAAAAAGTTCCTAAGACAATTACTATCCAGTAGAAGAACAGTATAAAATTAAGTCCAGTTTTTACAAAATTGATAGAAAATTTTTGAGGTAATTTTTTTAAAATTTTTATATAATTTTGATTGACGGTTTGGAGCATTTTTTCTGGGTAACATAACTCAAAGGTTTTGGCTATAATTATTTTGATAATTCAAAATATATAAACTTGACGAGATCATCATCACATCTTATACAAGCACTTTAATTATTATGTCTAAAAAATGTGAATTAACTGGAAAAATACCTTTAAAGGGGCATAAAGTTAGTCATGCCAACAATAAAGTTAAAAGAAGATTTTTACCAAATTTAAAAAAAGTTAAATTTACCAGCAATATTTTAAAAAGAAATTTAAGACTTAACGTATCAAATGCTGGAGTTAGATCAGTAGATAAAAAGGGCAGTTTTGATCAATTTTTAAAAAATGTAAAAAATAAAAATTTGTCTCCAAGGTTAAAAAAAATTAGAAAAACAATTTTAGCAAAAACTGCTTAATGAATAGGCTATTGCCACTTCTCTCAGTTTTAATGGGAGTTGTTGTTTTATCGTCAAATTATTTAGTTCAATTTCCAGTCAATTATTATAATTTGGAAGACATATTAACTTATGGTGCATTTACTTATCCAATTGCATTTTTAATTACAGATTTAACAAATAGATCTTATGGAAAATTAGTAGCAAGAAAAATTGTTTATATTGGTTTTGTTTTAGGTATTGCTTCTACACTTTTTTTTTCAACAAATTTTTCAGATTTAATTTCAATAAGAATAGCTATTGGATCAGGTTTTGCATTTATGAGTGCACAATTATTAGATGTAAAAATTTTTGATTATTTAAGAAAAGAAAAATGGTTTATCGCGCCATTAGCCTCATCTTTTATTAGCTCAATAGTTGATACTTTTTTATTTTTTTCAATTTCATTTTATGGAACTGGAATATCCTGGATCACATTATCATTTGGAGATTTAGCTGTAAAAATTTTAGTAGCTTTAATTATGTTAATTCCTTTTAGAATATTATTAAGTACTTTTAAAGCAGCTTAGTTAGAAATAATTATTTATATAAAAATTTATAAGCTAAAATTTTATAAGCTAATTTAGCTACTAAAAAATTATAAGAATTAAATCCTTTAATTGGCGATAGTTCATTTATATCGGCTCCAACAATATTTGAATTTTTTGTTGCTATTTTTATTATATTTAAAGTTTCATCCCAGAATAATCCCCCAGGTTCTGGAGTACCAGTTGCAGGCATTATGCTTGAGTCTAATCCATCAACATCAAATGTTAGATAAACATTTTTATTTTTAATTAGCTGTTTAAATTTTTTTAAATTCCACTTAGCTTTATCTTTAGCCCAAAAGATATTAATTCTATAGGAGTTTTTTTTTAAATAGGAAATTTCACTTTGTGAAATATTTCTTATTCCAAATGAAATTACAGATACTTCTTTATGATCTAAACATCTTTTAATCGCTGATGCATGTGAAAATTTTTCTCCATTATAACTTTCTCTTAAATCAGCATGCGCATCAAAATGCAATAAACACAAGTTTTTATATTTTTTTGTAAAAGGAGCAATACATCCAGGTGTAATAGAATGTTCTCCACCAAATGTTATTGGAAAAAGTTTTTTATTTAAAATCTCTTCATTAATATTCGATATTTGTTTTAGAGCTTTTTTTATATTTTTATCAATTTTAAATGGTTTTAATGTCTTGATTCCAATTTTTTTATAAGGTTCACAGTGTAATTCTTCATCATATAATTCTACTTGATGTGAAGCTTTAATAATTTCTTTTGGACCATTTTTTGTTCCTCCACCATAACTAACAGTTTTTTCTAAACCAAAAGGTATAACAACTACTCTTTCTTTAAAATTGAATTTATTATCAATTCCAAGAAAACCATTTTTATTAGATAGGTATTTCAATTTTTTATCCAAATATTTTTGAAAAGTTTTTTCTAGTTCTATTTTTCCAGTCACCTCTATGATATGAATCACTTGCAATTAATGGTAATACACTAGTTGCTTCAGCAAAAACCATTTGCTCTTTAGTAACATCTACTTTTCCCCAAGAACTTGCCTCTTTTAAAGTGGAACTACTACAGGCTCCATCTCTAGAGTCGGCAACTGTAATTTGTATAGCGTATTTATGCATTTCTACATCTTTTCCTAAAAGTTCAGCGCAAATCACTGTATCTTGTATAAAGTTTTTAGGAACTCCACCACCTATCATGAATAAGCCCGAACCTTTTGATCTTATTTTAATTTCTGTTAGTTCACGAAACTCTTTTACTGAGTCAATACTCACGTGTTTTTTTGGATTTTTCTCTTGATGTATTACCAATCCAAATCCCGCGCTTGAATCTGTAAATGCTGGACAAAATATTGGTACGTTATTGTCATATGCAGTTTCAATTAAAGAGTCTTTTTTTTTTGAATTTTTTTTTAAATATTTTCCAATTTCATGAATAAATTCTCTTGATGTATAATTTCGTGGTTCTAATTTATCAGCTATTTCACATATTCTTTTATCACACATCTGTAATTCATCTTCATCTATGTAGGTATCATAAATTCTATCAATGTAGTTTTTTCTTAATTCTGTATCATCTTGGAATTGCGAACCTTGATAGTGTTTAAATCCCAAAGCTTCAAAAAAATCCATATCAATTATAGAAGCTCCAGTAGCTACAATTGCATCTACCATATTATATTTAACTAAATCTTTGTAAATATTCATACAACCAGCTGCAGATGTAGATCCAGCAAGAGTTAAAAAAATTGTACATTCTTTATCTTTAATCATTTCATTAAAAATGTTTGCAGCATTTGCAGTTTCTCTTGAAACAAATGACATTTTTTCCATTGATGAAATTATTTTTCTAGAATCAAAGGAAGTAATGTCTATATGTTCTACAGGTTTTTTAAGAAAATCTTTTTTGCTGTTATGTCCAAGATTTTTTTTATCAGGCATTAAGCAACAAGAAACGCTTTCTTATTTTTCTTGTCGTACATAGTCATTATTGGGTTATCATCAACTTCATAAATTTCATTAGAATAAAATCCATTAAATTCTGTTCTAAAAGTTAAACCATAAGCACCAAGTTGACCTAATTCAATATAATCATTTTCCTTAATGTTGTTAGGTAGAATAAAAGGACCTTTCATATAATCTAAACCATCACAAGTTGGACCATTAAAATCAAATGCTGTTAATTTTTTAGAAATCATTTTTCCAATTTTAATTAAACGAGACGGGTAAACTATATTTGGAACACCAGCATCAAAAAGGGTTCCATATGTTCCATCATTTATATAAAGTTTTTGTTTTTTTCTTAAGTTCACTCGTATAATTGTTGACCCACTTTCTGCAACTAAAGCTCTACCTGGTTCACAAATAATTTCTGGAAGTTTATCTAATTTTAAATTTTTTAGAGCTTTTTTTATCTCTTCAAAATAGCTGTCTAAAGATTGTGGAACTAGATCTGGATAAATTGTAGGAAAGCCACCACCAACATTTATATAGTCTGGAATAATTTTTGTTTTTTTAATTACATTTCCTATTTCTTCAATTCCTTTTGTATATGAAATTGGATGCATACATTGAGATCCGACATGAAAACTTAAACCAATTTTTTTAGCATATTGTTTAGTTAATCTTGATAAACCTATAGCCTCTGAAGTTAAGGCGCCAAATTTTTTTGATAAATCTACTTCAGCATGTTCATTTGAAACAGAAACTCTGACAAATAGTTCTAAATCTTTAGCTTGATTTGTTGTCTCAATGATTTTTATTAATTCATCTTTTGTATCTAATGAAAATGTTTTTATTTTATGTTTAAAATAAGCTTCTTTTATACTTTCACGACTTTTTACTGTATGCATAAATGAACATTTTGCTTTAGGATTTATTTTTTTTATGTCTTCAACTTCTTTAATTGAAGCTATATCAAAATTGTTAATTCCACTTTTTATAATTGTTTTTAACACTTCTGGATGTGGGTTTGTTTTTACAGCATATAAAATTTTACCAGGAAATTTATTTTGAAAAGTTTTGGACGCAACTTGTATCGGTTTTTTCCTGATACAATAAACTGGTCTTTCTGGTTTCAGTTGATTTACAAGATCATCAACTGTCTTAAATTTTTGCATTGCATATGCCCCCAAAAAAAAATTTAATAAAAAAAGTTTTTAATAATTAATTAAAAACTTTCATATTTCACAGCAATTAAGCCAATAGTTAATTAATGTAAAGAAAAAATTTAATTGAAATGTTAATAAAAGTAACCATATAAGACTCTCATGCATAAAGATAATACTGTAAAAAAAATAGCTGAATATAAGGATAAAACCTTGCTTATTGTTGATGACGACAATCCATTTAGAGACAGACTTGCAAGAGCAATGGAAAAGAAGGGTTTTATAGCAACTCAAGCTGAAAGTGTAAAAAAAGGTATAGAAAATGTTAGATTAATAAAACCTGCATTTGCAGTAATAGATTTAAGATTAGCAGATGGCAATGGACTTGAGGTTGTAAAGGAAATTCAAAATTTAAATATAAATAGTCGTATCATTATGCTTACAGGTTATGGAAATATTTCTACAGCTGTTGCTGCAATTAAACAAGGAGCAATTGATTATTTAGCGAAACCAGCTGATGCTGACGATGTGGAAAAGGCACTATTAGCAGATCCAAAAGAAAAAGCACAACCACCTGAAAATCCAATGTCAGCTGATAGAGTCAAATGGGAACATATTCATAGAGTATTTGAATTATGTAATAGAAATGTTTCTGAGACAGCTAGACGTCTTAAAATGCATAGGAGAACTCTGCAAAGAATATTGTCTAAGAGATCACCTAAATAAATTTTCTAAATTTAGTAAGTTTTTTTGCCAATACTGTTAATAAAGTAATTTTAAATAATTCTGCTAATAAAAATGGTGCTACACCTAGTTGAAGTAATGGTTTATCCCAACCTATTAAATTTCCAAGCCACAATATTCCAAGAATATAAATTATTGAAACAGATAAAATTAATTTTATAAAAATAAAAAAAATATTTGTTTTAAAGTTTAAATAACCAGCAATAAAAGTTGCAAATAAAAATCCAATTAAATATCCCATGGTTGGGCCAGTAAAATAAATTAGTCCCATTCCTTTTTCTGGTGTTCCAGCAAATACAGGTAAACCAGCTACTCCTTCAAATAAATACAAAGAAATTGTGGCAACACCGATTTTCCATCCAAAAGTTACGCCCATAAGAAGAACAACAAAAGTTTGCATGGTCATAGGCACAGGATAAAAAGGAATTTTAATTTTTGCTGAAATAGTTAATAAAATTGAACCCAAAATAGTAATTAAAAAGTATTTAAGA
>CACLNT010000006.1 GCA_902608385.1 uncultured Pelagibacteraceae bacterium
AATGAATCAAAAAATTACGATAATTGGTAAAATAAATAATGCTTATAAAAAAAATTCGATAAAATTGGACAATAAGCCCCTAAATTTAAGTAAATTTAACGGTTATTCCCATAAGTTTTGATAAGTTAAACGTTGCCTTTTATTTTTTTTTTTGTAATGTCCGATTTTTAATATTTACTAAATAACTAACAATTAAAGGAATTATGGAAGCTTCACCATCATATATACTTCAACTTATCATCTTAGCAGGTTTACTATCAATCGTTTATGGTTTTTTTACAGGTAAAAATATTTTAAACTCCAGTGCTGGTAATAAAAAGATGCAAGAAATAGCTTCAGCAATTCAAGTTGGGGCTAAAGCTTATCTGAACAGACAATACAAAACTATTGCGATTGTAGGTGTGGTTGTATTAGTTATAATTAGTTTTGCTTTTAGCATTTTAGTCGGAGTAGGTTATTTAATTGGAGCAACATTATCTGGAATTGCTGGATATGTTGGTATGATTGTATCTGTTCAAGCCAATGTTAGAACCGCAGAAGCATCAAGAAAAGGATTATCACAAGGACTTTCAATTGCATTTAAATCTGGCGCTGTAACAGGTATGTTAGTTGCTGGTTTAGCTCTTTTAGCAATTGCTGTTTATTATTATTTATTATTATCTTTTGCTGTTGAAGAAAGAGAGATTGTAAATGCATTAGTTGCATTAGGTTTTGGAGCTTCATTAATTTCAATTTTTGCAAGACTTGGTGGTGGGATTTTTACCAAAGGTGCAGATGTTGGTGCAGATTTAGTTGGCAAAGTAGAGGCTGGTATTCCTGAAGATGATCCTAGAAATCCTGCTGTTATAGCAGATAATGTAGGTGATAATGTAGGTGATTGTGCTGGTATGGCAGCTGACTTGTTTGAAACTTACGCAGTAACAATAGTTGCTACTATGGTTTTATCGTCAATATTTTTTCACGGCGATCTTAATATGATGGTTTATCCTTTATCAATTGGTGGTGCTTGTATATTGACATCTATTCTCGGAACTTTTTTTGTTAAATTAGGTAAATCTAAAAATATTATGGCTGCTTTATATAAAGGATTTATTGTTACAGCTATAACATCATTAATAATTTTATATCCAATTACAGATTATGTTTTAGGACTAGAGAATACTTATACAATTTCTAATAAATCATTTACAGGAATGAGTTTATATATTTGTGGCGTAGTAGGATTAGCTATTACTGGATTGTTAATTTGGGTAACAGAATATTACACTGGAACTAATTATAGACCAGTAAAAAGTGTTGCTGCATCATCAACAACTGGTCATGGTACGAATGTAATTCAAGGTTTAGCAGTTTCAATGGAAGCTACAGCAATTCCAGCTTTAATTATTGTTGCTGGAATTTTATTAACAAATTATATCGCTGGACTTTTTGGTATAGCAATCGCAGTAACAACAATGTTGGCATTAGCAGGTATGGTAGTTGCACTTGATGCATATGGTCCTGTAACAGATAATGCTGGTGGAATTGCAGAAATGTCTAATTTGCCAAAAAATGTTAGAAAAACTACAGATGCTTTAGATGCCGTTGGTAACACAACTAAAGCTGTTACAAAAGGTTACGCTATAGGATCAGCTGGTTTAGGTGCTCTAGTATTATTTGCCGCTTATACTGAAGATATTAAACATTTTTCAAAAGTTGCAGGATCAAATCTAGAAGGAATTGTTGTAACTTTTGATCTCTCAAACCCTTTTGTAGTTGTAGGATTACTCGTTGGTGGAATGCTTCCATATTTATTTGGATCTATGGGCATGCAAGCTGTTGGAAGAGCTGGTGGCGCTGTAGTTATTGAAGTAAGAAGACAATTTAAAAAAATTCCAGGAATAATGAAAAGAAAAGCAAAACCAGATTATAGCAAACTTGTTGATTTGCTAACTAAAGCTGCCATTAAAGAAATGATCATACCTTCACTTTTGCCTGTTTTATCTCCAATTATTTTATATTTTGTTATTCTGCCTATAGGAGGACAAGTGGCAGCGTTATCTTCAGTTGGTGCAATGTTATTAGGAGTAATTATTACCGGATTGTTTGTTGCTATATCAATGACTGCTGGTGGTGGCGCATGGGATAATGCAAAAAAATATATTGAAGATGGTAAATTTGGAGGAAAAGGTTCTGATGCACATAAAGCAGCAGTTACTGGTGACACTGTTGGAGATCCTTACAAAGATACAGCAGGTCCTGCAATAAATCCAATGATTAAAATTACAAATATTGTAGCCTTATTACTTTTATCTGTAATTGCCGGATAATCTATTTTTTTCTTTTACCAAGTGGGTCATTTAATTTTTGCCTCATACTAGATAAAAAATCATAAACAAAAGATTTTTTTGAAACCATACTTTTTGTTTCATCTTCAGAAAAAATTAAATCATTCATTTTGTCCTTATTATAAAATTCTTTATTAACCAATAATCCAAAATTGTCGATTTCTAAAACTAATACATTATTTACTATAATTTTTTCTTTAGCTAATTTAAACAAATGATTTGTTGTTGTTTTTCTTTCAATATAAATCCAAACATCATTGTCAAAGCTACTTTTTGTTGATGGTGGGCCAAGGATTTTGACTATATCATTTTTATTCGTTGTGTTTAAAATTAATTTTTCTTGCTTTTTATCCAACAAATTTACACCATGGGTTTTTATTGCTTTATT
Organism: uncultured Pelagibacteraceae bacterium; assembly: GCA_902608385.1. Lineage (GTDB taxonomy): Bacteria > Pseudomonadota > Alphaproteobacteria > Pelagibacterales > Pelagibacteraceae > Pelagibacter. Next base: position 2,716 of record CACLNT010000006.1, read on the forward strand.
AAAAGAACAATTTGAAATAAATAAAAATATGATAATTAAATAAATTTTATTCATGAATAACAAATATATAAATATTTATAATAATTTAGTCAATTTAACTAGAAATAAAGAGTTATATAAGAATTTTTTTCAACAAGATACATTTTCAGATAGGCTTATTTTCTTTTTATTTCATTTCGCCTTCTTTTTGAAGGTTTTTAAAAAAAATAATAAAAAAGATATACTTCAAGAGATATATGACGAAATATTTAAATATTTTGAATTAACTATAAGAGAAATTGGCTATGGAGATGTAACTATTAATAAAAAAATGAAAAATTATCTAAATATTTTCCATTTAATTTTGGATCAAATTTCCAACTGGGAAGATGAATCAGATTCCTCTAAAAGTAGAATTTTATCTAATTTTCTAGATACTGAAATAAAAACATCAAATTTGATCATTTATTTTGATAATTACATAAATAATTTATCAAATAATACTTTAAATTTTTATATAAAAGGTGTAGTTAAAGACAAATTTTAGTTATGGCTGTACCTAAACGTAAAACATCACCTTCGAGATCTGGAAAAAGAAGATCTCATATTAAGTTTTCTTCAAAAAACATTATTGAAGATAAAAAATCTGGTGAATATAGATTATCACATCATTTAGATTTAAAAACAGGCACATACAAGGGTAGACAAGTCCTGGATCCTAAGGAATAATAACTCATTAAATTTATATAAAACTATTTAATTTAGTTTGATGGAAAATATATTAAAAATTGCCGTTGACGCGATGGGTGGTGAAGGATCACCCAAAAAAGCTATTGAAGGAATAATCCATCACAATAAAAAAAACAAAAATATATTTTACAATATCTTTGGAGATCAAGAAATAATAAATAAATATATTTTTAAGAAATTAAGCACGGATAGTTATAAAATTATTAATACCAAAGAAATTGTCAAAGATGCTGATACACCGCTTGCTGCAGCTAAGAGAGGAAAAAATACAAGCATGTGGATGGCTATTGAGAGTGTAAAAAATAATAAATCAGATGTAGTTTTATCCGCTGGAAATACGGGTGCTTTATTTGTTATAGCTAAATTAAATCTTAAAATGATTGAGAATATAGATAAACCTGCATTATCAGGTTTATGGCCATCAAAAAAAGGAATGAGTGTTGTCTTAGATTTAGGAGCAAATATTGAATGTAATGATAAAAATTTAATAGATTTTGCTATAATGGGATCTTCACTTCTTAAGTCTTTGTTCCCTTCAGAAAAACCAAAAGTTGCTTTATTAAATATCGGCTCAGAAGAACTAAAAGGAAATGAAATTATTAAGCAAACCTATCAAAAATTAAATCAGATTGTTAATGAAGATTTTGAATTTAAAGGATTTATTGAAGGAAATCATTTAATGGATGGAGATGTAAATGTAATTGTTGCCGATGGATTTACAGGAAATATTGCTTTAAAAACAGCAGAAGGTACAGCTAATTTTATAACTGGTGAATTAAAACGAGCAATGAAAAATTCTTTATTGGGTAAATTAGGATCATTAATTTCTATAAACAATCTTAAAAAATTTAAAAAAAAACTTGATCCAAGATTATATAATGGAGCAATTTTACTAGGTTTAGATTCACCGGTAGTTAAAAGTCATGGTAGCACAGATTACATTGGCTTTGCAAATTCATTAAATGTTTGCGAAAAAATTATAAGAGGTAACTTAATACAAAAAATTAAACAAAATATAAGTTAATGAAAAGAATCAATTTAACTAAAAAAGATTTAATAAATTCAATTTATATGCAAATTGGTTATTCAAAAAAAATTTCTGAAAATTTGTTAGAAGACTTACTTAGTACAATTGTTGATAATTTGAAAAAAAATAAAAAATTAAAAATTGCTAAATTTGGAACTTTTTCTATTAGAAATAAAAAAAAAAGAATTGGAAGAAACCCATTAACAAAAGAAAACAAAGAAATATCAGACAGAAATGTTGTTTTATTTAAAGCTTCAAAAGAATTCAAAGATCTAATAAATATAATCAAGGATGAATAAAACTGATAATGCTTACAAATCGATAGGTGAGGTTGCAAAAATATTAAATCTCATTAATAAGAAAAATGGCAATCTCAATACACACACTATAAGATTTTGGGAAAAAGAATTTAAGCAAATTAAACCCAAAATTTTAACTGGAAAAAGAAGATATTACGATAAAACTTCAATCAATATTCTTAAAAAAATTAAGTATTTACTGAAAGATCAAGGCATGACTATCATTGGAGTAAAAAAATTACTCAATAATAAAAAATCATTAAAACTTGACGAATTTTCAAATAATTCTATAAGTGTCGATAATATAAAAATTAAAAATAAACTTAAAAATATTTCAAATCTAATTAAACAAATTAAAAAGTTAAAATAATATGGCAAAAAAAACTCATGTTAAAGTTCGTTTGGTTCCAGAGAGTAAACCAGATAGCCCTTTTTTTTATTATGTAAAAAAGCCTGCTGGTGGTGAAAAAGCTAAAGTAAAGTTAAAAGCTAAAAAATATAACCCATCAACTAGAAAACATGAAATTTTTGTAGAAAAAAAACTTCCACCTCATAGTAAATAACTATTTTTTCTTAAACTTCCTTTTTTCAAAGTCAATATAAGACCAAATCATATTTTTCCAAATTCGATGAGTAATTTTAGGATCTATTTTATTTTTTATAGATTTTTTTCTAATTTGATTAAGTATAGTTTTTATCCTTTTTTTATCTATTATTTCATTTTTATTTTTTTTAAGTAATAACACTTGTTTAACTAAAGAAGTTCTTTTTTTAATTAATTTTATGAAAGAATCATCAAGAATATCCAATCTTTTTCTTAGTTTATTTAGTTTCTTTAAATTTTCTGGCGACATTTATACATTTGGATTTATCAATAATTATTATATTTATTTAAATATGTATATAGATAATAGTAGACTAAAAAAACAGATATCTATTTGGTTAGCGTCAATGTTTTGGATTATTTCATTGATGATTGTTGTAGGTGGCCTTACTAGATTAACAGATTCTGGTTTATCAATTACTCAGTGGGAATTATTTTCTGGATTCTTACCACCTTTGTCTAATGATAGTTGGGTTAATTATTTTAATTTATACAAAGAAATTCCTGAGTTTAAACTTCAAAATTACTCTATGACTTTAAATGAATTTAAAGTTATTTTTTGGTGGGAATGGATTCATAGGTTTTTAGGAAGGTTGATAGGTATTACTTTTTTAGTACCTTTGTTATTTTTTACTGTGAAGTTAGGTTTTAAAAAATTAACTAATTTTTATTTTATTTTTTTCTTAATTTGTTTTCAAGGTTTTATAGGCTGGTATATGGTTTCGAGCGGTTTAGTAGATAGAGTTGATGTAAGTCATTTTAGATTATCATTACATTTAGTTATGGCTTTTTTAATACTTTCTCTAATACTATGGGGTTTCTTAAATCTAACAATTAATTATAATATTAATAATAATTTTATTTTTTATATTGTATTTATTTTTTTAATTTTAATTTTTTTTCAAATTACTATTGGTGCATTTGTTTCTGGTATGGATGCTGGCAAAATATATAATTCATGGCCATTAATGGGATCCACTTATTTTCCGAATGATAATGATTTTTTAAATATATTCAATTTTTCTGCATTTAGTGAGCCATCGTTAGTTCAATTTATACATAGAAATCTAGCCTATTTAATATGCATATTTTACTTAATAATTTTATTTAAAGTGTACAAAAAAAAATTTGTTAATTTATACTTTGCTACTAACCTTGTAGGTTTAATGTTAGTTGTTCAAGTTTTATTAGGGATATTTACATTGCTTTATGGTGCACAGATTATTTTAGCTTCTATGCACCAAATAAGTTCGATTTTTTTAGTTAGTTCTACAGTTTATTTTTTATATCTAAATACTAACTAACAGCTTTCAAACTTGGTTTCCCAGATGCGCTTAAAGCTTGATCTAAATCAGCAATAATATCATCAGGATGTTCTATTCCAATAGATAATCTTATATATCCAGGTGTTACTCCAGCAGCTAACAATTCTTCTTCAGTTAATTGACTATGAGTTGTTGTTGCGGGATGTATCGCTAAACTTCTAGCATCACCAATATTGGCAACATGGTAAAACATTTTTAATGCTTCAATAAATTTTTTACCAGCTTCAACTCCACCTTTAACTTCAACGCCTACTAAGGCACCATTTCCACCTTTAAAGTATCTTTTTGCTCTATCAGCTAATTCACCTTTGTGAAGAGTAGGGTATATGACTCTATCAACATTTTTATGCTTAGTTAAAAATTCAACAACTTTAGTTGCATTTGAACAATGTTGTTTCATTCTTAATGGAGCTGTTTCCAATCCTTGAATAATTCCCCAGGCATTATCTGGAGCCAAGGGTGCACCTAAATCTCTTAACAAACAAACTCTAGCTCTAACAGCAAAGGCTACATTAGCACCTGTTAACTGAGGTACAACTTCACCCCAAACAGCACCACCATAACTTCCGTCTGGTTCGTTAAACAATGGTTGTCTTTTTGGATCAGCTGTCCAATCAAAATTTCCACCATCAACTAAACATCCGCCAATAACAGTACCATGCCCTCCAATAAATTTTGTTAAAGAATGAACAACAACGGCAGCCCCGTGTTCAAGTGGCTTACAAATAATTGGCGCAGCTGTATTATCCATTATTAAAGGAATATTATGTTTTCTTCCTATATCTGATACTTCTTTAATTGGAAAAACTCTTAAATATGGATTGGGTAAAGTTTCTGCATAGAAAGCTCTTGTTTTATCGTCAATAAGTTTTTCAAAATTTTTAGGATCTGAAGGATCTGCATATCTACATTCAATACCTAATTTTTTTAATGTATGAGTAAACAAATTAACAGTTCCACCGTATAAATCAGTTGAACTAATAAAATTGTCTCCTGATTGACATAAATTTACTATTGCAAATGTTGAAGCAGCCTGACCTGATCCAACCGTAACACAAGCTAAACCACCTTCGATTGCTGCAACTCTTTTTTCCAGAACATCATTAGTTGGATTCATAATTCTTGTATATATGTTTCCAAATTCTTTTAGAGCAAATAAATTTGCTGCATGTTCTGTGTTATTAAATTGATATGATGTTGTTCTATACACAGGAACCGCAACAGCTGTTGTTGCTGGATCACTTCTGTAATCACCTCCGTGCAAAGCTATAGTTTCTGGATTTTTTGTTGTTTTTGTCATTAATTATCTCCTTTTTAAGTAAATTAGTTTATCAAGGTTAACAATATATTCAAATAAGTAGCAAAAAAATTGACTTTATTGATAAATGTAAGTATTTATGCGCATTCTTATGACTAAATTTGTTAAAAAATCTGAAGTTTCATGCTCATGGTTTGAGATAGATGCTAAAAATGCTGTTGTTGGAAGATTAGCAGCAATTGTGTCAAAAATTATTAGGGGAAAAAATAAGAATACTTTTACCCCACATATGGATCATGGAGATTTTGTAGTTGTAAAAAATGTTGAAAAAATAAAATTTACAGGTAAAAAATTTCAAAATAAAAAATATTACAGGCATACTGGATACCCTGGAGGAATAAAAGAAACTACTCCAGAAAAACTTTACGAAAAAAAACCTGCCGAAAGTTTAAAATTAGCTGTTAAAAGAATGTTACCTGGTGGACCTCTTGGAAAAAAACAACTTACCAAATTAAAAATTTATTCAGGTGAAAATCATCCTCATTCTGCACAAAATCCTAAAGCTATTGATTTATCAAAATTAAATAATAAAAATTTAATCAGAAACTAATATGGAATCTACTCAAATTTCAGATAAAAAAATTTCTAAATTAAATTTAGATTTTAAAGATAGCAAATATGCTACCGGAAGAAGAAAAACTTCAATTGCAAAAATTTGGCTTAAAAAAGGTTCCGGTAAAATTTATGTTAATGGAAAAAACTATGACGAATATTTTTTACGAAATAACCATAAAATGCAATTACTAAGACCCTTTGAAATTATAAATCAAACTTCAAGTTTTGATGTAAGATGTAACGTTAAAGGTGGTGGTCATACTGGCCAAGTAGGCGCCATGGTACATGGAATTTCAAAAGCTTTAATACAATTTGATTCTGAACTTAAATCTGCATTAAAAAAAGAAAAACTTACCACGCGAGATTCTAGGGCCGTAGAAAGAAAGAAATACGGTCGTATGAAAGCTAGAAGAAGCTATCAGTTTTCTAAAAGATAATTTTTTTTCAACTTTTAACTGCTATAATATTAAATGCTTAAGCTAAACGTATTAATTGCTGGATCAACTGGTTATATTGGTGTTCAACTAATCAAATTATTATCTAAACACAAAAAAGTTTTTATTAAATATCTTTGTGGAAATACTTCTGTAGGTAAAAAAATTTCTTATTTTGATAAATCTTTGAAATCAAAAAAATTACCAAATATAATTAAATTTAATAAAGGTTTATTAAAAAATGTAGATTTAATTTTTACTGCATTACCAAATGGTGAAGCCCAAACTATTTCTAAATATTTGTTAAAAAAAAATGTTTTAATTGATTTAGCAGCAGATTTTAGATTAGAAAAAGCAAAAAATTATCTTAAATGGTATAAACAAGAACACAAAGCAGTAGCTAATATTAAAAATAGTATTTATGCATTGCCAGAACTAAATTTAAATAAAATAAAAAAATTCAAGATTATTTCATGCCCAGGGTGTTATCCGACTTCTATATTGCTGCCCTTAATCCCATTAATTAAAAAAAAAATAATCAACCAAAAAAATATAACAATTGATTCAAAATCTGGATATTCTGGCGCTGGAAGAAGTGTGCATAAAAAATATGCTGGTAAAAATTTATATGAATCCTTAAGCGCTTACGGTGTTGGATTTCATAGACACAATTCAGAAATTGAGCAAGAGATAAGCAAAGTTACAAAAAATGAATTTAATTATATTTTTACTCCGCATTTAACACCTATGTTTAGAGGAATCTTAACTACAATATATGTTGAAACAAAAAAAAATATATCTATTAACAAGATTCATAAACACTTAAGCAATTTTTATAAAAATAAAATTTTTGTAAAAGTTTTAAGGCAGAATTCATTTGTTAGCACAAATGATGTCATAAACACTAATAATTGCTATATCTCTGTATGTAAAACAAGATATAAAAATAAATATGTGATTTTATCGGCAATTGATAATTTAATTAAAGGTGGATCAGGTCAGGCAATTCAAAATATGAATATTAAGTTTAATTTTAAAGAATCAGAAGGATTAAAATGAAAAAAATATTTTTTTTTATATTTTTAACGGCATGTGCACCTAAAAATTTAAATAACACCGCGGTAAATATTGATATGGATGTTTCTTTTGACGAGTTTAAGATTTTGTTAAAAGAATATGATAAAAATAAAGGATATCCAAAGATAGATAATTAAATTTATGAAAAAAATTGGTATAGGAATAATTGGACTTGGAAATATAGGTAGTCGTTTATATAAAGAAATAATATCTAAAAAAAAAGATATTGGTCTTAAAACAAATACAAATATAAATATTGTTGCAATTTCTGCAAAAAATTTAAACAAAAAAAGAAATTTTAAAGTTAGAAAAAATATTTTCTTTAAAAATTCTTTAGATATTACAAAAAAAGCAAATGTTAACATAGTAATTGAGCTAATTGGAAAGTCTGATGGAATATCTAAAAAAATTGTTGAAAGTGCTTTAAGAAATAAAAAACATGTAATCACTGCTAACAAAGCTCTTATTTCTAAACATGGTGATTATTTAACTTCAATAGCCGAAAAAAATAAAGTTAATTTAGAATTTGAAGCAGCTGTTGGTGGAGGGATACCAGTGCTTAGAACTATAAAAGAAGGATTAGCTACTAATAAAATTTTAAAAGTTTATGGAATACTAAATGGAACATGCAATTATATTTTATCTGAAATGGAGTCCACAAAAGATTCGTTCAAAAATGTTTTAAAAAAAGCTCAAAAATTAGGTTATGCGGAACCAAGTAATCCAAAATTAGACTTAAATGGATATGACGCAATGGCTAAAATAAGAATATTATCTTCTTTAGCATTTAATAAAAAAATATCTAATAGAAAAGTTTTAATGGAAGGGATAGAAGACATAGAAACTAAAGATATAGATATAGCAAATCAGTTAAATTTAAGAATTAAACTTTTAGGCATTACTGAAGTAATTAATAATAAATTATTTGAAAGAGTTCATCCATGCTTGGTCAAAAAAAACACATATATTGCTAATGTTAATGGAGTAATGAATGCTGTTATTCTTAATGGTAATCCTGTAGGAGAGAGTGTTTTACAAGGGGAGGGCGCAGGACCTGGGCCTACTTCTTCTGCTTTAATGTCAGATCTTTTATCTATATTAAGAGGTAATATTAAATTTCCATTTGGAATTCCTTCTAGTAAGAGAAAAAAAGTTTTTTCTTATGATCAAAATCAAAATTTTAATTCTTTATATATGAGATTTGAAGTAAAGGATAAGCCTGGTGTTTTGTCACAAATTACTAAACAGTTGGCTAAATATAGAATATCAATTGCTCGTTTAATACAGATTCCTGATAGCAAACGTAAAACTGCATCAATAATCATAATTACTCATAAATCAAAAGAGCTATATTCTAATAAGTGTTTAAAATCGTTTAAATCGAACAAAAATGTACTGAAAACTCCGATTTTAATAAGACTTTTTTAAATGGAAATATATATCAAGCTATTTGAAGTTTTATTTCCAGTTTTTTTTATTGTTGGTATTGGTTATTTTTTAGGTAAAAAAAAATCTGACATAGATACAACTTTTATAACAAATTATTCAGCTAATTTTGGTGCGCCAGCATTATTTATATTTGCTATTACTTCATCCGGAGTAACTTATGATGTATTTTCAGAGTACTTTATTTATTCCATAATAGCTCTTTCTTGTTTTGCTCTAACTGGAGTCATATTTTTATTTTTTATGAAAAAAGATGTTTCTAGAGAATTACCTCCTTTTTTTCTACCTAATACTGGAAATATGGGTATACCAATTTGTCTTTTTGCTTACGGTTCCTTAGGTATGGGAGTTGCCGCAGCTATATCATCTTTAGTAGTTCTTTTACATTTTACAGCTAATATTTTTTTGGCGAGTAAAAAATTTGATTTTAAAATTATTTTAAAAAGTCCATCTACACATGCAGTGATTATTGCAGTAGCTTTTTTATATTTTGATCTTAAAATGCCTGAATTTGTATTAAATACAGTTATGTTATTAGGTTATACTATGATTGTTTTGATATTGATGTCTTTGGGGGTTTCTTTAACACAAATGAAAGTTTTTTCTTTAAAAAGTTCTTTAATCTCATCTGTTGGTAGAGTCATTATTGGCCCAATTATTGGTTTTGCTTTAATAAAAGTTTTTAATTTATCAGGTTTTGCTGCTGGTGTTTTGTTAATTCAATCATCAATGCCCAGTGCAATATTAACTTATTTAATAGCTTCAATGTATTCACCAAAAGAAATTGTAGATAACATTTCTAGTATGATTGTTGTATCTACTTTAATGTCTTTAATTACAGTTCCAATTATTGTATTCATTGCCTTAAAATATTTCTCTTAATGAAACCAATAATACTCAATTTATCTGCATGGGTAATGCTGCCTATAATGGATGGTTTTGCAAAATACTTAAGTTCGACAATGCCAGTTTTGCAAATAACATGGTCTAGATACTTCTTTACCGTCATTATTGTTCTACCGGTTATGCTTATTTTTTTTAGAAAAAATTTTAAATGGACTGAAAAACCTAAACTTCAATTAATTAGAGGGCTATTATTATTTTGCGCTAATATTTTATTTTTTTATTCAATATCTGTAATTTCTTTGGCCAAAGCATTAACTTTAGCTTTTATCGCACCTTTAATTGTCACAATTTTATCGCCAATTTTATTAGGTGAAAAAGTTGGCTTTAGAAGATGGGCAGCAGTTATTACAGGATTTATTGGATCATTAATTGTTATAAGACCAGGTTTTGTAGAAGTAAATTTAGCAAGTATTGCAGCTTTAGGAACAGGAGTTTTGTATGGTTTTTATTTAATTGTAACTAGAAAGTTACACAATTCTGATCATCCGCTTTTAACACTTTTGTTAACCGGCGTAGTAGGGGCTATTATAGGGTCCATGATGATGCCTTCCGTTTGGGTTCAACCAACAATTAATCAATGGTATATGATGTTTGCCTTGGGTTTTTTTGCTTCACTGGGCCATTTGTTTTTAATACTTTCTTTAAAGTATGCTGACGCCTCTAAATTAGCTCCTTTTGGTTATTTTGAAATAATAACTAATATAATTATAGGGTTTTACTTTTTTAATCATTTCCCTGACAGTTGGACCTTTTTAGGTTTGTTTGTAATTATTTCATCTGGAATTTATATCCTTAGGAGAGAGGCTCTTAATAGGTCTAATTAGTATATTAATCTAATACATTAAGTTATATTATTAAACTACTGAATTTATTATTAAATTTAGGTTATTTAAAGTAAAATATTAGATAATGTAAAAAAATTGTTTTAAAGGATAAATGTTTAAATAATTATAAGCATTAAAAAAATATATAAAAAAAGGTAATAAAAATAAGGATTCTAGAGGGTTTCTTATACTATCACAAATTAAAGCCTTGGCAGAATTTGCATATAGAAAAAATAAATTAAAAAATAAAGGTTTTATAACGGTAAAATTAAAATTTTTGTAATTAGATTTTAGAGCTTTGCAGAAAGTGAATATAGCGTTTAAAGGGCCATAGAAGGGTTATATTTTAGTATATAGAATTATACAGTACAACTGAAGGTCGAAACAAAAAAATATCTACAAAATAGACCTTAAATGATCAAAAAGCTAATAATATTAACACTTTTAGAGCAAAAATCCTTCATTTTTTAGGAGTTTTTTTTTAGTTTTTGTTCCTCCAGGACTAGAAAAACCACCCAAACTGCCATCAGATCTAATGACCCTATGGCAGGGTACTTTTGGTGCATATGGGTTCTTAGCGCAGGCATTAGCTACTGCACGCGCTGATTTAGGCCTATTTATAGCTATAGCGACCTGTTTATAGGTCTTTACCTTGCCTTTAGGTATAGTTTTAAGATATTTCCAGACTTTTATTTGAAATTTAGTGCCTTTAAGTATCATTATAGTGAAAAAAAACCCTGTTTCCTTGCACTTTTTACGGTGCAAAGAACAGTAGTTTTGGCACGTCGTTGTATGCGCTACCGCCATGCCTATCGCTCCACATGTTTAGCGCTGCTTTGTAGAGCTTTCTGCCCCCTGGGCTTGAACCTCTCGGCTTTTCCCCAATCGGCCAGTTAAGGGTTGCCCCTTAATTCACTTTCTACATTATCAAAGTGATTTGGTTGTATGTATCACTTTATTGTTGTATTTATGGACTTTTTCACAGCCTTGAATTATGGGGAAAACTTAAATTAAAATATTAAGAGGCTAATAAGTATAACAAATCCAATTGCTATAATTCCAAAAATAGATGCTATAATTTTGTTTTTTGTAGTTTCTTTAAATTTTTCCCAATAGTTCATAATTAGAAATGTTGTTATAACTACAATTAATCCAATCAGCACATATTTTGGCATTTATAACTTTAACTTATTTGCTTGACTTTAAAAATGAGTTATATTATAACTTCCGATAATTAATGGTTATCGGAAATTTATATGAATGACTTAGTAACTGAGGTAAAAAACCTTGAAATAGAAACTTTAAAAAACTTAAAGAATTCTAAAGCTGCAAATACTTTAAGAGCTTATCAAGCAGATTTTAAGGATTTTTCAACATTCTGCATAAAAAATGGACTATCGAATATGCCTACAGAACCTAAAATACTATCTATTTATCTTACTCATTTATCAAAATCGTCAAAATTTAGCACATTAAGGAGAAGAATAGCCTCAATAAGCGTGATTCATAAGATGAAAGGGCATTATTTAGATACAAAGCACCCAATAATAATGGAAAATTTACATGGTATTAAAAGAACAAAAGGAACAAATCAAAAAGCCAAAAAACCTATATTAATCAATGATTTAAAATTAATTATTAATGCAATAAATCAAGAAAAAATAAAAGCAAAACATTTTTTGGAAGACAATGTCAAAGAAACAAAGAGGATTAGAGATAGAGCTTTGATATTATTAGGTTTTTCAGGAGGATTTAGAAGATCAGAATTAGTTAATTTAGAGTATGAAGATATCGAATTTGTAAAGGAAGGGGTAAAAATATTCATTAAAAGATCAAAAACTGATCAATCTGGTGAAGGCTCAATTAAAGCTATCCCCTACTTTGATAATAAGGAATTTTGTCCTGTAAAAGCTTTGGATCATTACATGAAATCAAAGTTTGTCAGTACTTTCAGTGGTCGAATATTTAATATTTCAGATAAGTCTGTTGCCTTAATAATTAAAAAATATGCATCATTAGCAGGATTAGATGCAAATAAATATGCAGGACATAGTTTAAGATCGGGATTTGCAACATCAGCGGCAGAAGCTGGAGCAGAAGAAAGAAATATTATGACTATGACAGGACATAAAACCACTCAAATGGTAAGAAGATATATACAAGAAGCAAATTTATTTAAAAACAATGCGTTAAATAAAATTAAAATATAATATTTGTTTCATTTTTTTATTATAAAATATTAATAATTTTAGTAGTAAGAGATCTAAAATTATCTCTTTCAATTTTAGTATAATTTCTAAAGTGTCTGGTCCATTTTTGATAAAAAAGATCTTTGCTGTTATCAAGAATATCAATAATTTTAATATTAAAAGAAGCAGCGACATGGGTAGCAGCACCATGACAAGAAATTAATACTTGAGTTTTTGATAATAAAACTTGAAGTTCTAAAAAAGTTGTTTTTTCAAAAAAAAGAATTTTTTTATTATTGTGATTTAATTCAAATTTAAATTCACTAATTTTATCAAACTTATTTTTAATTAAGCTAGTGAATTTGTTAGAAATTAATCCCGTAGTAATATAAAGATTATTTTCTGTTTTGTTTACAATATTTTTTATAAAATTTTCGAATTCTAAATAATTATCTGGTTCTATTGATTTATAATTTTTAATATAATCATTATGAATCCATTTTTCATCAAAATGAAATAATATATAATCATCATTATTATTAATTATTAAATTATTTTTATTACTTTTAGAAATTGTGTTTAAATCACTATCTATTAATTGATAATTTAGTTTATTTAAAATATTTTCAATCTCATTTATTTTTGAAGGACTCTCTTCATCTAGATAAATTTGTGAAAAAAAGAATTTAAAAATGTTTTTATAAATCTTTTTATATGTACATAAGATTTTAATTTTTGAATTTGTAATAATGCATAAAAAAATAGAACGTTTTTTTCCATCTAGGGCCACGACCATAAAATATTTTTTTAAAAAAAAATTTAAATACAAAGAAAGTCTTTCAAACAAGTTTGCAGGATATTCTATTACTTCGTCAATATAAGAGAATTTTTTAATATAATTATAATTTTTTTTAGATGCGATTACTGTAATTATTGAATTTTTATCTGACCTTTTAATTGACTTGATTAATATAGCGCTTAATAAAAAGTCACCAATTCTGTCAGTTCTAATAAACAAATATTTTTTATTTATCATGAATTTTTTTAATATTTTGAATCATACTTTGATTTAACTTTTAATTTAGCTCTTTAAAATAATGAAGTTTTTTTATTTAAAGAAATATCAATAATGTATTTTGCAATTCTTTTTTCATTAAATAATTTAAAATATTTTTTTTTCCCATTGTATGAAATTTTTTTTCTAATTTTGTCATTTTTATTATAGAACAAAATTTTTTTAGCCAGATCATCTAAGTTACTATAAAAAACTATTTCTTGTTTATTAAAAAAATCATCTAAACAAGTTTTTTTATCTATAAAGGTAAGCAAACCATTACCCATTAGTGATGCTATTCTATTGCTTGAATAATGTTTAGTAGGCAGTCCCCTGCTTAAATTTAAACCCATTTTTGAATTTGTTAAAGCATTATAAAATTCATCACCCCAGATAGGTTCTTTATTTTCAAATCCATAAAAATCATAATTAACTCCATTAATCTTTTTAATTAATGAATTAAGGAAGAATATTCTGCTATCACTTTTACCTTTTTTAAGTGTAGCTCTGTTTACACCGTGACTCATGGCATAAAATATATCTTTTCTTGGTTTTAAATTAAAAACATCAAAACATTCAATATTTTTATCAACGGGTATAAACATAAAATGTAAATTATTTATATTTTTATTTTGTTTAAGAAATACTGATGGTTCAGTTGTAATAAAGTTGTGATCAACTAAATTTCCATAGAATGTGATTTTATCTATATTTGCTCTTGAGTCTTTAAGGCTCTTCATTATCGGATCTTCATTCCATTGGGAAATTACAATATTTTTATTTAAATTTTTAATCTTATCGATTGTTTCAAGATTAATATTGTTGGTATGTCCAAAAAATAGCAGATCAGGATTATAGTTTTTAAAGGTTTCAATCAAATATTCTTGAAATTTAGATGTAGAGCTACTTAAGGAGAGCTGTCTGTTTTGTTTAATAAAATCTCGATCACTTATTTCTATTACATCATGGCCGTTTCTAATGAAACCATTACTAAATTTTTTACCAACGGAAATGTTATAAAGTCTATGATTTAATTTTTGTCCTAAATTATAAATGTTAACAATTTTTAATTTATTTTTTATAAAGTTTAATCTATAATTAATGAATAAAGATTTTCTAATATCGTCAATAAGTAAAGAGTTAACTTTAGTAACATGTTTTACATTTGAAAATCCTTTATTTTGAAAATCTTTTCTAATAATAGGTGAAGTTATTAATTTTTTAATTTCATTATATAAATTTTTATAATCCAATTTTTTTAATACAATGCAATGATCGGAAGTTTCAGGCAATCCTCCCCTATTTGAAATTATTGTTGCACATCCTCTAGATGATGCTTCAAGCGAAGTTCTTCCAAATGGCTCTTCCCACCTAGATGGTACAACAGCAATTTCAGCTTTGCTTAAAAAATTTAATACTTCTTTATGGGATAAATAACCTAATTCAAAATGATTTAAGTGATTTATTATTGGCTTATTTCGACTCTCATCACCAATTGAATAAGCTTTCCAATTATTAAACTCATTTAAAATTTTAATTATTGCGTCTCTATAAATATCATAACCTTTTGACGGATTAAGCTTACCTACAAAAACTATTTTTTTATCTTTTTTTAACAATTTATTTTGCTTGTGTATGCTTGGATAAACAACTTCTGTTTTATTTATTAATCGTTTATCTAAATCAATAAAAAATCTTTTTTGAACCCATTCACTAACAAAAATAATTTTTTCGACTTTATTTAATAAGTCAATTCTTTCATTTGAAGTTTTTGACCCTTTCATAGATAAGGGGTCATTGTGAAAATAAATAATAAAATTAGAATTTAATTTTTTTTTTAGTATATTAAAAACAAGTGGCCTATTATGGATTTCAATTATATCAAAATTTTTTCCATTTAGTCTTTTAATTAGTTCATTGCAATATTGATTAGTAGTGCTGCTTAATTTTGAGCGTAAATCTCTAATTTTTATATTTATATAATTATTAGACAAATAATCTTTTGCATCAGTTGATCCAAATATAAAATTATTTTTTTTTAATGAAGAATGTTTAAAGAAATCATATACCCATAATGAGGCAGCCGCTGCTTTACTGAATGTATAATTTTCCTTGTAAGGAAGTATTGTAGCAATTTTAAGCATAAAATTAGTTATAAAAATCTTTTAATATAGTTGATCTTTTTTTTTTATCATTTTTCAATTCATATTCATAACTCATAGCCTTAGATTTTGATAAAAATTTCTTTTTAAATATTAACTCCCACTTATATCCTTTTGTGGATTTTGCACCTTTGTTTGAATTATGTTTTATAAGTCTTTTTTCTAAGTTATTTGTATATCCCACATATGTCTTTTTTTTGTTATTACTAATATTGCTTAACATATATACATAGTAGTACATTTGAATTTAATTAATGGCGGTCCCTAGGGGAATCGAACCCCTCTTTCGAGGATGAAAACCACGTGTCCTAACCGATAGACGAAGGGACCTATTTCTGGATCTTTTATTGTAAAATCTATTATTTATCAAGTTTAATACTTAAAATTATGCAGTCTTTTATCAATCTCTATTAATTTTATTTTTTTGTAAATAAACTTTTTTTGTATTTGTGCTTTTGTGTGTAACAAAAGTCTCAGAAATATAGTCATCATTATTTATGTTTATCCCTTTAACAATATCTCCTGAAGTTATTCCAGTTGCACAAAAAATTGAGTCACCTTTTATAATATCTTTAATATTATATTTTCTATTCAATTCAGTTATACCCATTTTTTTAGCTCTTAAAATATCATTCTCTTTTTTAAAAATAAATCTACCTTGAAATTGACATTTTAATGTATCTAAAGCTGCTGCAGCGAGAACACCTTCGGGTCCACCACCAATACCCATAAATATATCTACTTTATATTTATCGTTAGAAACCAATAAAGCACCCGCAACATCTCCATCAGTTATAAACTTTATATTAACTTTAAGTAGTTTTAGCTCTTCAATTATTTTTTTATGTCTTGGCCTGTCTAATATACATGCGGTAATTTTTGAAATATCTTTATTTTTAGCGTCAGCTAAATTTGATAAATTTTTTTTTATTGAATAATCTAAATCAACAGTACCACTTTCTACAGCCCCAACTGCAATTTTATCCATGTATGTTTCAGGCGCGTTAAACAAATTGTTTTCTTCTGAGACAGCAATAACGGACAATCCTCCTGGTAAATTATTAGCTACAAAATTAGTTCCTTCTAATGGATCTACAGCAATATCCAAGATAGGACCATTTCTAGTTCCAAGTTTTTCACCTATATGTAGCATTGGAGCCTCATCTAATTCACCTTCACCAATTACAACTTTAGCATCCATATCAATTTTGTTTAATTCATTTCTCATGGAATCGGTTGCAGCTTTGTCTGCAGCAATTTTATCTTTTTTTCCTATTAAATATGAAGCTGCTAAAGCAGCTTTTATTGTTACATTTGCAAATTGATTAATAAATTTTATATGAATACTCATTGAGCTTTTTCAATAGTTGTTTTGTTAGATTCTAATTTAGATTCAAATTCCCTTAATCTTCGCCAAACAGAAATCAATTCAACAATAACTGGCCAACTTCTAACAAAATATTGTAATGATGCTTCAACTTTGCCAAAAGCTCTTGTTATTTGTTGTACAAAACCAAGTGTAATAGCTCCTGTAACTATAGTTGGTGCCAAAGCTAAATAAGGAACTATTACCATGCCTTGTAAGTAGCTCCATTTAACAACATTAAAGTACAAATAATGAAAATACATTTTATAATGTATTGTTCTAACTCTTGAATATAATTGACCAATGGTTGCTGGTGCAGTTCTAATTGGATCATCTTCACCTAAAACTAATTCTTTACGATAAGCGGCTTCTTCCTTTTGTATATCATATTCAATACCTGGAAGTTTAATCCCAGCTATAACTAGTAATACAGTTCCTCCTAAGGCAGATAATATTGCCACCCATACCAAAGCATGATCAACTTGACCTATCCAGGGCAATTTATCAATTTGTTTAGATAAACCCCAAAGGATTGGCGTAAATGCAACAAGAGTCATAAGACTTTCCAACAAACCCACACCTAAGCCTTCCATAATTCTTGCAAATTTTAATGTATCTTCTTGAACACGTTGTGAAGCACCTTCTATTAAACGAGCTTTTGACCAGTTTTTATGATAATAGTCAGCCATTGATGTTCTCCATCTAAAAGTCCAATGACTAGTAAAAAAGCCTGTTATAACAGAAATAAAAATCCACAAAGCTGCAATTTTTGCAAATGTGAATAAATAAGCAATGAATTCAGCTTCAGTAACAGAATTTGGCGTTGTAAGAGCTTTCTGTAAAGTATCATAAAACTCACCAAACCATTCATTTATTTTTACATCTAATTGAACTTGATACCATGTAGATATTAAAATGAAAAAAGAACCACCAATACTCCAGGGAAACCAAGATTTACTGAAAAAAAATCTAAACATAAATTTTTATTTATTAAAATTATCTGAGTATGATTTTTTAATAATTTTTCTTTTCTTAGGTTCAATAATTTCAAAATCAATTTTGTTTTTGTTAGCATAATCAATAGCTAAGTCTTTTGTTGAAAATTCTAGTTTTAATTCAGATAAAGTATCCGTAGAAGTTTCCCAACCCATTAATGGATTTGTGCCTGTATTTTTTGTATTAAATTCAATTATCCATTTATCGGATTTACCTAAACCAGATTGCATAGCATTTTTAGTGGGAATATAAATTTTTGCTTTTCTCATAAGTAATGGTCGGGGCGGCAGGATTTGAACCTGCGACCCTCTGGTCCCAAACCAGATGCGCTACCAGGCTGCGCTACGCCCCGAATGTTGTACTAATACAGCAGTTATTGATATTTTCAAAGCTTAAAGAGCATCAATTATTCGCGATTTTTTGAAGAAATTATTATATAAGAAATTATGATTATTTCCTGTGATCAATGCCTTAAAAAGTTCGAAATTGATTCAAAACTCATACCTGATGAAGGCAGGCTATTGCAATGTAGCTCATGCCATAATAAATGGTTTTATAAAAAAGATATACCAGAAAAAACTATAGTTATTTCGGAGCTTCAAAAAACTCATGATGATAAAACTGAAAAAATAATTAAAAAAAATAATAATATTAATATTTTTAATGATATTGCTTCTTCCGAAAAAATTAAAAGAAAACATGCATATAAATCAACAAAAAAAAATAAATTAAGATCTTTAAATTTTATTTTAGTATTTATTATTTCTATTATTGCATTAATTATTTTGTTAGATACATTTAAAAACCCAATCAGTCTAATTTTACCAAATATTGAATTTATTCTTGAAAATTTATATGAAACACTAAAAGATATTACATTGTTTGTTCAAGATTTGTTTTAATTAATTTATGATTAGATATTTGTCAGGTCCATTTAAATGGTTTTTTAAACTAGAAGCTGCAAGTGGCATGCTTTTATTTATATGTGCAATAATAGCTTTGATTTTAAGTAATTCTGACTATTCATCTTTATATTTTGAAATACTTGAAACTTATCTTTTTTTAGGAATTAATAATATTGGCATTAAAATGAATGTTCTTCATTGGATTAACGATGCATTAATGGCTGCTTTTTTCTTTTTTGTAACTCTGGAAATTAAAAGAGAATTTTTACAAGGTGAATTATCAAATCGTAAGCAAGCACTATTACCAATAATTGCCGCAATAGGTGGAATGCTAGTCCCTGCTTTAATATATATTTATATTAATTTTGAAAATCCAGAAACTTTGAATGGTTGGGCTATTCCATCAGCTACTGATATTGCTTTTTCTTTAGGTGTATTATCTTTACTAGGTCCTAGGGTACCATTATCTCTTAAAGTTTTTTTGACAGCATTAGCGATAATTGATGACTTGGGAGCTATAGTTATTATAGCTTTTTTTTACACAGGTGATTTAAATATAACATACCTTACATTGTTATTGTTAGTTTTTATTAGTTTGTTAATTCTAAACAAATTAAATGTCAAAAAATTTCTTCCTTATTTAATGTTAGGTTTAATTTTGTGGTTCTTCACACATGAATCTGGAGTTCATGCAACAATTTCGGGCGTGCTTTTAGCAACTGTAATACCACACAGAAAAAAAGAAAAAGATTTTTCATTATTAATTAAAATAGAACATAAAATTAGTCCATATGTGGCATTTGGTATAATGCCTTTGTTTGCTTTTGCAAATGCAGGAGTATCTTTAGATGGTGTAACTTTTAATTCTTTACTATCACCTGTTCCTTTAGGAATCTTATTAGGTCTTTTTGTGGGAAAACAAATTGGAGTTTTTCTTTTCTCAATAATTTCAATTAAATTAAAAATTGCTCAGATGCCAAATAATTCAAACTGGGCTGGTTTATATGGAGTAGGTATACTTACTGGAATAGGATTTACCATGAGTTTATTTATTGGAAATTTAGCTTTTGCTCAAAACAATCAATATATAGATGGAGTTAAAATTGGAGTATTAACAGGATCATTATTATCAACCTTAGTGGGATATTTTTTGTTATTAATATTTTCAAAAAAATGACTTCACTAAGTAAGATATATGTTTTATTTGTATTATTAATTACTTTTATGTTTTCATTTTCCGATAAAGCTTTAGCAAAATATGAAAAACTAATTTATGATTTTGAAATAGAATCTATTACTGGAGAAAAAATAAATTTTTCAACGTATAAAAATAAAATTATATTATTAGTAAATGTTGCAAGTCAATGTGGTTTTACAAGTCAATATAAGGACTTACAAGAATTATGGGATAAATATAAAAAGAAAGGATTAATTGTTATTGGTCTTCCTTCTAATCAATTTGGTGGACAAGAACCAGGTTCAAATAGTGAAATTAAAAATTTTTGTGAAGTAAATTTTAATATAAATTTTCCTTTAACTGAAAAAATTGACGTAAAAGGAGAAAACATAAATCCTATATATAAATGGGCTTTAGAAAATTATGGAAAAAAAGCTACTCCTAAATGGAATTTTTATAAAATTTTAATTAATAAAGAAGGAAAAATAGAGAAAACTTATTCTTCGATTACAAATCCAATGTCAAAAAAAATTACCAGTGAAATTGAAAAATTACTAAATATAGAATGACATGCCGTCATAAGCTGGAATGATATTTTTTGGTAAAATCTTTAGTAAATAATTATAATCTAAATCAGAATGTAAATTTGTGAGTATAGTTTTTTTTGGCTTAATGATTTTTGTAAGCTCAATCACTTCATTTAAATTGTAGTGCGAAGGATGTTTATTGATTCTTAAACAATCAATAATAAAAAATTTGAGATTTTTAAAGAATTTTAAATCTTTATCATAAATTTTATTGGCATCACTTACATAAGCACATTTATTGTTAATTATAAAAGATTGAGATTTAATGTTGCCATGTTGAACGGGTATAGACTTAACTGATATAAATTTGTCGTGATATAAAAAAGAAATATTTTTTTTTAATTTATTTAATTTCAAAATTGCTGGATAACCAGGTTTATCATAAAAACAGTAAGAAAAAGTATTTTTAATGTATTTAGCTGTCTGCTTGTCAGCATAAACAGGAATTTTTTTTTTATTTTTTAATGAAAAAACTCTTAAATCGTTTATTCCATGCACTTGATCACCATGCAAATGTGTAAAAAATACACTATCAATATTAGATATATTGTTTTTAATTAATTGATGTCGAAGATCAGGCGACGTATCAATTAAAATATTTTTTAAACTAGATTTTATTAGCGCAGAACATCTAGTTCTATAGTTCTTTTTTACAT
Organism: uncultured Pelagibacteraceae bacterium; assembly: GCA_902608385.1. Taxonomy (GTDB): domain Bacteria; phylum Pseudomonadota; class Alphaproteobacteria; order Pelagibacterales; family Pelagibacteraceae; genus Pelagibacter. The sequence continues at coordinate 24,352 of CACLNT010000006.1, forward strand.
TTGGGTTACATTTACCCCAATTACCATCAGCTCTTGGAACACCGAGTGATGATCCGCAACCTAAAATAACAAATTTAATTTTCATTGCACAAAAATAAACTCTCAAAATTTTTTGATGTAAAGTTTATCATTTCATTTGCGTTTACATTTTTTAGTTCTGCAAGTTTATTTATTGTATATTTTATGAAACTTGGTTCATTTTTTTTTCCACGCATTGGTATTGGGGCAAGAAAAGGGCTATCAGTTTCTACTAAAAGTTTATCATTTGGTATTTTTGAAAAAGTTTTTTGAAGATCATAACTATTTTTAAAGGTTATTATGCCACTTGCAGAAAAATAAGAATTAAGTTTTTCCATATTTTTGAAAAAAGCGTAAGATCCAGTAAAGCAATGCATTAAAATTTTGGGTTTTTTATCTCTGTATTCATTTAGAATGTCAAAGGTTTCAGTTTCAGCATTTCTTGAATGGACAATAATTGGAACATCAGCTTCTAAAGATGCTTCAATATGTTTTTTAAAACTTTCAATTTGTTCGTTTTTTTGGCTATTATTATAATAAAAATCCAAACCAGTTTCCCCTATTCCAATTAATTTAGGATGTTTTGAAATGTTTTCTATAATATCATTTGTTGTAATTTTATAATTTTTTGCTTCATGGGGATGAATTCCGTAAGTACCATAAATAATTTCATCAATATCTAAAATTTTTTGAATGTTTTTAAAACTTTGATTGGAAGTGCAAATTGTTAATAATTTTTTTATGCCACCAATCTTAGCTCTATTTATAACTTCATTTAAATTAGCAAACAATGGGTCATGATCTAAATGACAATGTGAATCAATCATTATTACTATCTATTTTTTTAAACAAGATATCAATTTTATTAATTTTACTGTTAGATATTAGTTCAGTGTGATTTTTAATAGTTTTGAACTTTATATCTTTTTCATCAATGTTAAAAATTTTTAATACTTTTAATGACGATGAAGGTATTATTGGATACAACATAATAGAAATTTTTCTTATTACTTCTAACGCAACATAAACAATTGTATTTAATCTTTTTATATCAGATTTTTTGTTCCAAGGTGCTTCATCATTAAAATATTTATTAGCTGCAAAAAGGTTTTCAATAATAAAATTCATGTATGAATTTAAATCTTGATTGTCCATGTCGTTTGTTAATTTATCAAAATTATTCTTAAATCTATCCAAAAGAACTAGATCTTCTTTTGAAAAGGTATCTTTTTCAGGTATTAATAAATTGAAATTTTTTTCATTAAATGAAATAACCCTTTGACAATAATTGCCATAATTGTTTGCTAAATCGCTATTAATACAACTCTCAAGTTTTTCTTGTGATATGTTCCCATCGTTTCCAAAAGAAACTTCTTTTGCAAGATAGTATCTTAGTGGGTCTAGACCGTATTTGTCTATTATTTCAATTGGATCCAATATGTTTCCTTTAGATTTTGACATCTTTTCATCACCAGCTAAAATCCATCCATGTCCATATATCCTGTTTGGTGGAGAAATGTCTGCGGCCAATAAAAAAGCTGGCCAATAAACAGCATGAAATCTTAAAATATCTTTTCCAATTAAATGAAGAGATGCAGGCCAAAAATCTTTATAAAGTTTATCGTTTTCATTTGGATAATTCAGCGCACTAATATAATTTGTCAGTGCATCTAACCAAACATAAATAACATGTTCATTATTAGATGGAACTTTAATTCCCCATGAAAAAGATTTTCTACTTACAGATAAATCCTTCAATCCGCTTTTAACAAAACTTATAACTTCATTTTTTCTCGCATTGGGTAAAATAAAATTTGGATTTTCTGAATAAAATTTCAACAATTTATCTTGCCATTTTGAAAGTTTGAAAAAATAAGATTCTTCTTCCACCCACTCTACTGCTGATCCAGAACTTTTGGATATTTTTTTATTATCAAATTCTTCAACTTCATCATCAGAATAAAAAGCTTCATCTGATACTGAATACCAACCAGAATACTTTGATAAATAAATTTCTTTTTTTTTTTCTAATATATTCCATAAATGCTGAACTGATTTTTCATGTCTTTTTTCTGTAGTCCTTATAAAATCATTGTTTGATAAATTTAATGTTTTTGACAAATCCTTAAATGTTTTGCTAATCTCATCACAAAAAGACAATGGATCCATACCTCTTTTTTTCGCTGACCTTTGAATTTTTTGACCATGTTCATCCGTCCCTGTTAAAAAATATACATTAAAACCTTGAATTTTTTTAAATCTAGCAAAAAGATCTGCAACTATACTTGAATATGCATGACCCATATGTGGTTTTGCAGAAGGATAATAAATTGGTGTGGTAATATAAAAATTTTTATCCATTCAAAACCTTTGATTTAAATTCCATAAATAAACTTTCATAATCTAAATTAAACTTATTTGTATAATTAATTTTATGGATGAACTTGTAATAAAAAGCAAAAATTTTATTTTTTTGTTGAGACTCATATAAAATCCTTAGAAAATATAATTCAATTAAAGTAAATATATTTGATTTAATAAAATCATTTTTTTTATAATGACTTTCATTAATTAAAAGAAGCAGAAAAGTTTTTAAAGTATATTCATGTAATTTTATTTTATTTTCTCTTGCAAAATTTATAAGACCAATAAAATCTCCAGGTTTAAAGTAAAAATTAATTAAATCTTTATTAAATAATTCATAAATATTTTCATTTAATAAAGAATTAGCTGCATAGATTGACTGTTCAAATGTTAAATTAATTTTAAAGAGTAAGCATCTAGATTTTAATGTTTTTATTATTTTTTTTAAATCATTGTGGACAAGGATAAAAAAAAGATTTTCATTAGGTTCTTCAATTATTTTTAATAAGGCATTAGATGAATTAGCATTAAGATGCTCTACATTGTCAATTAACACAAACCGTGGTTCATTATTGAAACTTGATTTATTGGCATAATTAATCATGTTTCTTATTTGTGAAATTTCAATATTTTTTTTATCTTCCATTAAATCAATTAAATGAAAATTAGGATGTGAACCATTTTTAATTAATTTGAATGAAGTATTTTCTGTATTAATCTCATTTAATTTAATATTGTAAGAATTCTCTTTATTAATTGAAAATACATAATTTATAAAATGATAAGCTAAAGTTGCTTTTCCACAACCTTTTGATCCACTAAACAAAATTTTATTAGGTAATTTTTTAGAAGTAAATAAATCTACTATTTCATTAAAAATATGACTAAGTCCATAAAGTTTTGTTTGATCTATAGGTTTGTTCATTTAAATCAATTTATTAATTTTTTTAATAATTATTTCTTTATTTATTGCAATATCAATGTTTGAATTAATTTTTAAGTATTTTTTCTTATTTTTGCTAGCAATCTTTATAAAACCTGATTGAACCTTTTTGTAAAATGACATTTCAAATTTATCGTACCTGTTTAGTTTTTTTCTTTGCTTTAATCTTATTTTCATATTTTTTTCATTTACTAAATTTAAAAATGTGAAGCTAACCTTGATATTTTTAAGTAAAAAATTACTAATTTCATTGATAAAATTAATATTAATACCCATTCCATAGTGCTGATAAGCAAATGTTGAATCTACGAATCTATCTATTAAAATTATTTTTTTTCCTACATTCTTCATTATTATATTTTTTAGATTTTCGTTTCTGGCAGCAAAATATAGCAATAGGTCAGTAACTTTATCAAAATTAGATTTATTATTTAATATTAACTTTCTAATCTTTTCAGAGTTTTGATTTCCGCCAGGTTCTCTAATTTTAATAAATTTTTTACCTTTTTTTTTTAGATATGTCGCTACATTATTAATATGTAGAGATTTTCCAGATCCTTCTATGCCTTCAAAAACAATTATTGGTTTTTTATACATCACCCCAGATTAAATAATTAATTGACCTAACTAATCTGGAAAGAATATTCACTTTTTTAATGTTTTCATAGGCTAACAAGTCATATTCATCGATAACTTCATCTTTATATGAAATTTTTAATTTACCAACCACATCGTCTTTAATTATTGGTGCTTCTATTGGTCCATTATAATTTATTACAACTTTTAAATATCTTTTCCTTGCTTTGGGAATTGTTTTGTAAACATTTTCTTTAATATAAACTTTAACTTTATCTTTTTTTCCAAGCCATACATCTAATTCATCAATCTCTTTATCTTTACTAACAATTTGTATTAAATCAAAATTGGTGATTCCATATGTTAAAAGTTTTGCAGATTGTTTTGATCTTTTTTTTTTTGTTTCAAAACCACTAGCAACTGCTGTGACTCGTCTATCTTTTTTTTTCATTGATGATGCAAGTGAATATTTTTCGTAAGCTAAGAAACCTGTTTTAATTCCATCTACACCCATGTTTTTATATAATAATGGATTTCTATTTCCTTGAGTAATTGGATCTCCACCAGTACGGTCCCAAGTAAATTTTTTCTCTTTAAAATATTCATAGTAATCAGGATAATTTTTAATCAAATAATTTGACATAATTAAAATGTCTCTAACTGTAGATAGATTATCTGCAGCGTTGATGCCTGAGGAATTAGAAAAATTTGTATTTTCCATTCCGATTTCTTTTGCTTTTACAGTCATCATGATTGCAAATTCTTCTTCAGTGCCAGCTATACCTTCAGCCAAAGCTATGCAAGCATCATTTCCTGATGCAACGATTATGCCTCTTAGTAAGTTTTCAACAGAAATCTCATCTCCAACCATTATGAACATTGATGAATAACCAGCCTCAGATAATCTCCATGCATTTTCAGAAACAATAAATTTATCTTCCAAACTTAAATCTCCATTTTTCAATAAATCAAAAGCTATTATTGAAGTCATTATTTTAGTCATTGAAGCAGGAAATATAGGAAGGTCAGCGTCCTTTTCATAAAGAATTTCACCTGATAAATAATCTTGTAGAATTGCAGTCCTAGCATTTATATCAAACTGTGCTTTAACAGGAGTAAATAAAAATAATCCTATTATTATTTTAATTAAATAATTTTTAGTTATATTTTTCATTTTTAATAATTTCGATATTTTCAAATTCCAATACATTTATATCATTAAAAGCTTTTTGTAGAGAATTTATGTCGTAAAAAGGCCCTAAAAAAACTCTAAATTGTGTATTTGATAAAGTGTGTATTGAAGCTTTATTAACAGAAGTTTCTTTTTTGATTCTATCAAGCATTGAGATTGCAGTATTTTTAAAATAAAAGTCTGCAATTTTTATTGAATAATCAAATTTATTTTCAACAGCATCATCAGAAATAATAATTTCTGAATTTAAATCGTCAACGTTAATACTTTCAATTGGAGCTTTATCAGCTACATTTTTTTCTTCCTCAAAAGTTTTTGCTTTTTTAGCAACGAATGATGAATTGTGTAAAATTTCAATTATTTCAATATATGGTTCGTTTAAATTCAAATCAATTTCTTTAGATATACGATTAGATATTACAGAATTGTTAAATATTGGATATTTTGTTTTATTCCCTACTTTTGCAATAATAGTCTTATTATTTAAAATATTTTTAATTTTCACAGTTGTGCCTTTTTTTAAATTTTTTTGAAAAATAACCAAACCCCTGTTATCCATTTTTTTTGAAATTGTTTTATTTTTAAAAAGTTTTTCATCATAGACAAGAGCAAACCCTTTATTTTGAAAGCCATTTATTTTTAATGGTTTAATATCATTATTGACAACATTATAGGTTGAGCAAGCACTAAATAAAAAAAAGAATATAATTAAAATATTTTTATAATTCATTTGAAAATTTATTTTTTAAAGTACATACTGCAAGAGCAAATCTTAGTGATCGATTCCATTTTAGAATTAATTCATAATTATCAAAAACTATATATGCAGGGCTTAGTTTATTGGCATTTTCAACAATATCTTTATCAGGTGTAATTATCGCTGCAGTTAGGTCTTTGTTAATATCAAGTTTGTCAAAATCAATAATATATTTTCCAAAATAACTTAATTTTTTTTTATTTTTAATATTTCTAGCTGAGGTATTTAAAAATTTCATTGGTGTTTCATCAGATAAATTAACCTTAGCAAAACATGGTTTATTTTTTTTCCAACCGATCTTATTAATATAATTTGCAGCAGAGGCAAATGAATCTTCTACATGATGTAGTTCAATAACATCATTACTATTGTAATCAATTGCATAGTTTTTTATTGTTGTTGGCATAAATTGAAAATTTCCAAAAGCTCCAGCCCATGAGCCAAATAGAGTTTTATGATCAATTATACCGCCATCAACTAATTTAAGTATAGTAATTAACTCATTTGTAAAAAATTCACTTCTTCTTTTATCAAAACTTAAAGTTGCTAAAGAAGAAAGAATGTCCATTTTGCCGACATATGTGCCATAGTTGGTTTCAATAGCCATTAACGACAACAATAATTCTTTTTCAACTAAAAAGTCTTTATCAATTTTATTAATTAAAATTTTATTTTTCAAATAAAAACTAATACCCTTTTCTAATTTTTTTTCAGATGAGCGTTTAGTTATATATGTAATTGTGTCTTCATAAAATTCTGGCTGAAAACGATCATATTCTATAACTTTTGGTAAAAATTTTACATTAGACATTGATGTATTATATGTTTTTACAGAAATCCCATTTTTAAGAGCTATTTTTTTAAAAGATTTAAGCCAATCTGAAAAAGATTGTTCGCTAGAAATAGCTGGAGAAAAAAATAAAATAATAAATAAAATAATTAAATTTCTAATGATTGTCATATAAATCTTTTAAATAAATAAATACAGCAATCCATATAATAATGAAACTTATGAATTTTTCTGTAGAAAATGTTTCATTATAATAAAAAAAACCAAGCAAAAACTGTCCAGTTGGAGTTATAAAAAAAATCATGCCAGATGGTCCTAATCCAGAAAGCTGAACTCCTTTAATATATAAAAATAATGGAATTACCGTCATTGGGCCGGCTAAAAATATTAAACCTAGCAATGATGGATTTGTTAAAGAAAAATCATTTAAATTATTTTTAAAAATTAAATAAAAAATAATAAGTGCTATAGGTAATATAAATAAACTTTCAATAAATAAACCAATATCAGTATCTACATCAATTTTTTTCCTTAACAGATTATATATGCTCCACAAAAAAGCTACTGCAAAACCAACCCATGGCAATGAATCAAGGTTAAGTAAAAGATATAATGTTGCTAAAACAATTAAAAATATGGAAATAATTCTTTTTTTATTTAATTTTTCTTTAAAAAAAATATAACCAAAAAAAACACTTAAAATAGGAAATATAAAATACCCAAAACTAGCATCAATAATTTTATTTGTAGATACAGCATAAATCCATATCGACCAGTTACCAAAAATTAAAATACTTGTTATAAATAAAATTAAAGCTGTTTTTTTATCCGAGAGAATTTTTTTAAATATAGTCCATTTACCAAAAAGAAAAGTTGTAACTAAAAGAATTAATGCAGTCCAAATACATCTGTGCACAACAACTTCAAATGTTCCTATAAATGAAATGTATTGAAAATAATATGTGCCAAGAACTCCCCACCAAAAAGAACCTAGACTTGAAGAAATTATACCTTTGTTAAAACTTTTCATTTTACTAATTTTTTAAAGGTACTTTTTAGTAACAAATAAGAAAATAACAAATATAAATTGCTTATTTTTTAGTTGAATTTAATTATTATGGTTATAAACACTCACTAACGGAGAGATGGCTGAGCGGTTGAAAGCACCGGTCTTGAAAACCGGCAAAGGGGCAACTCTTTCCTGGGTTCGAATCCCAGTCTCTCCGCCATTATTTATTATTATAACTAAATTTTCTAAAAAGTTTCGTAACTCTATTTTCTTCAATATTAATATTTACGAGTAAACCTTGATGATATTTATAAAGATTTTCATCGTCAATATCTAATAAGTTAGAAAGATTAACTAATTCTTGCTGATTTAAATTATTAATAATTTTTTTAGTAAATAAACTCATTAAATTATCCATTTCTTTAGATCCCCTATATGAAGATCTATAAATAATTTTTTTTTTTAATTCGTCTATATTAAAGTTCATATTTTTTAATATATTATATTTTAGATGAAATATACGAGTAATTATAAATTTTTACTAGAAGACCTGAGTAAACTAAAAGGAGTTGGAAAAAAAACTAGTGAAATTTTAAAAAATAAAAAAATTAACAATTTATTTGATTTACTTTGGAGATTGCCCAAATCATATATCGATAGAACTGAAAATAATAATATTAATGAATTACAAATAGGACGAATTCACACTATAACAGTTTTAGTTAAAAAATATTCATTTCCCAGAATTAGAAACTTGCCAAACAGAGTTACCTGTGAAGATAACACTGGTACAATTGATTGTGTTTTTTTTAACTCTTATGAAGGATATATAAAAAAAATTTTACCTTTACATGAAGAAGTAACTATAAGTGGCAAAATAAGCATTTTTAATAAAAAATACCAAATAACAAATCCAAGATATGTATCAAAAGATAAAGCTTTGATTGAAAAAATTCATTCTAAATACAATCTAACAGCAGGAATCAGTCAAAAAATATACAATAAAATCATTGATCAAATTTTAAAAAATTTACCTATTTTGAAAGAATGGCTTCATAGTGAAGTTTTAAAAAAATTTGACAATGAATCTTGGAATGATTCAATAAAAAAATTGCATAATCCAAAAAATATAGGAAATTTTAAATCCAATTTTTATAGGCGTTTAGCATTCGATGAAATTTTAGCTTCACATTTAATATCCTCAGAAATTAGAAAAAAAATAAAGAAAGTTAAAAAAAAAGAAAAAAAATTTTCCAATGAATCAAGTAGAAAAGTAATATCAAGATTAAGTTACAAACTAACAAATGAACAAAATAAATCATTAACAGAAATTAATAAAGATCTAACATCAAAAAATAAAATGTTTAGATTGTTACAAGGAGATGTCGGAAGTGGAAAAACTATAGTCGCATTAATTTCAGCTTTGAATGTAATTGAGTCTGGATATCAAGTTGCCTTTATGGCGCCAACAGAAATATTATGCAGACAACATTATAAATTGGCAAAAAAAATATATTCTAATAAAATTAAAATTGAAATATTAACCGGTAAAAGTGATTATTACGAAAAAAAGAGAATAAATAAAGAAATTAATTCTAAAAAAATTAATATATTGTTTGGTACACACTCCTTATTTCAGAAAAAAATTAAATTTAGTAATCTAGGTTTCATAATTATAGACGAGCAGCACAAATTTGGTGTGAGACAAAGAAAATCTTTATCTGATAAAGGTGGAATTAATTGTGATGTCCTTTTAATGTCAGCAACTCCTATACCAAGAACTCTAATTATGTCTGTATATGGTGATATGGATATTTCAATAATTAAAGAAAAACCAAATCATAGAAAAGAAATATTAACCTATAGTAAATTAGAAGATAAAATAGATGATGTGATTAGATTTATAAAAAAAGAATTGAATAATAAAAATCAAGTCTTTTGGGTTTGTCCGTTAATAGAAGAATCAAAAAAAATAGATCATCAATCAGCAATTAAAAAATTTGATTATTTAAGTAAAATTTTTCCAGGAAAAGTTGCACTCCTACATAGCAAGATTGATAAATTAGAAAAAGAAAACATATTAAATAATTTTTTAAATAATAAATTTCAGATTTTAGTTTCAACAACTGTAATTGAAGTGGGTATAGATTTCCCTAATGCTACTACAATTGTAATTGAAAATGCAAATAAATTTGGTTTATCACAATTACATCAATTAAGAGGTAGAGTTGGAAGAGGCTTAAAACAATCTTCATGTATATTAATATTTAAAAAAAATTTAAGCAAAAATGCTAGAAAAAGAATTAAAATTTTAAAAAATTCTAACGATGGTTTTTTAATATCAAAAGAAGATATGAAACTAAGAGGTTTTGGTGATTTATTAGGATTTAAGCAAAGTGGTCTAAAAAGTTTTAAATTAGCTGATCCAGTACATAATGAAGATTTATTTATATTAGCTGAAAATGAAATTAAAAGAATTGAGATTGAAGAAAAAAATTTAATTAAATATAAACCTTTAATTAAATTATATGATCAAGCAGATGTAATTAATGATTTAATTTAATTTTTTGGATTTGAAGTTCCCGCAGATACAATAAATTTTGAAGCTTCTTCAAAATTCATATCTAAATAAATTATCTCTTCTTTAGGAAACATTAATAAAAATCCACTTGTGGGATTTGGAGTTGTTGGGACAAAAACATTAACTAAATTTTTATTTGTTTTTGTAGATATTTCGCCTATGTTATCTTTTGTTGCGAAACCAACAGCCCAACTACCTTTTCTAGGATATTCAATTAAAACTACGCTTTTTTTACTATTCTTTTTAGGTGCGAGAGTTTCTGTCATCTGACCTATTGCAGAATAAATTGTTCTTAAAATGGGAATTCTTTTAAGCAATTCGTTAAATAATTGTAATATTTTTTTTCCAATAAAAGAAAGGGAGAGATAGCCAATTAATGAAATAAAAATTACTGCCAATAATATTTCTAAGCCTGGTACTGAAATTGGTAAATAATGATTTGGATTAATTTCTTTAGGAATTAATCTTGATGAAATAGATACAAAAAATTTAGTTAAATATAGAGTAATTCCTATTGGAACAAGCACAACTATACCAGTAATAAAGTAATTTCTTAATCTTGCAAATATTGATAATCTTAATCTTTTTAATCTGGCCATATTGAATCAAGTAATTTAGTATTATAATTATTTAAAAGATGAATAGAAGAAATTTTTTACATATTATGGGATGTGGTTGTATGACTTTTGGCTTGCAGTCATGTGGAACAGCCCCAATTACTGAAAGAAAACAATTAAAAATATTATCCGAATCTAAATTGAATGCTCAAGCAGCCAAAATATATGAGAAAGTTAAAAAAAAGGAAAAATTAATTGAAGATGGAAATTTAATGAAAATCAAAGAAATTGGAAAAAAAATGGAAAATTCAATAAGTGAATATTTTAATAAATCAGATTTAGTTGATCCAACTGCAAATTTTGATTGGGAATATATTCTTATAGATAACAAAAAAGTAAAAAATGCATGGTGTATGCCTGGAGGTAAAATTGCTGTTTATTCTGGAATGTTAAATGTTACCAAAAATGATAATGGTCTTGCGGCTGTTATGGGGCATGAGATTGCTCATGCTGTAGCAAAACATTCTGTTGAAAGAGCTAGTAGAAGTGTACTATTAAAAACTACTTTTCAACTTACTGATATTCTTACTGGTGGAAAAATTAGTCAAGTAAATAGAGCAACTGGCATGGACACAGTTGGATTGCTAACTCAATTAGGAATTATGAATCCCTTTTCAAGAAAACAAGAAAGCGAAGCTGATTATCTTGGGTTAATTTTTTCATCATTATCTGGTTATGATATAAGAGAAACCGTTAAAGTTTGGGAAAGAATGCAAAAAGCAAATAAAGGAAAAGAACCGCCAGAGTTTATGAGCACACACCCATCATCGAGCAATAGAATAAAAACAATAAGTGATTGGATGAATGAAATAATATTAGATTATCCGCCAATAAAGTTAACTAGTTAATTAAGCGATCTTGGGTAATTTTTCTAATGCTTTATTGACTTCATTTTCATTGTAATTATCTTCAGCAAGATTGTTACTAAAATAATCACCATAAGCTTTCATGTCGAAATGACCATGTCCGCACAAATTAAACAAAATGGTTTTTGATTTTCCATTTTTTTTACATTCAATGGCAGCATCTATGGCACCTTTAACGGCATGAGTTGCCTCAGGTGCGGGTATGATTCCTTCTGCATTTGCAAATTTTACACCTGCTTCAAAACATTCTTTTTGGCCATACGCTTTAGCTTCAATTTCACCTAAATCTGCCAAGTGACTTACCATGGGTGCCATACCGTGGTATCTTAAGCCGCCTGAATGAGTTGCTGGAGGCATAAAAGAAGATCCCAACGTATGCATTTTAACTAATGGAGTGAAGTTACCTGTATCTCCAAAATCATAAGCAAACTTACCTTTAGTTAAAGAAGGACAAGATTTAGGCTCACAAGCTATAACTTTTACATCTTTTTTTTCTCTAAATTTTTTTCCTAGAAATGGAAATACTAATCCTGAAAAATTACTTCCTCCACCAGTGCATCCAACTAAAATATCTGGATAATCACCAGCCATTTCCATTTGTAATATTGCTTCATTTCCAACAATAGTTTGGTGCATTAAAACATGATTTAAAACACTTCCTAATGAATATTTTGTAGTATCGCTTTGTGCTGCCATCTCAACAGCTTCTGATATTGCTATACCAAGACTTCCAGTATTATTAGGATCTTTTTCTAAAATTGCTTTTCCAGTTTTAGTTTGATTTGATGGACTTGCAAAACATTTAGCTCCAAAAGTCTCCATAATCATTTTTCTATAGGGTTTTTGTTCAAAACTTACTTTAACCATATAAACATCTAATTCGATTTTAAAAATTGAACAAGCAAAAGCAAGTGAGCTCCCCCATTGACCTGCGCCTGTTTCAGTTGTTATTTTTTTTGTACCTTCTTCTTTATTATAAAATGCTTGTGCTATTGCAGTATTTGGTTTGTGACTTCCTGTAGGACTTACTCCTTCGTATTTGTAATAAATTTTAGCCGAAGTATCTAATGATTTTTCAAGTCTTCTTGCTCTATACAATGGTGATGGCCTCCATTGTTTATAAATTTCTCTAATAGGTTCTGGAATTTCAATTTCTCTTTCTTGAGAAACTTCTTGCCCAATGAGTGCCATTGGAAATAATGGTGCTAAGTCATCAGGACCAACAGGTTTTAATGTACCTGGGTGAAGAACTGGAGATAAAGGTTTGGGAAGATCAGCAGCAATATTATACCAAGTTTTAGGCATCTTGCTTTCTTCAAGAAGATATTTAATTTTATCAGACATAATTTTACGCTTTAATTGTCTTAACTAATTAGTCAAAAATCAAGCTTTTATTTATGGTGAGCCCTGTTGGACTCGAACCAACGACCCATTCCTTAAAAGGGAATTGCTCTACCAACTGAGCTAAGGGCCCACATTAAAAAATCTTATAATCAATTTTATAAAATAATCAATCTCAAAAAATTATAGCTTATTTATGTATAAATCATGAAACTTGTTAAAAGTGCCCTTTTGAATATTGGTTCGTATATTTGTCATTAATTCTTGATAAAAGTTAATATTATGTAAAGTTAATATCATTGAGGCAAGAATTTCATTTGTATTAAACAAATGATTTAAATAGTTTTTTGAATATTTATTTAAACTTAAGTTTGTACAACTAGGATCTAATGGTTCATTGTCATTTTGATGCTTTGAATTTCTAATATTAATTTTCCCATTCCATGTAAAAGCTAGTCCAGTTCTTCCTGATCTAGTTGGTATTACACAGTCAAACATATCAATTCCTCTTTTCACTGCTCCTAGAATATCTGATGGTGTTCCTACACCCATTAAATATCTAGGTTTATCTTCGGGTATTAAATTTTTAATAGTATCTAAAACATTAAACATTTCATTTTGTGTTTCACCAACTGCTAGACCACCAATTGCATAGCCATCAAAGCCAATTTTTATCAATTCATTTAATGATTTCTTTCTTAAGTCATCAAATAAACCACCTTGTACAATTCCAAATAAAGCTTTTTCATGATTTTTGCCAAAAGCTTTTTTTGATCTAGAAGCCCAATAAGAAGATATATCCATAGACTTTCTAATTATTTTGTAATCATTTGTTTTTTTTGGACATTCGTCCATAACCATTAAAATATCTGAATTTAATCCTTTTTGAATTCTAATACTTTCCTCTGGGCTTAGTACAAATTTTTTCCCATCTATATGGGATTTAAAAATTGCACCTTCTTCTTTTTGAACTTTGTTAAATTTTGATAATGACATGACTTGAAAACCACCAGAGTCTGTAAGAATAGGTAATGTACAATTCATAAATTTATGCAAACCTCCTGCAGATTTTATTCTTTCAACACCAGGTCTTAACATTAAATGATAAGTGTTAGATAAAATTATTTCTGATCCAGTTTTAATAATATCATTAATAAAAGTTGCCTTAACTGTTGCTTGAGTGCCAACAGGCATAAAGGCGGGAGTTTGAATATTTCCTCTATGTGTTTTTATTAAACCACATCTTGAGTAATTGTCTTTAGCAATAACATTAAAATTAAATTTTTTTAATGTCATAAAAAAATTAAATTGATTTGAAGCTTATAATCTTATCTGGGTTTTCGACTGCACCATTTTGATTCTGGTCGCCTCTTTTAATTTTATCAACATTTTCCATTCCTTCGATAACCTTACCAAAAACTGTGTATTGTCGATCTAAAAAGGCCGCATCTTTAAAGCAAATAAAAAATTGACTATTAGCACTATTTGGATCCTGTGACCTTGCCATTGATAATGTGCCTCTTAAATGAGGAAGGTCACTAAATTCTGATGGAAGATCCGGTAAAGTTGAGCCACCAGTTCCTGCCTTTCTTAAATCATAATCGTTAGATGAAGAGTTACCAAATTGAACATCGCCAGTTTGTGCCATAAAGCCATCTATAACTCTATGAAAAACTACATTATCGTATTTACCATCGTCGGCCAGTTTTTTTATTCTTTCTACATGTTTGGGAGCAATATTTGAAAATAATTCAATTTTTACGTCTCCATCTTTAAGTTTTAAAATCATTAAGTTCTCCTCTGTATTTGCGTTGTTTGTTAAATATAAAAATAAAATTAAAAATTTTAAAATATTTTTAATCATATTTTTCTTTTAAAGATTTTATAGTACTCTTAGTTGTAAATTTTCTAATATCACCACCAAGTGAAATTATTTCTTTAACAAATTTTGAAGAAATAATTTGATTTTCAACATCAGACATTAAAAAAATTGTTTCTATATTGTCGTTTAGTTTTCTATTCATCCCAGCTAATTGAAATTCATATTCAAAATCCGATACAGCACGTAGACCTCTTAGTATAATAGTTGATTTATATTTTTTACATAAGTCTGTAGTTAAAGATTTAAATAAAATTACCTTAATTTTTTTTTTATTTAATCTAAGATCAAAAAATAAAGCTTTTTTAACTATATCCATTCTTTCTTCTGCGTTAAAAAAATAATTTTTAGAATCGGTATCTGAAATTGCAACAATTAGTGTATTAACAAATTTTAATGCCTTTTTAATAACGTCAATATGACCATAGGTTATTGGGTCAAATGTACCAGGATAAATTGCATTAGTTTTCATTACAACAAGTTATCATCTATTCTCGTTGCTGAAACAACTTTTTCATCTCCAGATAACTTTATAATTCTTACACCTTGAGTGTTTCTTCCAGCAACTCTAATTTCTTTAACCGCAACTCTTATTACTCTACCTTTGTTTGTTGAAATCAATATTTCATCACCTTCGTTAACAGGAAATGAGGAAGAAACATTGCCATTTCTTTCAGAATTAATAATTCCAATAATTCCCTTACCACCTCTATTTGTAACTCTAAAATCATAATGAGAAGTTCTTTTTCCAAATCCATTTTCAGTGATTGAAAAAATAAACTTTTCTTTAGCTTTAATTTCAGATTTTTCATTCCCATTAAGTTTTCCATTTTTTTTACTTGAATCATGGTCAGTTATAGCAAGTGAAACTATAGAGTCTTTATCTGATAGATTAATACCTCTTATTCCTTTAGAAGACCTTCCCTTAAAGACTCTTAACTTTTTGCATTCAAATCTAATACATTTTCCATATTTGCTACTTAAAATTATATCTTGATCATCTTTACAAATCTTAACACCAATAATTTTATCATTTACATCAAGTTTCATTGCTATTTTTCCTGAGGCATTTATTGATGCAAAATCGTCAAGATTATTCTTTCTTATTTTTCCATTTAGTGTTGCAAATACTATTTGTAAACCTTTCCATTCAGATTTTTCTTCGGGAAAAGGCATGATAGAACTTATTGATTGATGATTTTTCAATGGCAAAATATTAAATAAAGATTTGCCCTTTGATACAGCAGATCCTTCAGGAATTCGCCAAGCTTTAATTTTATAAACTAATCCTTCAGTGGAAAAGAAAAGAACAGATGTATGAGTGTTTACGGAAAGAGTTTGTACAACAGAATCTTGATCTCTAGTTTTAATTCCTGACTTGCCCTTACCTCCTCTTTTTTGTTGTTTTACACTACTTAAAGCGCCTCTTTTTATATAACCTTGCAGAGTTACAGTAATTATAACAGATTCTTTTTGGATTGTTTCTTCAACATCATAATTCAAAACAGCATCTATAATTTGAGTTCTTCTGGGTGATGAAAATTTTTCTTTAATTTTTTCCAATTCTTGGCTTATAACTTTTAAAAGTTCTTTTTTAGAGTTAATAATTTTTTTATATTTAGAAATTAATACTGACAAATTTTTAATTTCAGACTCTATTTCATTTATACCTAATGCTGTAAGCTTTTGAAGTTTTAGTTCTAGAATTGAGGAGACTTGTTGTGAAGATAATGAATATTGGTTTTTACCTTTTTTATCTTGAGTTAAATTTATAAATTTTAAAGTTTTGTTAATTTTCCATTTTATTTTTAATAAAGTTTTTTTAGCATCATCAGGAGTTTCTGATTTTCTAATAATTTTAATTACTTTGTCTAAATTTTCAACAGCTGTAGATAAACCAATTAATATATGTCCCCTTTCTTCAGCTTTTTTTAAATCAAATTTTGTTTTTTTAATTACGACATCTTCTCTAAATTTTAAGAAATTTTCTAAAAATTCTTTAAGATTGCAAGTTTTTGGTTTGTTATCAACAATAGCTAAAGTGTTAAAACCAAATGAGCTTTCAATTTGTGTATATTTAAATAATTGTCTTTTTATTGTTTCTGGCTCAACATTTGATCTTAAATCAATTGCAACTCTTATACCTTCTCTGTTAGACTCATCTCTAATATCCCTAATACCTTCAATTTTTTTATCTCTAGCAAGCTCTGCTATTTTTTCATTTAAAACAGATTTGTTAACTTGATATGGTATTGATGATATTACCAAACGTTCCCTGCCATTTTTTAAAGATTCAACTTTAATTTCACCTCTTATTTTGAATGAACCTCTGCCAGTTTTATATCCTTCTTTGATAATATTTTTTCCAATAATAATTCCACCTGTAGGAAAATCTGGACCAGGTATATGTTTCATTAGTTCGTTAATTTTAATTTCTTTGTTTTGAATAAGCGCTAGGGAAGCGTTTATAACTTCACCAAGATTGTGCGGGGGTATACTTGTTGCCATTCCAACGGCAATACCTCCAGCACCATTAACCAGAAGGTTTGGAAATTGCGCTGGTAAAACACTAGGTTCCTTTTCAGTTTCGTCATAATTGCTTTTAAATTCAACAGTATTTTTATCAATATCGTCAATTAGGAACTGAGATACTTTAGCAAGTTTAGTTTCTGTATATCTCATTGCTGCAGGAGGATCACCATCTACAGATCCAAAATTACCCTGGCCATCAATTAAAGGTAAACTCATAGAAAAATCTTGAACCATTCTAACTAAGGCATCATAAACAGATTGATCTCCATGTGGATGATACTTACCAATAACATCCCCTACTATTCTTGCAGATTTTCTAAATTGTTTTGACCAGTCATAACCACCTTTATGCATAGCAAAAAGAATTCTTCTATGAACTGGTTTTAATCCATCTCTAATGTCAGGAAGAGCTCTACTGACAATTACGCTCATTGCATAAGATAGATACGACGAACTCATTTCGTCGTGCATAGAGATTAATTTAATTTTAGAATCTTTTGATATTTCGTTTTTTTGCATAGAATCTAAAATGGAATTTCATCATCTAGATCGTTTTGTTCCATTTGTGAAACGTCATCAGAATTTTTTGAAATCGATTTAGGAGTAGTCTCATTTTGAACACCTCGTCCTCCACCACCAAGCATTGTAAGTGAGGAGTTAAAACCTTGAATAATAATCTCGGTTGAGTACTTGTCTTGACCTGATTGTTCATCCTTCCATTTCCTTGTAGATAATTGGCCTTCGACATAGATTTGCGCACCTTTTTTTAGGTATTGTTGAACAACATTTACTAGGCCTTCATTAAATACAACTATACGGTGCCATTCAGTTTTCTCCTTTTTTTCGCCAGTATTTTTATCTTTCCAAGATTGACTTGTTGCTAGACTTAGACGAGCGACACTTTTACCATTTACCATTTGTTTAATTTCAGGATCTGCGCCTAAACGACCAATTAATAATACTTTATTTAAACTTCCAGCCATAATATTTTAATTTTTTTATGTTAAATAATATGATTTTATATCACAAATTAACTTCAATATTAATTTTATTAAAATAAAGCAACAAAAATTATGCTCAAAAAGATAGTTATTAAAGGTGCAAAAGAGCACAATTTAAAGAATATTTCTTTAGAGATACCTAAGGATCAATTTGTTGTCATTACTGGCCTTTCAGGATCAGGAAAGTCATCATTGGCCTTCGATACAATTTATGCTGAAGGCCAAAGAAGATATGTTGAAAGTTTATCTGCTTACGCAAGACAGTTTTTAGATAAAATGAAAAAACCAAATGTTGATTTAATTGAAGGGTTGAGTCCAGCCATATCAATAGAACAAAAAAATAATTCAAAAAACCCAAGATCTACAGTTGCTACAGTTACAGAAATTTATGATTATATGAGAGTATTATATGCAAGAGCTGGAACTCCATATTCACCATTTACAGGCAAACCAATTACATCACAAACAATTTCTGAAATAGTAGATAAAATTAAAACATTGCCTAAAAAATCAACTAT
The DNA here is from genome assembly GCA_902608385.1 of uncultured Pelagibacteraceae bacterium. Lineage (GTDB taxonomy): Bacteria > Pseudomonadota > Alphaproteobacteria > Pelagibacterales > Pelagibacteraceae > Pelagibacter. Next base: position 43,336 of record CACLNT010000006.1, read on the forward strand.
TTATCTTTATGCACCGGTGGTTAGAGGTCGTAAAGGTGAATATAAAAAAGATATATTAAATTATAAAAAAAGAGGTTTTAGAAAAATTAAAATTGACAATAATTTATATGAAATTGATAAAGTTCCAGAATTAAATAAAAAAATTAAACATGACATTTCTATATTAGTTGATCGTGTTATTTTAAATTCGTCTTTAGGAAATAGACTTGCTGAAAGTATAGAAACTTCAATTAATTTATCAAATGGTTTACTTATTGTTGAATATGAAAATGAAACATTACCTAAAAAATTTAGAAAGGTTGAAAAAATAGTATTTTCAACTAAATTTTCTTGTCCTGAAAGTGGATTTACAATTGAAGAAATTGAACCAAGGCTCTTTTCTTTTAATAGTCCATATGGAGCTTGTGAGGAATGTGAAGGTATTGGTGTTAAATTAAATGTTGATCCTAATTTAGTGGTACCTAATGAAAAAAAAAGCATCTTAGATGGTGCTATAGTTCCTTGGGCTAAGTCGACAACTTTGTATTATGTACAAACATTGTCCTCTATTGCAAAACATTATAATATTTCTCTTGATACTAAGTGGTGCAAATTATCTCAAAAAATTAAAGAAATAATTTTGTATGGATCTGATGATGAAGAAATAAGATTTTCTTATGATGACGGATATGAAAAATACTCCCATAAAAAAACATTTGAAGGTGTTATAAATAACTTAGAAAGAAGATATCTAGAAACTGATAGCGATTGGAAAAGAGAAGAAATATCGCAATATCAATCAGATACAAAATGTGAAAGTTGTAAAGGTCATAGGTTAAAAGAGGAGGCTTTATGCGTTAAAATAGACAATTTTCATATAAGTCAGATAACTGAAAAATCAATTTTAGATGCCTCTGAATGGTTTAAAACTTTAAAATTAAAACTTAGCCCAAGAGAATTTAAGATTGCTGAACATATTTTAAAAGAAATAAATGAAAGATTAAATTTTTTATTAAACGTTGGTTTAGATTATTTAACTTTATCAAGAGAATCAGGAACATTATCTGGAGGTGAATCCCAAAGAATAAGATTGGCATCACAAATTGGATCAGGATTAACTGGAGTTCTTTATGTTTTAGATGAACCTTCAATTGGTTTACACCAAAAAGATAACATTAAACTAATTAATGCATTAAAAAGACTTAGAGATTTAGGTAACACTGTAATTGTTGTCGAGCATGATATTGAAACTATGGAAAGCGCAGATCATATTATTGATTTAGGCCCAAAAGCAGGAAATTTTGGAGGAGAAATAGTTGCACAAGGCACATATTTTGATATTTTAAAAAATAACAACAGCATTACAGGTAGATATTTATCTCACAAAGAATTTATTCAAATTCCTAAGAAAAGAAGATTAGCAAAAAATGGTAGATTTTTAGAAATTAACGGAGCTTCTGGTAATAATCTTAATAATGTAAATCTTAAAATACCTCTTGGTAGTTTTACATGTGTTACAGGAGTATCGGGTAGTGGTAAATCTACTTTAGTATTACAAACTTTATATAATGCTTTAAATTTATCTCTTAATAATAATAATTCACGTAAAATACCAAAACCGTTTAAAGGATTTAAAGGTATTGAAATGATTGATAAAGTAATTGATATTGACCAATCTCCAATAGGAAGAACTCCTAGATCTAATCCTGCTACGTATACAGGTGCTTTTGGTCCAATAAGGGATTGGTTTACTGGATTGCCTGAATCTAAAAGTAGAGGATATAAACCAGGAAGATTTTCATTCAATGTAAAAGGTGGAAGATGCGAAGCATGTGAAGGAGATGGGGTCATAACATATGAGATGCACTTCTTACCAGATGTTTATATTCAATGTGATGAGTGTAAAGGTAGTAGATACAACAGAGAAACTTTGGAAATAAAATTTAAAGATAAAAGCATTGCAGATATTCTTAATATGACTGTTGATGAAGGTTGTGAATATTTTGAAAATATACCTAATATAAAAACTAAATTATTAACCTTAAAAAAAGTTGGTCTTGGATATATTAAAATTGGGCAGCAAGCTACTACATTATCTGGTGGTGAAGCTCAAAGAATTAAACTTGCAAAAGAATTATCAAAAAGATCAACTGGTAGAACACTATATATTTTAGATGAGCCAACTACAGGTTTACATCAACACGACATAAAAAAACTTTTAGATATTTTGCACACCTTTGTCGCATTAGGTAATACAGTTATTGTAATAGAGCATAATCTAGATGTGATCAAAACAGCAGATTATATTGTTGATATGGGTCCTGAAGGAGGGGTAAAAGGTGGAAATATTATCGCAGAAGGCAAACCCGAAGAGATTTGTAAAATTAAAGATAGCTATACGGGTAGTTTCTTAAAACATATTCTTGATAATAAATTTAAAAAAACAGCTTAATAATCATTATTCAATAGTGTATAAATACATATATATTTAAGAAAACATGGGAAATTTACTAACATCATTGCCAAAAACAATACATGCATCTTTAGGTTTAGCTGTAGTTTTGTTTTTAGGGCTTTTCTTTATGAATGGTGGCTTTGATTTTGACACTATTTTTTGGGCATGGCTATTCAGATTAATTCATGTTGTTGTTGCTATAATGTGGATAGGTTTACTATGGTATTTTAATTTTGTTCAAATACCTAATATGCCTAAAATTCCTGATGAACAAAAACCAGCAATTGGCAAAGTTATTGCACCAGCTGCATTATTTTATTTCAGATGGGCAGCTCTATTAACAGTTGTTTCTGGTTTAATATTAGCAACAATTAGTGGGTATGTGCATGATGCAATGACGTTAGGTTTTACTTCAGGTGGTGGAAAAAATACAGCTATTGGTATTGGTATGTGGCTAGGATTATATATGGCTTTTAATGTTTGGTTTATAATCTGGCCAAATCAAAAAAAAGCATTGGGTATAGTTGAATGCGATCCTGAACAAAAAGCAAAGTCTGCAAAAACTGCAATGTTATTTTCACGGACTAATACGTTGTTATCTTTACCAATGCTTCTATCAATGGTTGCGGCGCAAAATCTTTATTAATCTTTCTCTTCTTTTACAATAGTTCTTTGTGATACCTTTAATAAAACTAATATAGGATTGGCAATATATATAGAAGAATAAGTTCCAAAAATAACCCCTAATATCATCGCTAAAGAAAATCCTTTTAATATTTCTCCTCCTAAAAAATAAATTGATAATAAAGCTAGCAAAGTTGTAATTGATGTTATTATGGTTCTAGATAAAGTTTCGTTAATAGAAATATTTGTTAAATTAAAAATTTTAATATCTGAAAATTTTTTTAAATTTTCCCTTACTCTGTCAAATATAACAACAGTATCATTCATTGAGTATCCGACAATAGTTAATACTGCAGCAACAATTGATAAATTAATTTCTAAATTAAATAAAGAAAACACTCCAAGAGTTATTAATACATCATGCATTAAAGCAACTATTGCACCTAAGCTAAATTGCCATTCAAATCTTATCCATATATAAAAAAGCATTGCCGCAAGAGACAATAAAATAGCAATTATACCTGATCTTAAAAGCTCAGTGCTGACTTTAGGTCCAACATTTTCAACTCTTCTAAAATTAAACCCGGGTCCAATAGATTTGGTTAAATCTTCTTTAATTTCTTGGATAAAATTAGGATTGTTATCATTTTTTTTTTCGAATTTAATTAGATAGTCACTCTCGTTACCAAATTGTTTAACACTTACATCGCCTAATTTCATATTTAATAAAGATTCTCTTAAGTTTGTAATATTAATCTGATTATCTTTAGCTCTTAATTCAATTAATGTGCCACCTTTAAAATCAACACCATAATTAAGCCCTTTAAAGATAAGTAATGATATTGAAATTAAAACTAAAAAAATTGAAACTAAATTAAACAATTTATAAAGTTTATTAAAAGCTATTTCTTTTTTTTGCATTATATTAAATTTTCTTTATTTTTATTTTTTACTACATAAATAGACGTCAAAAGCCTTGCTATAAAATAAACAGAAAACAATGTTGTAAAAATTCCAACACCCAAAGTTACAGAAAAACCTTTAATTGGCCCTGATCCCATAAAAAATAAAATCATAGCGGCTATTAATGTAGTTATATTTGCATCTATTATGGCGCTTTTTGATCTTATATATCCACTGTCAAAAGCAATTATTTGATTTTTTTCAGATTTAATTTCTTCTTTAATTCTTTCAAAAATCAAAACATTTGCATCAACGGCCATACCAACTGTTAAAATAATTCCCGCTATACCAGGAAGAGTTAAAGTAGCTTCGAAAAGAGTTAGTATTCCTACTAAAAGAAAAAGATTTAAAATTAAGGTAATGTTTGCAATTATTCCAAATACTTTATACTTAAAAAACATAAAAATTATGACTAAAAGAAAACCAATTGTTAAAGCAAATACACCAGCGTTTATAGAGTCTTGACCAAGATCAGGACCGACAGTTCTTTCTTCTATAATGTTTAATGGTGCTGGTAAGGCTCCAGATCTTAATAATAAAGCTAAGTCAGTGGCTGATTGAAAAGTAAAACCACCACTAATTTGACCACCTCCACCAACAATGGCTTCACGAATTACTGGCGCACTAATTATTTTACCATCTAAAACTATTGCCAATCTCTTTCCAATTCCAGATGTTGTTGCTTTACCAAATCTTTTTGCTCCTACTCTATCTAAAGTAAATGATACGACAGTTTCATTAACCTCTGTATCCATATTAGGCTGAGCATCTATAAGATTATTTCCATTCAAAATTATTCTTTTGCTCACGACAGCTTCTTCGCTGCCATCTTCAAACATTAATTTTTCAGAACCAAAAGTTTCTTCAGAATTTTGAGTAACAAATCTAAAAGTCAAGTTAGCTGTTTTACCTAATAATTTTTTAACCCTCATAGGATCATCAAGTCCAGGTAACTCAACTAGTATTCTATCATTTCCTCTTCTTAAGATGTTTGGTTCATTTGTTCCAACTTCATCAATTCTTCTTCTTACAATTTCTAAAGCTTGATCTAAAGATGCATTTTTAATTTCTATTAATCCATATTTAGAAAGATTTAAACGAAATTCATTATCTAATATTTCTAGAGCAAATTGATGAGTTCTAAATTTTTCATAATATGGATTAATGTCACTATTCTGTTCTTCAAATATTTTTTTAATTTCTTCAATTTGATCATTTTCAATGTTAAAAATTATAGTTTTATCATTTTCAATTTTTAAATTTTTAAAATTTATGTTTTTATTTTTAAAGAATTTTCTTATTGTAGCTAATTTATTTTGTAATGTTTGTATAATAACAGGGCCATTGTCTATTTCTAAAAGAAGATAAGATCCTCCTTGTAAATCTAATCCTAGATTAATTTTTTTATCAAGCCAGCTATTTTCAGTTTTAATAAAATTTGATAATGTTAAATAAACAAAAATTAATGTAAACAAACTAATTAATAATATTCTAATTTTTGAAAAATATAACACCGGTTATAAAATGTTATTTTTTTGGTTCTGGATTATTCAATAATCCTTGTATTCCTGTGGATTTAACAATTTCAACTTTTACACTTTCAGAAATTTGAATTTCAAGTTTATCATTTTCCATTACTCTTTCGACAGTACCTATGATTCCACCTGAGGTAATTACTTGGTCGCCTCTTTTAAGATTTTCAACCATAATTTTATGATCCTTAACTTTTTTTTGTTGTGGTCTTATTAAAAAAAAGTAAAAAATTACAAATATTAATATCAATGGGATAAATTGAGCTATTCCTGAATCTGACATGCTATTCCTTGTTTTTAGAAATTATTTATACTATCTATTTTCTTAAAACAACTCTAATTCTTGGTTATTTTGTCGATATTTCCCATATATGGTTTTAAAACTTTTGGAACATTTATTGATCCATCTGATTGTTGATAATTTTCTAAAATAGCAACTAAAGTTCTGCCAACAGCTAAACCACTTCCATTTAAACTCCCAAGAAAGACAGTTTCATTTTTATCATTTTTATATCTAGCTTTCATTCTTCTTGATTGAAATGACCCACAAGAAGAGCAGCTTGAAATTTCTCTATATTTGTTTTCAGAAGGCAGCCAAACCTCAATATCAAAAGTTTTTTCAGCACTAAAACCCAAGTCACCAGTGCATAAAACTACTTTTCTGTAAGGTAATTCAAGTAAGTCTAAAATTTTAGTTGCACACGTTGTCATTCTATTTAATTCATTAATACATTCGCTTGGTTCAACAATGCTAACTAATTCAACTTTATAAAACTGGTGTTGTCTCATCATGCCTTTAGTGTCTTTACCATAACTACCAGCTTCTTTTCTAAAACATGGTGTTGAAGCAACAAATCTCATAGGTAAATTTTTTACATCAAAAATTTTATCCTTAACTATATTTGTTAAAATTACTTCAGCAGTAGGAATTAAAAATTTTCTATTATTTTTTTCATCAAGCTTTATTTCAAATTGATCATTCTCAAATTTAGGTAATTGCCCAGTTCCGTACATTGAATTTTCAGATGCAATTAATGGAGGAGAAATCTCAGTATATCCGTTAATCTTTGTGTGAGTATCAAGCATAAAATTTGAAATTGCTCTTTCTAATAAGGCTAATTTATTTTTAACAAAAACAAATCTTGATCCAGTAGTTTTCGTTGCAAGATCAAAATCAAGCATATCAAGATCTTGACCTAATTCATAATGAGACTTAACTTTAAAATTAAATTTCGGAATAGTTCCAGTTTTACATTCTTCAAAATTAGAATTTTCATCTTTTCCAACAGGAACATCGTCAAGAGGCAAGTTGGGTAAAGTAGAAAGTATATCATTTAATTCATTTTTAACTTCGACTTGACTTTTGCTTAATTTATCAATTTGAGCTGTAATATCTTTTGATTTACCAAATAAAGTTTTGTCGTTAGATTTTGAGATATCTTTTTTTTCTTTTTCTAGATTTTCTTTTTTTTGAATTAAATTTCTATTCTCTTCATCAAATTCTAATATTTTTTTAAGATCAACTTCTAAAAATCTTTTTTTTAATGAATTTTTAAATAAATCTAAGTTATTTCGAATATCTTTAATATTATGCATTATTATTTATTTTTTTTTCTATAATATTTACAGAAAAAATTGATAATTCATATAAAATTAACAAGGGTATAGCTAAGCCTATTTGCGTTACAGGATCAGGAGGAGTTAAGATTGCTGCTGCAGCAAAAATAATTACAACAACATATTTTCTTCTTTCTCGTAAGAATTTAGAATCAACAAAACCTATTCTGGCTAATAAACTTAATACGACTGGCAATTGAAAACTTAATCCAAATGCGAAAATTAGTTTCATAACTAAAGATAAGTATTCATTAACTTTTGCTTCTAATTGTATTGGCAAGTTCGTTGTTATTCCTGTGCTTTCAAAAGATAAAAAAAATTTGATAGCTAAAGGCATAATTAAATAATAAACAATAATTCCACCTAGAAAAAAAAGTATAGGTGTTGCAATTAAGTAAGGCATTATAGCTAGTTTTTCATTTTTATATAAACCTGGTGCTATAAACTTCCACACTTGAACTAAAATAAATGGACTGGTTACAAAAAAAGAAGCAAAAAAAGATACTTTAAGGTATGTCAAAAAAGTTTCTTGTAATGCGGTAAATATTAATCTTCGTTCTGTTCCATCATCTTGCGAAGCTTGTGCATATGGATCAACTAAAAAACCATAGATATGTTCAGAAAACAAATAACAAATAATAAAAAACACAAATAAAAATATAATTGAATTAATCAGTCTCTTTCTAAGTTCAGTTAAGTGACTAACAAAGTTACCTTCACTATCATTTTTGTTCATTATTTTTATCTTTTATAATTGGTTTTTTTTTTGAATCTTCATCGATATTAATAGTTTCATTTTCTAAATTAGAAACTTGATCTTGGACGTTACTTACATATCTTTTTATTGAACCTATCCATGATCCAATTTTTTTTAACATGTGAGGAAAATCTTTTGGACCAACTACAACTATTGCAATTGAAACTATGATTAATATCTCAAACCAGCCAATTTGTGGCATTTGATTTAGTCTTTATTACTTGAATCGTTGTTTGTATCTGAACCTTGATTGCTTGAATCGTTATTTGTATCTGAATCTTGATTGTTTTCTGAAATATTTTTTGGCTCTACATTTTCGGTAGCATCTGTAGCCATTCCTTTCTTGAAACTTTTAATGCCCTTAGCAACATCGCCCATTAAGCTTGAAATCTTACCCCTTCCAAACAATAATACGACCAATATTACAACAACTGCTATTTGCCAAAATCCTATACTCATAAGTTAATTATAACCTTTTTAAATAAATTTTAAAAGTAACTTTTTACTTGCGCTCATCTTCTTTTAATGTGCCACTTAACATTTCATCAATGTTTGAATAAATATTCTCTTTTTTAACGTCTTCTTTCTCTTGATAAAATTTACCAGTACCAAAAATTGATGAATCTATGTTAGTGCTATCAATTAGTCCTGCCGAGCCTAATTCATCAACAGTTGGTAAATCTGATAATTTTTGTAGATTAAAATGACTTAAAAAATCATCTGTTGTGCCATATTGAATAGGTTTGCCAGGAACATCTTTTCTTCCTTTTGGTTTTACCCAATTTAATTCCATTAAAATTTCTAGTGTATTTGTACCAAATGCAACTCCGCGAATCTCTTCTATTTCAGCTCTAGTTACAGGTTGGTGATAAACAATAATTGCTAATGTTTCTATTGCAGCTTTTGACAATTTTTTTTCTATATTTTTCTCTTTGCTCATTAAATTTGATAAATTTTTTGCAGTTCTGAAAGACCATTTATTAGAAATACAAACTAAATTAATACCTCTAGAGGAGTATGTGGCTTGAATTTTTTTTAAAATTTTTTCAACATCAACTTTTTTTGATACCTTTGATTCGATTGTATCTATATCTAAAGGTTCAGCAGCTGCAAAAATAATTGCTTCAACTTCTCTTTCACCATCTATTAATTTTGATGGAAAATTTATGATATTTATTTTTTTTTCTTTTTTCATTAATTTTCTCTAATATAAACATCATCAAAAAGTTTATCTTGTTTGATTTTAAGATTTCCTTCCTTAACTAGTTCCAACGAACCTGAAAAAATTCCTGCTTTGCCAGTTTTTTTCAATTTTTTTTTAGTTTTAAAATCAGAAGGTATTAAATCATCAATTTTTTTCCATTCGACAAGTTTACCAAAAAACTCTTTAATTGTTTGAATGGCTCTTTCTGTTGTGAAAACAGGTAATTTAAGAATGCTCATTCTTTGAAAATCTTTTGTCATAATTATAGAAGAGTAGCATTTTAAAAGTTCATATAAAGTAAGTGAATATTCAGAATTATAAATTGATCTAATTTTTCCTTTTACACCTCTCATAAAAATATCTCTCCCTAAACGCTCTCTTTTAAGCATTTGATCTGAAAGTAATCTTATTAACTCTAACTTTTTTAGTTGTAGTTTTAATTTTTCCGCAACTTCTGTGGCTTTAAATTCATCTTCAGAATTTTCTGGTAATAGTAATTTAGATTTTAAATAAGTTAGCCATGTAGCCATCAGTAAATATTCTGAAGCTATTTCTAAATTAAGATTTTTTTCTTCTTTTATAAACTCATGAAATTGATCAGCTAATTTAGATACAGAAATATCTTCTAGATTAACTTTTTGTGATTTTGCTAAATCTAAAAGTACATCAAGCGGCCCATTAAATTTACTTAAATTTACATTAAATTGATCAGAATCAATATTTGACATATTTGCAATACTAGCTCAAAATCTTATAAAATTGTGATGTTTTTTTACTTATAAAAACATTAACTTTAGGTGAATTTTTAGCAACTTCTATCATTTCGCCGTACCTTGCATTGCAATGTAAAACTAAATCACAGCCTGCTTTAAATGCTTTTATAGTATTTTCACTAATTGAAAACTTTAAACTTTTCATAGATATATCGTCAGATATCAATAAATTTTTAAATTTAATATTGTTTCTTATAAATTTAATGACTTTATTTGAGTGTGTAGTTGTGAAATTTTTATCAATATCATTATAAATAACATGTGATGTCATCGCAAATAGACTTTTTTTATTTTTAAATGGCAAAAAATCAATTTTATTCAAATTTTTTAATTTAGATTTAATAAAAGGTGTAGATTTATGACTGTCTACTTTTGCTAACCCATGACCCGGAATATGCTTCATAACTGTTGCAATATTATTTTTTTGAAAATGTCTAATAAAATAATCACCAATTTTACTTACATTTTTAGGGTTAGGGCCAAAAGATCTATTTCCAATAACTTTGTTAGATTTTTTTCGTCTCACATCAAGTACGGGCACAGTATTAATATTAACACCAATTTTTTCTAATAAATCACATGTTTGATTTATAAAAATTTCTGAATAAACATTAAATTTTTTTATATTTTGTTTGTATAGTTTACCAAAAAATTCTCCTGTAAAGTTTGAACTTTCTATCAGTTTATTTAATCTATTAACTCGACCTCCCTCTTGATCAATTAAAATTGGATACTTTTTATCCTTAAAAATTTTTCTAATATCGTCAGTTAACATTTTTGTTTGATTAATAGATTTAATATTTCTTGAAAAAAGTATTACGCCCCAAGGTTTATATTTTTTTAAAAATTGCTTTTCTCTAACTTGTAAAAATGTAGATTTTATTCCTATTATAAAAGATCTTCTATTTATCATCATCAATTAATAATTTCCAAAAATTGTATGTTTTTTTATTTTGATTAACATTATTTTCTATATAATGAACAATGTTTTCAGTATCGCTTTTAAGGGTCTGAAGATTTACTGTATAAATATCAATTTTATTATCTATTGATTTTAAAGACCTATAGGAATTTTTTTTATTTTCATCTGAGAAATAATATTTGCCCGTAAAAAAAATAAAGAAAAAAATAGCAAAAAAATAAAATATATACTTTAATTCTTTAATCATTACATTTTTTCAGGTGCTTCAACTCCAAGAATATCCATTCCAGATTTAATTACATTTGAAACTGTTTTTAAAAGAACAATTTTCTCATCAGAAACTTTATTATCCTTATCGATGAATCTTTTGTCTTGATTATCTTTTCCTAAATTCCAATATGAATGAAAATCAGATGCTAGCTCATATAGATAAACTGGTACACGATGAGGTTCTAATTTAGATGATGCTAATTCTATACATTTTGGCCATTGTGATATTTTTTTTATTATTTTAATTTCATCATTGGAATATGAAAAATCATAATTTTTAATTTTAATTTCTTCGCTAATTTTTTTATTAATATTTCTAAAAACAGACGATATTCTAGCGTAGCAATATTGGACGTAGTAAAGCGGATTATCTCTAGATTTTTCTTTAACTTTTGTAAAATCAAAATCTAATTCAGCATCACCACTTCTGTTAAGCATAATAAATCTTGTAGCGTCTTTACCAACTTCATTTATTAAATCATTAACTGTTATATAATCACCTTTTCTTTTTGACATTTTGAATGGTTTTCCATCTTTAATTAATTTAACTAATTGACTTACTTTACAAATTAATTTGTTTTTTTCTCCGGATAAAGCTTCTACGGCTGAAGTAATTCTTTTAATATATCCAGCATGATCAGCTCCTAGTATATTTATCAAAATATCAAATTTTCTTTTTAATTTATTATTGTGATAAGCAACATCACTTGCAAAATATGTCCATGATTTATCTGATTTTTGAAGAGCCCTATCTTTATCATCTCCAAAATCAGTTGATCTAAAAAGTAACTGTTCTCTTTCAATCCAGTCAGTTTTATCTTCCCCTTCAGGAGCATTTATTTTTCCTTTATAAACAAATTTATCTTTTTCAAGTTGGTCAACAACTGATTGAACTTCATTGTTATTAACAATTTCTGTTTCACTTGCAAAATTATCGTGATTTATACCTAGAATTTTTAAATTTAATTTTATCATTTTAAGAGATTGTTCAATCGATAACTTAGTCAATTCATTTGAAATATTTTCAAAATTATCAAATTTAATTTTCTTTTTTTGTGAAATAATATTTTTCGCAATATCTATTAAATAATCACCTGGATATAAATCTGAATTGTCAGAGGGAAATTTTTCATTGTTCAATATTTCTCTAATTCTAAAATACACTGATTTTGTAAATTTAATGATCTGATTTCCATAATCGTTAACATAATACTCTTTTATAACTTTGTTTTGATTAAAAATGAGTATATTTGAAATAACATCTCCAATTACTGCGCCTCTACAGTGACCAACATGAAGTGGACCGGTTGGATTTGCAGAAACAAATTCAACAAGATATGTCTTTTTTTTTTGCTTCTTATTAACACCAAATTCTTTTTGATTAATAATAATTTCTTTTAAAAAATTATTCCAAAAAGATTTGTTAAATTTAATATTAATAAATCCAGGTTTTGCAACATCTATAGAAGAAATATCTTTATCATTTTTTTTGATTAATTCAGATAATTGTTTGGCTAAATCTATGGGTGGTTTTTTGTTACATTTAGAAAGAACCATTGCAACATTTGTTGATATATCGCAATCAAATTTTTCTGGTGGTAAATCAACATTTATACCATTCAATGAATCTGGAATTTCAATTAAATTTTGTTTGCTTAAATTTTTAACTAATGTTTTAATTTTTTCTGAGTAAATATCAAAAATATTCATTTTATTTTGTTATATAGATTAATTGCATATCTGTCAGTCATTCCAGATATAAAATCTGCTACGGCTCTTTGTTTATTTAATTTTAATTGGCTGTTATTTAAGTATTTTTTTGGATTGTTATTAATTACATCAAATAATTTCTTTATAATTTTTTTACCTTGGATATTTTTAACTAATACCTTTTTATTGTTGTACATTTTTGTTCTTAAAAAAAACTTAATTTCTTTTTCAATTTTAGTAAACTTATCAGAAAAACAAACTATCTGATCCTTGCATAAATAAATATCACTGATTGATTTTATTTTTTTAATCTTTAAGTTTTTCATTGTATTTGCTATTAAATCTTTAACCATTAAATTAATTGAATCTCTAATTATCTGATATATCAAAATATCTTTATCTAAGCTTTTATATTTTTTCTTATGATTGTTGCTAATATCTTTGAAAAAATTAATTTCCATTAGATCTTTAAGTTTAAACATTTTTGCTTTTAAACCATCTTGAATATCATGATTATTATATGCAATATCATCTGAAATTGCTGAAATTTGTGATTCTAAAGATGGAGATCTTTTAAAATTAATTTTATTTTTAAAATTTTTTAAGCCAATTATCGTTTGGATATTAAAATAATCCTCAATAATCCCATTATGTTTTAAAAGACCATCAAGAGTTTCAACTGTTAAATTTAATCCTTTAAATTTTAAATACTTATTTTCTAAAAACATCACTATTCTAATTGTTTGTAAATTATGATCAAATCCACCAAAATCGTTCATGCATTCATTTAAAATCTCTTCACCAGCGTGTCCAAAGGGAGTGTGACCTAAGTCATGTGCTAAGCTTAAGGTTTCTGCTAAATCATCATTAATATTTAAATATTTTGCAATAGTTCTAGCTATCTGGGCAACTTCAATGGAATGAGTAATTCTAGTTCTATAATGATCGCCTTCAGTATTAACAAATACCTGTGTTTTATGTTTAAGCCTTCTAAAAGAAGCGCTATGGATTATTCTATCTCTATCTCTTTGAAATGGAGTTCGATATTCATTACCTGATTCATTGAAAATACGACCCTTGCTTTTAAATAAGCCTAATTTTGAGAAATTTTTCATACTTTAAAATCGATAATTTACTATTATATTAGTAATATCAGTGTTGTTATATGATTAAAGAAATTAAATTTACAGATAAAGCAATAAAACAGATTAACCATTTACTATCTCAGAAAGATAAAGGGTCTTTTTTTAGAATCGCTATTAAAGGAGGTGGTTGTTCTGGTTTTCAATATGATTTTTCATTCGATAAATCTATGGAAGAAGATGATTTAAAATTTGAAAATATTTTAATCGATAAAACTTCTGCTGATCTTTTAAAAGGATCTGAAGTTGACTATGTATCTCAACTAATAGGAGATTCTTTTAAAATAACAAATCCACAAAGCAAATCATCTTGCGGCTGTGGTACTTCTTTTTCTGTTTAATGATTGTTAGTTCTTGGAATGTAAATTCCGTAAGAGCTCGTATCGAAAATATCAAAGAATATATTAAAAAATTCTCTCCTGATATTATTATGATGCAAGAAATCAAAACACCAAATGAGACTTATCCGTATGATGATATTAAATCTTTAAAATATGAAAATTATGTTTATGGGCAAAAAAGTTATAACGGAGTTGCAATTATTTCAAAAAAAAAATTAACTAATATTCAAACTGATATATTTAAAGATAAAAATAAGCAATCAAGAATAATTTCGGCTGAATTAAAACATAAAAATAAAAATATAAATTTAATAAATATTTATACACCGAATGGAAACCCTGTTGATACAGAAAAATATGATTATAAAATTTATTGGCTGGATAATTTTATTAAAAAAATAAAATCATTATCTAAACAAAATGAAAATATAATTATTGCAGGTGATTTTAATATAATTCCTTCCGCAGAAGATGTTCACAATCCAAAAAACTATGAAAATGATGCACTGTTTAGATTGGAAATAAGAAAAAAATTAAGAGAGTTAGTTAATTTAGGCTTTCATGATGCCTTTAGACATTTACATCCTGAAAAAGAAGGATACACATTTTGGGATTATACTAGTGGTGCTTGGCAAAAAAATAATGGTATGAGAATTGACCATTTCTTAGTATCTAGTTCTTTAATTGATAAAGTTAATAACGTAAAAGTAAATAAATTCCCGCGTGGAAGACAAAAACCTTCTGACCATACCCCTATTGAACTTGAATTAGCTTAAAGATTTAATTTTATTTACTAGTTCTTCGTTTATGTTTCTTGGGCCTTTATCTAATCTATTTTTGTGTCTTCTTTCGCCCGGAAGTCTAACTCCTTCCATAGATTTCATCTTATTAAAAAATTCATCTGAATGTTTATCCCAATTATTTCCTGATAATTTATCTGGTGAAATAGCTAAAATAAACTCACCGCCACTTGGAGGTCCTCCATCTTTGTTATCTTTTGCAGCTGTCTCGTAACTAAAATTATCACCAACCAAAGCACCAGCTAATAACTCAACCATCATTGCTATTCCTGATCCCTTATATCCTCCAAAGGGTAATAAAACTCCACCATCAGCTATTTCTCCTGGATCAGTAGTTTCTTTACCATCTTTGTTTAAACCTGTGCCCAAAGGAACTTTATGCCCTTCTCTTTTAGCAACTTGAACTTCACCCATTGCCATTGAAGCTGTTGCCATGTCATAAACCACTGGAGTTTTTCCTGGTCTTGGCCATGCAAATGATATTGGGTTTGTTCCAAATAATGGTTTTGTTGCACCAGCGGGTGCTACTGCAGGCTTATAAGAAGTACAAGCAAAAGCAACTAAACCTTGTTCGGCTACCATTTCTGTTTCAGGCCACATCGCAGCCATATGATGAGAATTTGAAATGGCTAATACAGCTACACCACTTTCTTTAGCAGCTTTTACTAATTCCGGTATACCTTTGTTTAAAACTACAGGAGCTAAACAATTATTACCTTCAACTTTAATGACTGAAGAAGAAATCTTTTTTACCTCTGGTTTTCCTTTACCATTAATTTTTCCACTCTTTAAACCACCAACATAAGCTGGCAATCTAAATAATCCATGAGATAACGATCCGTCTCGTTCAGCATTTCTAATAAGATCAGCTAATATTGATGCTGTTTCGTCATCACAACCGTTTGCTAATAGAGTCTTTTTAGCTAAATCAAAAATTTCATCTAATGTAAGGGAAACTGTACTCATCCACTCATTAGATATTATTTAGAACAAAAGTTCAATTTATAATTAACAACCTTTGAATGATTTAGACATGTTTTTGATCAAATCAAAATATAAATCTTTACCTGGATCAAGTGTAGCCCCTAATGGATCCAAAACACCAGTTTTAATGTTCATGTCTTTAGCAACAGCATTTATGATGTTTGGATTAAATTGAGGTTCTGAAAATATACAACTTACTTTATCATGTTCAATTATTTCTCTAATTTCTGATAATTGTTCTGCGCCAGGCATAACATCTGTATTAACTGTAAATGCACCCAATACAGTCACATTAAATCTTACTTCAAAATATTGATAGGCATCATGAAAAACAATAGATTTAAAATCTTTGTTTAGTTCAGATTTTACATTTTTTATTAATCCATCAATGTCTTTTAAAGCTTTATTTAAATTACTTTTGTAAATAGAAGCATTCTTTTCATCATTTTCTATTAAATGTTTAACCATTTCATTTAAAATAACCTTTGCATTCACTGGATCTAACCAAATATGAGGGTCATATTCACCATGAGCATGACCTTCGTGGCCGTCTTCTTCGTGTCCGTGATCATCGTGATCGTCTTCTTTATGACCATCTTCTTCGTGTCCGTGATCATCGTGATCGTCTTCTTTGTGGCCATCTTCTTCGTGTTCATGCTCAGCATGATCATCTTCTTTGTGACCATCCTCATCATGTCCATGATCATCAAAAATATTTCTTTCTCTAAATTTTAATTTTTGTAATCCTTTTATTTTCATTAACTCAATTTTTTCAGCTTTTTTAGCTATTGATTTTAATGGTTTTTCTAAAAAATTTTCTAAGCCTTCACCTACATAAAATATGATATCGGCATTTTGTAACATTTTTGCATGTGATGGTTTTAATGCAAAACCATGAGGTGAAGAATATCCATCCACTATCAAATCTGGTTTATTAACGCCATCCATTAGATAGCTAGCTAGTGAATGTATTGGTTTGATTGATGCAACTACCTTTATTTCAGCATTTGCTGATGTAAAAAGAGTTAAGAATGATAGAATTGACAATATTAGTGATAATTTTTTCATATTTTTCATAGTTTAAACGTTAATTTTTTGTTATAATATAACAATGTGTAATAATATAACATTTAGTAAAGTCAAGTAGTAAAATGGGATCAAATAATAATACATTAGTAAAATTAAAGAATGTAGGCTATCACCAGAATGATAAGTGGCTGGTTAAAGGTGTATCACTAGAGGTTGAAAAAGGTAAAATTGTAACTCTTATAGGGCCAAACGGCTCTGGAAAAAGCACAACAGCAAAAATTGCTTTAGGTATTTATAAAAAAATTGAAGGTGAAGTTGAAAAATATACTAACAAAGTAGGTTATGTTCCTCAAAAAGTTTCCATAGATTGGACATTGCCACTCAGAGTTAATGATTTTATGGTCTTAACAGAAAATCTTAAAGATGATGCTATAAACGAAGCATTATCATTAACCGGTGTTGTACATCTTAAAAATAAAAATTTAGGTAATTTATCTGGAGGTGAATTTCAAAGAGTTTTACTCGCAAGAGCCATTTCAAAAAAACCTGAATTATTAGTGCTTGATGAACCTGTTCAAGGAGTAGATTTTACTGGGGAAATAGCTTTGTATGCGTTAATAAAAAAAATATCAGATGAATTAAACTGTGGAATTTTATTAATATCTCATGACCTGCACACAGTAATGAGTGCTACTGACCATGTTGTTTGTTTAAATGGTCATGTGTGTTGCTCAGGTTCACCGATAGATGTTGCAAAGAACATGGAATATAAAGCTTTATTCGGTGAACAAGCTTCTCAAATACTTTCAGTTTATGAACATAGACATGATCATGTTCATTCGAGTGAAGGAGATATAAAGAAAAATTAAAATGTTTGATGATTTTTTTATAAGAGCATTAATTGCTGGAATTGGGGTGGCTTTAGTAACAGGTCCACTTGGTTGTTTTGTTGTTTGGAGAAGATTATCTTATTTCGGAGATACACTTTCGCACTCAGCGTTACTTGGTGTTACTATTGCATATTCTTTTGAATTAAATATTGCTGTTTCGGTGTTTTTAGTTTCATCTATAATAGCGTTATTTTTAATTCAGCTTCAAAAGAAAACTAATCTACCAGGTGATGCTTTGCTTGGTCTTTTAGCTCATTCTTCATTAGCTGTTGGATTGGTAGTAATAGGCTTTTTAGCGTTTATCAGATTTGACATTATGGGATTATTGTTTGGAGACATATTAGCTGTAACTGTTAATGATTTAATTATCATATGGCTTGGTGGAGCATTAATTTTGTTAGTATTAAAATTAATTTGGAAGCCTTTATTTGCATCGACAGTAAATTACGAGTTAGCTGAAGCTGAAGGATTAAATCCAGATAGAGCAAAAGCTATATTTACAATTTTAATGGCTGCTATTATTGCAATTTCTATAAAAATGGTTGGTTTGTTATTAATTACTGGAATGTTAATTATTCCAGCTGCAATGGCTAGAAACATCTCAGACAATCCGCAAAAAATGGTATTGTTTTCAGTAATTGGAGGTTTGCTATCAGTAATTATTGGTTTGTTTTCTTCGCTTGAATTTAATACCGCATCAGGACCTTCAATAATAACAGCATCTTTAGTTTTATTTATACTTTCATTATTAAAAATTAAACAATCCATTCAATTGAAAAACTAATGAGCAACTGGTAAAATATTAAAAATGCAAAAACAAACTTTCCTTACAAAAAATCAACAAATTGTTTTAAATCTTGTAGAAAAATCTTCTCAACCATTAAAAGCTTATTCGATACTATTTAATGTTCAAAAAAAAGGATTAAAAGCACCTCTTCAAGTATATAGAGCTTTGGATAAATTAGTTGAAATAGGAAAAATTCATAAAATCGAAAGTAGAAATGCCTTTATTGCCTGTCAAGATTCTAGTTGCCAAATTTCTAAAGCTACAGCTTTTTCTATTTGTGAAAGTTGTGAAAAGGTCACTGAAATAAACAATTCTAAATTATCCAAATATCTAAACAATTTTAAAGACAGTTCTGGAATGAAATATAGCAAATATAATTTAGAGTTTTTTGGCTTATGCAAAAAGTGTAAAAACAAATAAAATAACCACTAAATAAGTCAAAATTAAATAAAAATTTAAAGGAATATTAGGCAAAAAAAAATAGACAAAAATTTAAAATAATGTAGATGTGGATGAATCAGCCTTCATAAAAAAAAATAATCAAATTTAATCATAGACTAAACAATCACTCCATATTAAATGGAAGTTAAAAATAAGATCCTTAATGAATATTAAACTAAACTATAACTAGAAAGAAATATGGAACTCACATTAATATATACTATTGTTGGATTTGGACTTGCGGGATGGTCTGTAATTGGAAATGACTCTATTCAAACATTAGGCACTTTTATTGCCTCAAAACAAAAATGGTTTAAATGGTATACGCTTGCAGCTTCAGCATCATTTGTAATGATTTTGGCTCTTGGCTGGGGATGGTATGCCTATGATGGTGATATTTCATATGGAAGATTAACAAGAATACCTTATCAAGAAATACAATGGTACCACGCTGTTGCTCCGGGAATACTTTTATTATTAACAAGAATTGGTATTCCAGTTTCTACTACTTTCTTAGTACTATCAGCTTTTGCCTCTACTTTAGTTTTAGAAAAAATGTTAATGAAAAGTGTTGTGGGTTATGGCTTAGCTGCTGTAGTTGCCTATATAGCTTGGATAATTGTATCAAAATTTATCAATGAAAAGTTTGATGAAGTAAGTGATAAATGGATTGGCTTCTGGCGTAACTCTGTTTGGGTAACTTCTGGTTGGCTATGGTGGGTTTGGTTATCACATGACGTTGCAAACATTGCTGTGTATTTACCAAGACAATTAAGCCCTACTCTTCTGATTACAGTAATGGCCTACTTTACAATTCTTCTATTTTATATTTTTTATATACATGGTGGGCCCATTCAAAAAGTAGTTCTAGATAAAACTGGAACTAGATATGCACGATCAGCTACCATTATTAATATAATATACGCTGCAGTTTTATTTTACTTTAAAGAGTTAAATGACCTACCAATGTCAACAACTTGGGTGTTTGTTGGGTTATTATGTGGTCGAGAATTAGCAATTTCAACGATGAATAAGGATTATAAATTTAAATATGTTTTCCCACTTATTGGAAAAGATTTTATTAAAATGATCTTTGGATTAAGTGTATCAGTTGGAATAGTGCTTGCTATTCACTATATAATTATTCCAAATAATTGGTTTTAATTATTTTTTACAAGGTATACAAAAATTAAAGAGGTGGCGAACATTATTAAGCTATAAGTAGCAGCTGGAATTACAAATGCTCCGCCACCAAATAATGTTGTGCCAACAAAAATGGCAAGTGTACCGTTCTGTAAACCACACTCTATAGCAATACATTTCTTTTGAGCATTTCCAGTTGCTAATAACTGAGCAACATAAAAAGCAACAATCATCATAATAACGTTTAAAGCCAATGTAATAAGTCCAGCATCAGCAAAATAAGAAACTATATTGTCTTTTTCTGCTAAAATAGCTCCAAGCAAGACAATTATAAATAATCCTATTGAAATTTTTTTAGCTATTGGTTCAAATTTTATTGCTGCATTTGATACAAATCTTCTAAATATCATACCTAGTATTACAGGAACTGTTACAATCAAAAACATACTAATCGCCATACTAGTTAAAGAAATATCTTGAGTTATATTTTCTGATCCTAGCAACCCTAAAGAAGTTACAATGATAAAAGGAACTGTTAAGACGCTTAAGAGACTTATAACTGCCGTTAATGAAATTGAAAGAGCCACATCCCCTCTGGCAAAGGACGTCAGTATATTTGAGGTTACTCCTCCAGGAGCTGCAGCAATAATCATAACGCCAATTGCAAGCTCTGGTGAAATAGGCCAAACTTTAACTAAAATAAATGCAATGATTGGAAGTAAAATAATTTGACTGATTGCTCCAACAAAAAAATCTTTTGGTTGTTTTAAAACTCTTAAAAAATCAGCCCCAGTTAATCCTAGACCTAAAGCAAACATAATGAATGCTAAAGCTATGGGTAAAAATATATCTGTTACTATGCTCATAAAGTTCTTAAAATAACTTACAATTATTTAATACGGCCGTAAACGTCTTGGAATCTAACTATATCAGTTTCTTTTAAAATAGGTCCAGTTTGAACTTCTATAATTTTAACTGGTTTTTTATATAGATTTTCTATTCTGTGTATAGAGCCAGTCGGAATAAACACAGAGTCGTTTTCCTTTTTAAAAAATTTTTTTCTATTAATGGTTATTTTAGGTTTGCCTTGAGTAATCATCCAATGTTCAGATCTATGATGGTGTTTTTGTAAACTTATAGATGATCTTGAATTAACAGTTAATTCTTTAACTAAAAAATTTTGTCCTTTAAACAAGTTAACATAACGACCCCAAGGTCTGTAATAAACGTTCTTTTTTTTGAAATATTGAGATTTATTTTTTCTGTAAATCTTTGAAATCTCCCTCCAACTGCCCAGGTCTGACCAAGGTATATCTAATTTAATCGCATTGATTTCTTTAGCTTTTTCCAAGATTGCATAATCAAATGATTTTTCAACAACCTTTAAAAAAGAGGCTTTATTTAAATGATAAGTATTATTTTTTAGCTTAGCCTTTGAAACTGATTTTAGGCAATTTTTGTAAATATTTGGCTGATATTTTTTAAAATTATTTATTAATGAATCTTTTCGAATAAAAAACATTCCCGAATTCCAATAACCTTTTTTTTTAATAATTTGCTTAGCTTTATTTTTTTTAGGTTTTTCAATAAATTTTGTAACTTTATTAATATTAGCTTTAATTTTTTTAGTTAAAAAATACCCATATTCGCTTGATGGTTCAGTGGGTTTAATTCCAAAGACAAATATATTTTGATTGTTTAAGTTACTTTTGTTTTTATTAATTGCTTTATTAAATAAGCTTACTTTTTCAATTAAATGATCTGCTGGTAAAAACATCAAAGGCTGCTTGCTTGGAACATCTTTGATTAATGCGGAAGATAAAATTGCTGGTGCGGTGTTCTTTTTGGCTGGTTCTAAGATAATTTTATATTTTTTAAATTTAAACTTTTTTAGATAACTTCTTACTTTTTTTAAATATTTAAAGTTTGTACTTATAATTGGATAGTCAAAAGTTGACCCTTTAACTCTATGTAAAGTTTTTTCTAATAAACTCCATCCACCAAAATCTATAAATTGTTTAACTTGGTTGTTTTTAGCTTGGGGCCAAAGTCTAGTTCCAGCTCCTCCACATAAAATAACAGGTCTTATTTTCATTAAATATCAGCGTAACACTTCACTTCGTTTTTCTTACCAGGATGTGTCGGTGCACCCAAATAAGCTGGACCAACGGTTTGTGCATATTTCCATAAAGTTCCACTACCAAAATTTATTTTTCTTGGTCTCCATTTTTTTCGTCTAGCAACTAATTGTTTTTTCGATAATCTGACATTTATAGTTCCTTTTTTGGCATCTATATCAATTACATCTCCATTTTTTAATAAAGCAATTGGACCTCCAACAGCAGCTTCAGGACCAACGTGACCTACACAAAAACCTCTTGTGGCTCCTGAGAAACGTCCATCAGTAATTAAAGCAACCTTCTCTCCTTTGCCCTGTCCATAAATTGCTCCTGTAGTAGAAAGCATTTCTCTCATTCCTGGTCCACCTTTAGGTCCTTCATAACGAATTATAATTATATCACCGTCTTTATATTTTTTATTCTTCACAGCGCTGTAAGCAGCTTCTTCAGTATCAAAGCATCGAGCTCTGCCAGTAAACTGTAATCTTTTTAACCCAGCAACTTTAACTATTGCACCATCTGGTGCTAAATTACCTTTAAGCCCAACAACACCTCCATCAGGAGACAATGGATTGTTATATTTTCTTAAAACTTTTTGTTTTAAATTAAATTTAACATTTTTTAGATTTTCTTTCATGGTTTTGCTTGTAACTGTCATACAGTTTCCATGAATAAAACCTCCATCGTAAAGAGTTTTTAAAAGCATTGGCACACCACCTGCCATCCACATATCTTTAGCAACATATTTTCCACCAGGTTTCAAATCTGCTAAGTATGGAGTTTTTTTAAATATTTTTGCAACATCCATTAAATCAAATTTAATTCCAATTTCATTTGCTAATGCAGGTAGATGCAACGCAGCATTAGTAGATCCACCAGTAGCTGCAACAATGGTTGCTGCATTTTCTAAAGATTTTCTTGTTACAATATCTCTTGGTCTAATATTCTTTTTTAATAAATTCATTACAGCTTTACCGCTTTGATAAGCATATTTATCTCTTTCTTCGTACGGCGCTGGAGTTCCTGCTGAATAAGGTAAAGCTAAACCTATAGCTTCAGATACACAGGCCATAGTATTTGCTGTAAATTGTCCACCACAAGCACCAGCACTTGGGCATGCTTTTAATTCTAATTTTCTAAGATCTTTTGCTGAAATTTTTCCTGATGAATATTTACCAACGCCTTCAAAAACATCTACGACTGTTATATCTTTTCCGTTATATCTTCCTGGTAATATTGACCCGCCATAAATAAAAACGCTTGGAACATTTAGTCGGACCATGGACATCATTAATCCTGGTAATGATTTATCACAACCTGCAACTCCTACTAATGCATCATAACAATGACCTCTTACAGTAAGTTCAGCTGAATCTGCAATAACTTCTCTTGAAATTAATGAAGATTTCATTCCTTCATGACCCATGGCAATTCCATCAGTTACTGTAATAGTACAAAATTCCCTAGGAGTTCCATGAGAAGCGCTAACACCTTTTTTTACCGATTGAGCCTGTCTCATTAAAGCAATATTGCAAGGAGCAGCTTCATTCCAAGTAGAAACAACACCAACGAAAGGTTTAGCTACATCTTTTTCTGTTAATTTCATTGCATAATAAAAAGACCTTTGAGGTGCTTTATCAGGACCCAGAGAAGTATGTCTGCTTGGTAATTTCTTCTTGTTAAATCTTGGCATTAAAGACTTTCAATAGTTAAAGTTATTTTTTGAATATCGTTTTTAAGGTTACTATAGTTAGTTTTTTCATGATCGACAATATTTTTTGGTGCTCTTTCAATAAAGCCTTTATTATCTAGCCTTTGAGAAATTTTGGCAATTTCTTCGTCATATTTGTTTTTTCTTTTAAGTAAATTTTCTTTAATTAAATTTAAGTCAACAGTTTTATCAAAATATAATTTAAATAAATTACCACCTATAACTAAAGTTGCACCTGGTTTGTTTTGATCTTTTATAAAGAGATTATTAATACGTCCAAGTCTTTTAAAAATTACATCATTTTTTATGAAAAAAGACTTATTGGTAACTTTTTCAATAGAAACATCAATAAATGAGCCAGGATTCACATTTAATTCATTTTTAAAGGATCTAATGTCAGAAATCATATTGATTATTTTTTTCACTTCCTTGTAACTTTCATCTTTTTTTGATTTACCTTTTGGCCAATTTGCAAGCATAAGATAATTCTTTTTTCTATTGTCTAGTTTATTTTTAAGCCATATTTCTTCAGTTATAAAAGGGATAAATGGGTGCATTAATATCAAGATTTGTTTAAATATATAGCTCGAAACTATTTTCACTTCTTTAATATCTTTTTGATTTTTTGAGTTAAGTATTGTTTTAGATAGCTCTACATACCAATCACAATATGAATGCCAAACAAATTGATAAGCATTACGTGAAGCTTCATCAAATCTGTAATCTTTTATGTGTTTTTCAACATTATTTTTTACTTCTAGTAGTTCAGCGTATATCCATTTATTAATATTAAGAGTAAGTTTTGGCAATTTTGAGCTGTTATTAAAATTGCATTTATTCATAATTAAAAAATTATTTGCGTTCCATAATTTATTTAAAAAATTTCTATATCCTTTAACTCTATCTTCAGAAAGTTTTACATCTCTTCCAGGAGATGCCATTGATAAAAGAGTAAATCTTAAAGCATCAGCGCTATACTTTTCTATTAATTCAAGTGGGTCAATAACATTGCCTTTTGACTTTGACATTTTTTGTCCCTTTTCATCTCTAACTAAAGCATGAACATAAATATCTTTAAAAGGTTCTTTGTTCATAAACTCCATTCCAAACATAATCATTCGAGCTACCCAAAAGAAAATTATATCAAAACCTGTAACAAGCACTGTTGTTGGATAAAATTTTTTTAAATATTTAGTTTTATTTGGCCAACCTAATGTTGCAAACGCCCATAAGCCAGATGAAAACCAAGTGTCTAAAACATCGGGGTCTTGATCTATTTGAACTTTTTTTTTGTAATATTTTTTTGCAATTTTTTTTGCTTCTGCTTCATTTGATGCTACAAATATTTTTTTATCTGGGCCATACCAAGCTGGTATTTGATGTCCCCACCAAAGTTGTCTTGAAATACACCATGGTTCTATATTGTTCATCCATTGAAAATATGTTTTTGACCAATTGCTTGGAAAGAAATTAGTTTTTTTTTTCTTAACAATTTTTTTTGCATTTATTGCTAATTTTTTAGCATCTACAAACCATTGCTCAGTTAAAAAAGGTTCTATTATTGAGTTAGATCTATCGCCATAAGGAACTTTATTTTTTATATTTTCTTCCTTTGATAAAAGATCTTTTTTTATAAGCTCATTTAATAATTTTTTTCTAGCCTCAAAACGATCTAATCCTATAAAGTCATCTGGTGCATTATTGTTTATTTTTCCTTCTTTGGTAAAAATATTAATAATTTCAAGTTTGTTTCTTTTGCCTACTTCATAATCATTAAAATCGTGAGCAGGAGTTATTTTAACAGCACCAGTTCCTTGCTCAGGATCAGCATAATCATCTTTGATAATCTTAATCTTACGATCAGCTATAGGTACTATTACAGTTTTTCCAACTAAAGATTTGTATCTTAGATCTTTAGAGTTAACTGCTATAGCGGTATCTCCAAGCATAGTTTCGGGTCTGGTTGTTGTGATAGTTATAAAATCACTTGATCCTTCAATGGGATATTTAATATGATATAATTTTGAATTAACTTCCCTTTGATCCACTTCTAAATCTGAAATTGCAGTTTTTAAGACCGTATCCCAGTTAATTAACTTCTCAGCTTTATAAATTAACTTTTTTTTATAGAGTTCAACAAAAACTTTAATTACTGATTTTGATAAGTTGTCATCCATTGTAAACGCATTTCTCGACCAATCACATGAACAACCTAATTTTTTAAGTTGATTAATAATCACATCGCCATATTGTTTTTTCCAATCCCATACTTTTTTAATAAATTTTTTTCTTCCAATCTCTTTTTTACTAATATTTTCTAAAGATAGTTTTCTTTCGACTAAAGCTTGAGTGGCAATACCTGCATGGTCAGTACCTGGTTGCCAAAGAGTTTCAAAATTGTTCATGCGGTGATATCTAGTTAAAAGATCTTGGATCGAATTATTTAAAGCATGACCCATATGCAAACTTCCTGTTATATTTGGAGGTGGAATTACTATTGAAAATTTTTTTTTATTCTTTTTAGGTGTAAATAATTTATTTTTCTCCCAATAAGAATAAATTTTATCTTCTACTTTTAAATGTATATATTTATCTGAGCTCATTGGTTAATAAGTTTATAATTTAATAATATGAATTAACAATAATCAATTTAACTTTGAATTTAATGGACTAATTAGAAATATTTTGTATATAAAAGTATCTTAAATTGATTTATTATGAAAATAGATGGCAACGTGGCGGAATGGTTACGCAGAGGATTGCAAATCCTTGTATCCCAGTTCGATTCTGGGCGTTGCCTCCAAAAAATGTGTTGTTTTAATTAAAAAAAAAAGTAAGTTCAATTTTTAATATTCCTCGGTAGCTCAGTTGGTAGAGCAGTTGACTGTTAATCAATTGGTCGCAGGTTCGAGTCCTGCCCGAGGAGCCAAAAATTAACCCGTTTTGGACACAATCGTATTAAATGTTTGCAAATTTTTATTAAACTTTATTTTTTGATCTTCTGTTAATTCTGAATAAAGTTTAGCTAAAAAGTTATAATTAACATTTGATGGAGATTCTTTTGATTTATCTACATTAATTAAATACTCAGAAAAATCTTCAAAGAAATAGTTAATTGGTACTTTTAAATAATTTGAAAGCTGCAATAATCTTATTGAGCTAACTCCATTTGTTCCTTTTTCGTATTTTTGTATCTGTTGAAATGTGACATTGATTGCCTTAGCAACCTTGGTCTGTGTTAAACCTAAAGACAATCTTCTAAGTTTTAACTTACTACCCAAGTGTTTATTAAAATTTTCTTCCATATTAAGACCCCTCTTAATTAATATAAATGATATTGAACTATTTCTTTTGACACAGTGCAAGCACTAAAATAAAAAAAATGGACCTAAATATAGGCTTGACATACAAGGTTTTTTAGTAACTTGAGTTTATAAAACAAGTTAAAATGTTTGTAAATTATAGATGAATTGTTTAAAAAAATGGTAACTTTTGTTAAAGAATTTGACTTAAAAAAAGTTTTGTTCTGTCGTTCTTTGGATTTGCAAAGAATTCGTTTGTTTTGGCCTTTTCTACAATCATTCCTTCATCCATAAATATTACTTCATCAGCTACCTCTTTTGCAAAACCCATTTCATGAGTGACAACTATCATTGTCATTCCTTGTTTAGCTAAATTAACCATTGCATCAAGAACTTCTTTTATCATTTCAGGGTCTAATGCTGAAGTTGGTTCATCAAACAACATTATTTTTGGTTGCATGCATAAAGCTCTTGCAATAGCGCACCTTTGTTGTTGTCCTCCTGACAGCTGACCTGGAAATTTATTTGCCTGGTCATCAATCTGTACTTGTTTTAATTGTGCCATTGCTAGTTCTTCAGCTTGTTTCTTTGGCATTTTTTTAACCCAAATTGGCGCCAAGGTGCAATTGTCTAAAATTGATAAATGTGGAAATAAATTAAATTGTTGGAAAACCATCCCAACTTCTGCTCTAATTTTTTCAATATCTTTTGTATCTTCTGTAAGTTCATTTCCATCTACAACGATATTTCCTTCTTGATGTTCTTCAAGTCTATTAATACATCTTATCAAAGTTGATTTTCCTGAACCAGAAGGTCCACATACTACTATTTTTTGTTTTTGTTGAACTTCTAGATTTATATCTTTTAATACTTGAAAATCACCAAACCACTTATTTACATTTTTAATTTCTATTATTGAATCTGACATTATATTTTTTATCTTTCCGTTTTATATTCAAGTTCCAAATTCTGGCTATATCTACTCATAGCATAACAAATAATCCAGAAAATAATAGCTGCAAACACATAACCTTCCATTGCAAAACCAAGCCATTTTGGATTAGTTTTTGCTAAATTCAACATTCCAACTATTTCTAATAAACCAACTACAAAAATTAATGGCGTATCTTTAACTAATGCTAAAAAAGTATTAGCTATACCTGGAATAACTAACTTTAAGGCTTGTGGTAAAATTACAAAAATGTGCATTTTCCAATAACCCATTCCTAAAGATTTTGCTGCATCATACTGCCCTCTTGGTAGAGCTTGCAAACCTCCTCTTATAACTTCAGCCACATAAGCAGCTTCAAATAAAGATATTGCAATAATAACTCTAACAAGCTTATCCATGAAAAAGTCTTCTGGTAAAAACATTGGAAACATTACAGAGGACATAAATAATACAGTTATCAGAGGTACGCCTCTCCAGAATTCGATAAATCCAACAGAGATATATCTTACTGTTGGCAAAACAGATCTTCTTCCTAAAGCTAAAAACATTCCTAGAGGGAAGCAGAAAATTAAACAAAAGAAAGAAACTATAAAAGTCAAAGACAGTCCACCCCATGCTCCAGTTTCAACCCATTCAAGTCCAAAAGCGCCACCTGATATCAAATAATAAATTAATATGAAAGCTATGATTGGATAGATA